>CAJXTI010000001.1 GCA_913061185.1 uncultured Oceanobacter sp.
CGACGTTTGACTTGACCCGTCAGGCCTGCAAGTTGGCTTCGTGATTCGACACCATTCAGTAGCCCAGAGTGAGCACCGGATTAAATAGATGTCCTCCATAGGCTAATTTTTTTGAGACCACCACAAGCAAGAACGCTGGATCAGCGTTAGGCAATTACTTGTGAAACGCCCGGCAAAGCCGATGGGAAGTCGTTGTTATGTCGGCTGGGAGCATGGTGGCGAGCCCTACCTTGATTCACTTTCTGACGCTGAAATCCCGTCCCCCGCCAGCTTTGCTCCCTCATATCCCACTTGCCGCCAGGCTTCAAACACCACCACTGCGGCGCTATTCGACAGGTTGAGGCTGCGGCTGTCCGGCAGCATTGGCAGTCTTAGCCAGTGTGCTGGCGGAAACTGTTGCAGTACCTCGGCTGGCAAGCCACGGGTTTCTGGCCCGAACATAAAATAGTCGTCTGGCTGCAGGGCAACGGATGAATGCACCGTACTGCCCTTGGTGGTGAATGGAAACAGCCGCGCTGGCTGTGCCTGTTGCAAAAAGTGTTCAAAGCTGGGGTAGGTTTTGACGCAGGCAAATTCGTGGTAATCCAGTCCGGCGCGGCGCAGCGCTTTTTCTTCCATGTTGAATCCCAATGGCTCAATCAGGTGCAACTGGCAGCCGGTGTTGGCGCACAGGCGAATGATATTGCCGGTATTGGGTGGAATTTCTGGCTCAAACAAAACGATATGAAACATGCAGTTATCCGGCGAACAAGCGGTCGGGCAGTATAGGTTTTCACCCCGTTGATCACCAGTGATGCTGGCAAACAGGTGATGGGTAACCACCGGACACAGGTTCAGGGCTGAACCGGCAAACGCCAAAATCCTGTCTACACTGACAGTATTCAACAACTGGACTGACAATCTATGCGCTGGCCTTGGCAATCACGCTCCGACATTGGCACCGGTTATATCGGTATCGCTTTGCATCCATCGGGTGCGTTGGCAGCGGTGGCCAGTGGCGTGGTGTCGGCAGACGGTGGGCGCAAGGTGCTGGGTCATTGTTTTCAGCCATTGGCTGACTGGCAGGCGCTGGGTGTCTGGGCACGTCAGCTGCCCTGTCGGCGTGTACGTGTTGTGCTGGTGTTGCCGAGTGATCGCTATCAGCTGCAGCTGCTGGATGCGCTTCCGGTGGCAGACAGTGAGCTTGCCGATGCCATGCGTTTCCGCCTGGGCGAGCTGGCGGATGTACCGCTGGAACAATTACTGGTGCAGGCGTTTCGG
Organism: uncultured Oceanobacter sp.; assembly: GCA_913061185.1. Classification (GTDB taxonomy): domain Bacteria; phylum Pseudomonadota; class Gammaproteobacteria; order Pseudomonadales; family Oceanobacteraceae; genus Oceanobacter; species Oceanobacter antarcticus. The sequence continues at coordinate 1,261 of CAJXTI010000001.1, forward strand.
TTGCCAGAAGACGCCTATCGCGGACGCCAGAACATGGTGTTTGTGGCGATGTCGCCACGGGATTCGGTGCAGACGCTGGTGAATCATTGCCGCGAGCAACAGTTGCGCATAGAGGCCGTGACGATTACTGAGTTGGCTTTGCTTGGCCTGTTGGAACCGCTGGAGCCAGAAACCAGTATTGCCATTCTGGAGCTGGAAAAAGACAACGGCCGGTTGCTGATCTACAGCCAGGGGGCACTGTATTTACGCCGCGATCTGCAAACCGGAGCGGCAGCCCTGACAACAGAATTAGCGCAACTGGACAACAATAGCGAGTTGACCGTTGCTGGCTCATGGTCTGACAGCCTGTCAGTCGGCGAGTCAGCACCCGCGGCGGGCGGTTTTCAGCGGCTGGATACGCTGGCGCTGGAAATCCAGCGTTCACTGGACTATTTCGACAGTCAACAAGGTATGGGTGTGGTGGGGCAGTTGTGGCTGGTGGCTGCGATCGACGAGCTTGACGACAGTTTGCTACTGGCGCTGGAACAGCGTCTTGCCATGCCCTGTCGCCGTTTGTCGTTAGGCCACTGGATTGAAAGTGATGGTAACGCGCTGACAGCCAGTGCTCTGGGGGCTGCCTGGCTGGCGCTGGATCCGCTCTGGCGGGAGGCCGTTTGATGAGTTGGCAAGCCCGTCAGCGGGTTAATTTTTACCTGCCCGAATTTCAACCGGTGCGGTTGCCGCCAGCGTTCCGGCAGCTGCTTCGACAGTTGCTGATACTGCTGGGTTTATTGGTGCTGGTCGTGGTCGGGCTGGCATTGGAGTGGCGTTATAACCAGTCGCGGTTGCAGCAACAACAACAGGTGGAGGTTCTGCGTCAGGGCGATATTAGCCGCCAGCACCAGCGTTTGCGTATGCCGGAAGCGGACGCTGGCCTGCAGCAGCAAATAACGCACAGCGAACAACGTTTGCAGCAGAGCCAGCAACGGCTGGCCTTGCTGACACAGATTGAACGGCACAGTCGTCTACCGGACGGTTCACAGTCGTTCCTGCCGTTGCTGTCCCAGCTGGGCAGTGTGTCGTCGAATAACGTCTGGCTGGCAGAGATTGCCATCCGCGATCAGGGCCAGCAGATCGCCTTGTCCGGGCAGGTGCGCGAGCCGGTGGCGGTGTCCCGTTATCTGGCACAACTCGGTTTACTGCCGGCCTATCAGCAACGGCGTTTTCAGCAAATAGGTATTACCGGGCAAATGCCGGGGTTCGGTTTTGTTCTGGACACCCGACCCGCGAAGCCCGGCAGGCGTGAATCGGTATGGCCCATAATCCGGGGAGAACAGCCATGAGCAGGAGAGCGGGCTGGGCAGAAAACTGGCTGGAACACGCGCTGGTTGTTGCGCTGGTTGTTCAGCTGACTACGCAACTGCAGCGGCTGGCACCGCGAGAATTACGGCTGCTGTCCATCACTCTGATGGTGTTACTGCTACTGGCAGGCTGGGTATGTATCGACCCTTTGTGGCAACAACGGCAGCAACAGCAACAACTGTTGGCGAGCTCACAGCAGACAATGGCCGATCTGGATCGCGAGTTGGCTGCTTTACAACAGCTGCAACCGCAGGATCCTAATCAGGCACTGGCACGTCGTCTGGAACGTCTGCAGCAACAACAGCGGGCGCTGGACCAGATGGCCGACAATCTTTCCGAGCAATTAGTGGCACCCAGGCAGATGGTGGCATTACTGGAGCCGGTGTTGCAGCAAACGCCGGAGCTGGTCTTGCTGTCACTGGAAAATCTGCCGCCAGAACCGGTTGCTGATTCGCTTTCACTTGCTGCTCCAATCACGACATCACTCTCTGCGGTACAGACTGCGGCAGTACCGGCTGGTGCCAATGCCATGACTGCTTCGATTCTGCCAATCACCGAGGCACCGTTGCTCTGGAAACACAGTTTCAGGATTCGCTTACAGGCCACCTGGCGTGGCGCCAACCATTACCTGCGTCTGCTGGATACCAGTCCTGGCCGGATTTATTGGCAGTCACTGGACTACCGTCTGCAAGAGCATCCCTGGGGAGAGCTGTCGCTGACGGTGTTCACTCTGAGTACACAAGCGGAGGTGGTCGGTGGATAACCTCTTGTTGCGAGTCATTCTGTGGGCAGCACTTACCGCTGTCATGACGGTACAGGCAGATTCGGATCCAACCCGGCCACCGGCCTGGGCCAGTAATGAATCCCGTCCCCCCGTCGAGTTTGTAGCCGCTGAGCCGCTGGTGTTGCAACAACTGCAGTTGGGCCGTCAGGCGGTGGTGGTGATTAACAATCAGTTGCTCTCCAGTGGCGATCGTATCCAGGGTTATCGGGTAATTCGCATTGATACGGAGGGCGTGCTATTGCGATCAGCCACCGACACTCAACGGCTGACGCTGGTTAACAGCGCCCTGCGCTCACAACCGCACCAGCACAAGACGACCACTGAAGGAAACCAATCACAATGACGGGGTCTCTGAGAATTCACCAGCAACGACGGCTATTCGGGCTGTTGCTTGCAGTATTCACCGGGTTGGTGTCGCTGGCTGGCTGTAGCCAGACGCCACTGCAACCACCATCGGCTGCCGCTGAACCGCTGCTGCAGGTCGCGGCAGCGGCAGAGGTTGTGGATCAACGGGCGCTGTCCGCAGACTCTAATACGGGTGCGGGTGCGGGTGCTGACCTGATGGCGAGTACAACCGCTGACAAGGCGAAGACCAACGCTGCGGTTGAGCGCTTTGATGTCATCGCAGATAACACCCCGGTCGCGGTGTTTTTTAACAGCCTGGTGCATGGTACAGGGGTCAATCTGGTCTTGCACCCGGAGGTGAAAGGGCTGATTTCGCTGCATTTACAACAGGTAACCCTGCGGGAAACACTGGAAGCAGTACGGGATATTCATGGCTATGATTTTATCGAAACCCGTTATGGCGTGAAGGTTTTGCCGCGTCAGCAGCAAACCCGGATTTATCCGATTGATTACCTCAATGTGAGCCGCAGTGGCCGTTCTGGCATGCAAGTCAGCAGTGGTCAGGTGTCCAATGTTGAACGTAATGGCGGCAGTGGATCTAACGTTTCAGGTTCCGGCAGTCGGACAGTGAACTCCAGCGAAGTTGAAACGGCGTCCCGAGCGGATTTCTGGCAACAACTGGGTTCCACCCTGCAACTGCTGATACAGGGTGAGGAGGGTGCACAAGTGGTCGTCGATGCTCATGCCGGTCTGGCGATTGTTCGCGCCATGCCATCGACTCAGGCAGCGGTCGAGGCGTATTTGCGCCAGGCCGAGATCAGCATTCGCAAACAAGTGCTGATCGAAACCAAAATTCTTGAAATCACCCTGAACGATGGTTTTCAGGCTGGCATCGACTGGAACACGCTGGCCGCCACTAGCAGCCGTAACTCGGTCACCGCCGGGCAGGCTGGTGTGGGGCTGGACAATGCCGATCGTATTGGCGGTATTTTTTCGCTCAACTTGAGTATGGGTGATTTCACCGGCGCGGTGGAATTGTTGCAGACCCAAGGTGATGTCCGGGTGTTGTCGAGTCCGCGTATTGCCACTGTGAACAACCAGAAAGCCGTTATCAAAGTGGGGTCGGACGAGTTTTTTGTTACTGAAGTCAGTACCACCACCACGACCTCGACTACCGGCAGCACCCAAAGCCCCGACATTGAACTGACGCCCTTTTTCTCTGGCATCGCACTGGATGTCACCCCTCAGATCAGCAACGGGCAAGAAGTGATCCTGCATGTGCACCCGACCGTGACCGAGGTGGAAGAGCGGGTCAAAACCATTGAGCTGGGGAGCGAGGAATTTAACCTGCCGCTGGCCTACAGCACCGTACGCGAGACCGATTCCATTATTCGGGCGCAGTCCGGTCAGGTAGTGGTGATTGGCGGTCTGATGCAAAACCGCAAGGTCACGACCGAAGCGCGAGTACCGTTACTCGGTGATATTCCCCTGCTGGGCTGGCTGTTCCGCCAGCAGCGGCAGGAAAGTGTGCAAAGCGAGCTGGTCATTCTGATTCAGCCGCACATCGTGGACGGAGCCATTCCGGTGGAAGAAATTGGTGAAATCAATCGCCGTTTCTCCACCCTGGCACCGTCTGTATCTACCCCCGGAGGGCCAACACCATGAACCATCAATGGTATACAAAAGGGTCAGTTGTGACTGCACCCGCCGAGACGCATGAATTGCGTACTCGTCCGCGTAGCCATGCGCTGCGCGATACTCCGGAAAGGGAACTTCCAATTAAAGACGCACTGCTGGTATTAGCAGGTGCCATGCTGATTATGCTTGGCATTGCGCTGCTGACCGGCTGGCTGATTGACGCCAGTAACGAACACTTGCGGCAACAGACTGCAGCCATAGCAACCACGCCTGCAGCCGCTGCGCAAGAGGCTGTGGCGGCGTTAAAACCGCAATCCCCAGCCAGTGATCTGACGTCGCTGCAGACACCCGTGCCACATGATTCTGTGGCAGAAAGCTATCCGGCCAGCGAGCGTTAGGCCAGGAGTGGCAACTTGATGGATACCTCGAAAAAGATCCGCATAGGTGATCTGCTGCTGGAGCGCCAGCTGATCACCGCTAGCCAGTTGCAACAGGCACTGGCGGAACAAAAGCGTTCGGGCAAGAAGCTCGGGCGCGCCATCACCGATCTTGGCTTTTTAGCGGAAGAACAGCTGTTGGGGACATTGGCCGAGTGTTTCCATTTTCCTTTTATCGAACTGTCCCGCTTTCGTATTGATGCGGCACTGGTGCAGCGCCTGCCCGAGCGGCAGGCAAGGCGTTATCGCGCCATTCTCTTGGCCGAAGAAGGTGGCGGCTATCGAGTGGGTATGGCGGATCCAACCGATTTGATGCTGGTGGACGAATTACAACGGGCACTGGGTAGGCCGGTACTGCCCGCTTTTGTACGTGAGCAGGAATTACTGACCTTGCTGGACAGCCTCTACCGGCGGCAGGAACAAATTGCGTCGATTGCCGGTGAGCTGGAAGGCGAACTGCAAGCCAGCGATTTTGACATAGACCAGATGGCGCTGGACTCCGATTCCAGCGATGCGCCAGTGGTGCGACTGTTACAAAACCTGTTTGAAGATGCGGTGCAGGTGAAAGCCTCGGATATTCATATCGAGCCGGAAGAAACCCTGCTGCGTATTCGTTTGCGCATCGATGGTGATTTGCAAGAACAAATCATGAAAGAAAAACGGGTGGCATCGGCTCTGGTGTCGCGCCTGAAAATCATGTCGGGGCTGGATATCTCAGAAAAACGCCTGCCTCAGGATGGCCGTTTTAATATTCGTGTATCCAACAAAAGCATCGATGTCCGTTTGTCGACCATGCCGGTGCCGTTTGGCGAATCGGTGGTGATGCGTCTGCTGGATCAGAGCGGCGGTTTGCTCGACATTGAACGGCTGGGGATGCCAGCGCCATTACGGCAGCGTTTTTGCCATCTGATCCAGCGTCCTCATGGGCTGATTCTGGTCACCGGGCCGACAGGGAGTGGCAAAACCACCACTCTGTATGCGGCACTGAATTTGCTCAACCGGCCAGAGAAAAAAATCATCACAGCGGAAGATCCGGTGGAATACCGATTACCCCGCATCAATCAGGTACAGATCAACAGCAAGGTCGGGCTGGAGTTTGCCACGGTGCTGCGCGCTGCCTTGCGGCAGGATCCCGATATTGTTCTGGTGGGTGAAATGCGTGATCAGGAAACCGCCGAAATCGGTCTGCGAGCAGCCATGACCGGCCATATGGTGCTGTCGACATTACACACCAACGACGCCGCTTCCAGTGCCATGCGGCTGCTCGATATGGGCGTGGATACCTATCTGGTGGCGTCATCGCTGCGAGCCGTGGTAGCACAGCGGTTGATTAAAAGACTCTGCCCGAATTGTATTCAGCCGCAGCCGCTACAAGAGCAGGAACGTGCCTGGCTGAACGCCATGGAAGCCGGAGCCGCAGACCACTCTTATCGCAGTGGCCATGGCTGCCACCAGTGCCATAACACCGGTTATCAGGGACGGGTCGGTATCTATGAACTGCTTGAAATACGTGGCCCGCTGATCACCGCATTACGTGACAATAATGCCAACGCCTTTGCTGAAGCCGCCGCCCGGCAGCCGGATTTTCGGCCACTGGGGCTGGTTGCGCTGGACTATGCCCGCCAGGGATGGACATCGCTGGAAGAAGTATTCCGGGTTTCTGCCACCCTTGATGAGGCCAATGGTTGATGCCGGGTTATGACTATCGAGGCCGCGATGGCCGTGGACAAGCGGTCACGGGTCAGGTGCAGGCCGCAGATCAGCAAAGTGCCGCGACGCAGCTGCAACGGCAGGGGATTCTGGTACTGGGGCTGAATGCCCGACCAGCCAGCCGCGATCGCGAGGCTATGCCACTCTGGCATTCCCGTCGTATCCGACTGGCTGAAAAAATCATATTTACTCGCCAATTGCTGGCACTGACCCGTGCCGGAGTGCCCATTATTCGGGCCTTGAATGGCCTGGCCGAATCGTCTCCCAACGTCGAAATCAAACGTATCGTGGCTGATATTTCCCACACCCTGACCTCCGGCGGCGATTTGACGTCGGCCTTCCGGCAGCATCCCAAGGTGTTTTCGCCGATTTATATCAACATGCTGCACATCGGTGAAACAACCGGACGTATGCCAGAAGCCTTCAAAGCTCTGGTGGCACACCTGGAAATGGAACAGGAAACCTCAAAACGGCTTCAGTCCGCGTTGCGTTACCCGGCGTTGGTGCTGATGTCGATGGTGTCAGCCATCAGCATTGTCACACTGTACGTCATTCCGAACTTTATCCCGGTGTTTGAAAATATGGGATCGGAGCTGCCATTGGCGACCCGTGTGCTGATTGCCAGCTCAGAGTTTGCAACCAACTACAGCTCCATGATCGTCCTGAGCGTGATCTTGCTGGTGGTAGCCGCCTGGCAATACCAGAAAACCCCGGACGGCGGCGTGTATTGGGATGCGTTAAAACTGCGGCTGCCGATCTTTGGCTCCTTGTTCCGGCGCATGGCACTGGCGCGCTTTGCCCGCTCACTGGCGATGATGATGTCGGCCGGAGTACCTATATTACGCTGTCTGGCGATTGTGTCGGACAGTGTCGGTAACCGTCATGTTGGTCGGGCGATCCGTTTGATGCAGACCGGAGTGGAGCGCGGCGACCAGTTAACCCGCACTGCCGCCAGTTCCGGGCTGTTTACCCCGCTGGTGTTACAAATGATGGCGGTGGGCGAAGAGACCGGTTCAATCGACCAGTTGATGAACGACGTGGCAGATTTTTACGAGGAAGAAATCGATTACGAGCTGAAACAGCTGGCGGACGCAGTGGAACCCTTGATGTTGGTGCTGATGGGCATTCTGGTACTGATACTGGCACTGGGCGTATTTTTACCGATCTGGGAGCTGGGCGCAGCAGCACGGGGAGCGGCAGCGGGGTAGCCTGTAAATATAGACCACCATCCATGTGGTGGAGGACACCTGGAACCAATACACCCACCCGGCCCCGGCCTGAGGGAGCGGGATGATCAGATTGAAATGGCCCCTGGACGCCGTAGAAGGCGGCTTGCCGACGATGATTCAGTGTTGCGGATAGGCAGCACCATCGGCCCAGGGGATCTCTAATCTGACGGTGAGTGTTAGCGAGCGACCCAGCCACCATCCAGCACCATGGTTTGGCCGGTGATGTTTTTGGCTGCCGGGCTGGCCAGGAAAGCAACGGTGCCGGCAATTTCGGAGATGTCGATAAATTGCTTTTTCGGCATTGGTTCGAGCATGATTTTGTTGATCACTTCTTCTTCTGTAATGCCGTTTTCTTTGGCCTGGGAAGCAATCTGCTTTTCAACCAACGGTGTTTTGACGTACGACGGACAGATGGTGTTGACGGTGATGTCGGTATCGCCAGTTTCCAGTGCCAGTGTCTTGGAAAAACCAATCAGGCCGTGTTTGGCGGCGACATAGGCGGATTTGTAGGGCGATGCGACCAGGCTGTGAATCGAGCCAATGTTGATGATGCGCCCAAAACCTTGTGCTCGCATGGCCGGTAATAGCGCTCGCGACAACATGGCGGGGCCAACCAGCATCACATCAATCAGCAATTTCCAGCGGTCGGCAGGGAAGTCTTCCAGGCGGGAAACAAATTGCAACCCGGCATTATTGACCACCACGTTGATGGGATCGTCGGTAAAGTGGGCTGCCAGGGCATCGATTGCAGTGATGTCGGACATATCGGCGGCGACTGCTGTGGCGTTGATCCCTTCTTCTCTCAGTTGAACCAGACCTTTGTCCAGGGCTTCCTGACTGATGTCAGAAATCACGATGCGGGCGCCTTGTTTGCCCAGCTGTTCGGCAATGCCCAGGCCGATACCACTGGCCCCGCCAGTAATAAGAATGTGCAGGTTGTTCATGTGGGTCTAGCCTCCTGTCCTTTCGGTTTTGGTTTTGACTATAACAAGCGTTCTGACCACAGAGTATCCATCTTTGTTACGAGTGCGCGGGTAATCTGTTTACCGCTGGCCGTGGTGATTGCGGCTGGCGTAGCAAGGGTATGGTCGTTTGATGGCTTGTCATACTGACACAAATCAGGCTGTGAAATTCTGAAAACCTGCCAGTCATTCGTCGGTAAGTGGCGCTGGTGGCGTCATTTTTCCGTATTTTTTCCCGTGTTTTGTTGTGGTTCAGGGCGGCTCTGTGTCTTTTCGTAAGAGCGCGGGCAATCACGATGCTGTGATCTATGGTTAGGAGGAACAGATCAATTAATCCTCGCTGTCTCGTGTGTGCCGTAGCCCTGCTGCGGTCGTAACCTGACAGTCAGGCAGATGTCACGCAGGAGTGATGTATGAAACGTGTTTCCGGTTTTACCCTGATCGAGCTGATCATGGTGATTGTGATTTTGGGTGTGTTGTCGGCGTTCGCCTTGCCACGGTTTGCGGATCTCGGTGGTGATGCCCGACTGGCTAGCCTTAATGCGCTGGCAGGTACGCTACGTTCGTCGTCCAATATTGCCCATGCCCAGCAGTTGGCGGATGGCAATTCCGGCTCGTCGTCCGTGACCCTGGATGGCCAGGTGGTGACGATGGCTTCTGGCTATCCGACTGCCGACGCGGCCGGGGTTGTTGCTTCCGCGCAGATTTCCGATTACGCCACCTCAGACGTGGCGGGTGCCACGATTACGACGTTGCAGTTTGATCTGGTACCGGCCAAAACCAACTGTTATGCCCGTTACGAAGCAGCCGATGGTTCGACCAATATCACCCCGGTCGTTTCGGTGGTTGCTACCGGCTGTTGATGCCTGGTGGCTGCCGGGCGGCAGAACGGTTATTCGCTGATTGAACTGATATTGGTACTGGTGCTGGCCGGGGTGTTGTCTGCTGCGGCGGTCGGCATCTTTGCCAGTCGCGACAGCTATGATCGTCGCATCATTGTTGATCACTGGCTGGGGGTTTTTCAGCAGGCGCGTCAGGTATCGCTGTCGCGCTCCAGTGATGCGGCGGTGGGATTGGTGATTTCTCAGTTGGGTGATCAGTGGCTCGCCAGTTTGTCTGCTGATCAGGGTGTGGTGCTGTCGCAGACGCTGGAACGTGGCGGCCTGTCATTGTTGATTGGCCGCCGTCTGGCGGCTGGCTGCAGCGATTTGCCGTCCTTGCCGACAACGATTCTGTTTGATGGTAATGGTCAGCTGGTGCCCTATCAGCCGTTGCAGCTCTGTGTGCTTTCCTCTCCGCCTATTCAACTCTGTGTCAGTGCCTCGGGATACGCTTATGAAGGGTCATGTTTGTGAACGGCCATATGGCTGAGTCGGGTCGTTATGTGGCAGCGGGCTTCAGTCTGATTGAGACCGTTATTACCCTGGTGATTCTTGCGATTGCGCTGACGGCGGTTACGCGCAGTATCAGTTTTGGGGTGGGGCAGAGTGCCAATCCGCTGTGGCAGACCCGCGCCGTGCAGTTGGCACAATCCTATCTGGATGACGCTTTGGCGCTGAACTTTCAGCAGGATAGCCCGTTGGGTGGCGGCAGTGTCGGTCGTTGTGTGATTGATGGGCCAGAGGGTGGTGAGTCGGGGCGTAGCGATTTTGATGATGTGGACGATTTTCATGGTTTGAGCGAACAAGGCCGGTTTCTGGATGGCGCTTTGCTGGCTGCCGTGGCGCTGTATCAGGTGGATGTGCAGGTGAGTTGCCAGGATGGCGTTGGCAACGTCAGTAGTCGCAGCAAACTGATTCAGGTGACGGTCAGCGGGCCGGACAATCAGCGCTTGCGGCTGTCGGCATTGCGGGGAAACTTCTGATGCCACGGCGCTGCATGGCTGTGGGTGCTGGCGGCTTTACGCTGATCGAAATGATTATGGTGATTGTGATCACTGGCATTATTGGGCTGGTCAGTACCCGGTTTATAAGTCTGTCGGTGCTGGGCTGGCTCGATACCTCTTCCCGTTCAATGTGGGCCAGCAATGCCAGTGCGACAGCGGAACAGATCATCCGCGATATTCGCCTGGCGCTGCCAAACAGTGTACGGCGTTTTGAAAATAACGGTTCTTCCTGTCTGGAGTTGGTACCGGTTCTCGGCAGTAGTGACTATCTCACGTTGCCGCTGGGGTCGGCAGGTACTCTGATGGAGGTGGTGGAGTTTGCCGCGCTGACGTCGGGGGATTCTGGCTATGTGGCGGTCTATCCGGTCGGCAGTGAGGTTATTTACGGTGCGAGCGGCCCTGGTTCAGCACTTTCATCCTCTATGGCGACTCTGGGGTCGGTACAGAATCATCGTCAGACATTGGTGTTCAGCCAGAACGAGCGCTTTCTTACCGACTCTCCTCAGCGTCGCGTCTATCTGGTGGATACGCCCGTGGCCTACTGTGAGGACGCTGGCGGGCGCATCTGGCGCTATCGCGGCTATGGTTTTGCTGCCGACAGCAGTCAGTTGCTGCCAGCTACTGATGCCACGTTGATGCTGGACAGTCTGCTGCCAGGGTCGCTGGAATTCGGTTTGCTGGCATCTGGAGTGCAGCGTAACGCGGTGGTCAGCCTCCGTTTTACTACCTTGCGCTCTGTCCGCGATGGCAATGCAGCGGGCAGTGACGGAGAACGTCAGTCGATTACTCGGGAGGTGCATCTGCTTCATGTACCCTGACGCCGGGAGGCTTGTCCAGTTAGTTGTTGTTTCCACTATCGGTACGCGAAGTGCCGGACAACGTGCCGGACAACGTGCCGGGCAAAGTGCTGGCCGGGCGTGGCCAGCCAGCCAGGGAATGGGGTTACCGATGGCGCTGTTTATCTTGCTGATACTCAGCATGGTCGGTCTGGCGGTACAACGTATAACCAGTACGACTGCGCAGCAGTACAGCCAGACGGTGTCGGCGGCACGGGCTTATCTGGCGGCTTACAGTGGTGCCCAACTGGTGTTGCCTGACGCGCTGTCTGCTTCCCCCTGTCAATGTACCCTGGCCCGGCAGAAGATTGAGTTCGGGGTATCCGGCTTGTCTGGCTGCCAGGTGACGGTTGAATGCAGCCGGTTTGTGGTGGATACCGATACCTATTGCACCCTGACCAGCCAGTCATTGTGTGATGGGGGTAATGCCAGCCGGACGCTGGAGGTACGGGTTAAATGATCATCCTGTGGCGCTGGTTGTTGTGTTGCTTGCTGCTGAGTGGCTCGAACACCTGGGCACAACTGCCGGAGCCGGTGGTGCATTATCAACTGGACGAAAGTGGCTACAGCGGCAGCGCGGGAGAAGTCCGTGATCGTGGCACCGCCGGGTTGCATGGACGAGCGTTTAACGGTATTGCCAGCAGCGACCTGTCGCCAGCCATCCGTGGCACGCCGGGCACGTGTCGCTATGGCCAGTTTGATGGGGTTGATGACTATATCGAAGTCAGTGATGCCGCTGTGCTGGATCTGGCCGCCGCCGTCAGTGTCGGTGCCTGGATACGGTTGGATGCTTTACCCGCAGATTTGGCGCCGGTGGTGTCGAAGGATGAAAACTACGAATTTCACATCAACTCAACGGGGCGGGTGTATTGGTGGTGGCGCGATTCGCGGGGTAATACCCGTTCGCTGACCAGCTCTAGTGGCGTCGTGTCGGGTGAGTGGGCGCATGTTGCTATCAGCTATCGTGATGGCAATCAGGTTCTTTTTCTGAATGGTGTCGTGGTGGCCAGCAGTTCGTTTTCCGGGTTATTGATGGAAAATAACGATCCCTTGCAAATTGGTGCAGACCAGAATCTTTATGGCCGATATTTACACGGGGCTATTGACGAGGTAGCTGTGTTTGCTTCTGCCCTGAGCCAGAACCAGGTGTTGGAGCTGATGCAACAAACCCATCCTTGTGGTGCCTTGAACAGCTGCTCTGCCAGCTTTGTTGATGGTCTGGCCAGTCATAATGGCGGGCAGATTTACTTCGGTAGCAATGCACAGTTGTTTAATAGCCCCTCCAATGTGTTGTCTGTCAGCCGTGTCTACGACGACCGTAATGCCTCGGCCCGTAGTTGTGTAACCGTCGCCTGTCGTAGTAATGGGTTATCGGCCCCTGCCATTGAGGCCCCAGAATTTTTGTCGATTGATTTTGATGGTCGGGATAAAGACAGGAATCGGAGGCATCGTCCAGGGAGTGAATATGTTGCAGATGGTTCATCTGTCACCCTCGGCCCGTTAACGACTCAATTCAACCGGGTGTCGGTGGGTCGTGCTGCCACACTGACCTTTGCTGGCGGTGCCAGCGACTATCGTATCGGCAGCTTGCAGCTGCTCGACAACGCGGTATTGCATCTGGCACCCGGTAACTACTGGATCGAGAACCTGATCGTTGGTAACCATGTGCGATGGGTGGTGGATGGCAAGCGCAGTGTGCGAATTTATGCCCGTCAGACGGTGAATATCGGCAGCGGGTTTGTCGCCAATTCGCCGGATTCTGGGTCTGGGGATGCCAGTCGGCTGTTTTTGTTTGGTTATGGCGACGTTAATATCGGTGATCAGAGTCGCTTCAGCGGCCTGATTTACGCCAGGGGAAGCGCTCAGTTGGGACGCTCGGCAACACTGTACGGGGCGGTGACGGCGGCTAATATCATGTTGCAACCTTATGTCCGTGTTTATTATTTGCAAGAGAGCGGGGCGGCAATGGACTTTGGTGATTTGTGTCCCGGTGCCAGCTGTGCTCTGGGTGGTTTTCAGATACAGCAACCGACATACGGCCTGGCGTGTCCATTCAGCCGTAGCGATGTCCGTATTCAGGCCTTGTGCGCTGATGGTATGACCATCAAGACGGACTATGTCGGAACGCTGGCTTTGGGCAGTACCGAAGCCAGTAGTAGTCATTTTTTTGCCAGTGCCAGTGCCAGTGGCGATGACGCAATCAGCGACGTAACGCTGGGCGCAGAGCAAGCGGGCGAAACCAGTGTGTCTCTGTTTCATGCAAACGAAAATACCCATCTGCGGGTTACTGTCACCGACCGGGAATCAGGCATTGCTGCAACGGCTGCCGCTGGTACGGACATTCGAACCCAGGGATTTGCGCTGGCTGAGGCACCGGAAGATTTTATCTGCGGTGCCACCACCAGCCTGTCACTGGTGGCGATTGGTGAAGACAGTGGCGGTAGACCGTGTCAGCAGTTGAGCGGATTTACCGGCATAAAAGCGCTGAAAAGCTGGTTTACGGCAAATAATGTGCCGCCACCTGCGGTGTCTCAGGCTCGGATTGTGGCGACAGCCTTGTTGCTCAACGGCCAGGGTATAAACGCCCAGCAGCAACCTGACCGCAGTAATCTGGAACTGATGTTTGTTCAGGGCCGGGCGGATTTGACGCTGGGGTATCTGAATACGGCGGAGCTTCTGGGGATTCACTTCCGCTATGACGCGGCTCCTTATAGCGACGCCGGTGAAGCCGCCAGCGCAGGTATTGGCTCTTTGCATGCCAGCACCGACCGGCTGCTTGTGCGCCCGGCAGCACTCACGCTGAACCTGGCAGACAACAACGGGCAGTGTCTGGCGGCAGATGCCAGCTGCAGTCCGTTTGTGGCTGCCGGGGCGTCTTTTTCCCAGACGCTCAGTGCCCGTTGTGCGGATGGCTCGCTGGCAACCGATTTTATCGGTGAGGTACTGCTTGGTAGCGAACGGCTGGCACCCGTTGCCGGGGTAGACGCAACACTGGCGATCAGCACGGTTGCTATCAGCGCGGCGGATGCCGGTGATCGAGTGCTGGATCAGCAGCTTGATGAGGTAGGGGTGTTTCGTTTCAACAGCCGTACCAGCTACTTTGGCCAGACGGTTGCGGACTATAACAGCGAACCGGTCGGGCGTTTTTATCCCCACCACTTTGTGGCTCTGGATGGTGTCTTTAGCCAGGCTTGTGGGGCGTTTACCTATATGGGGCAGGCCGGAATGTTGACGACGTTGAGGGTGCAGGCGCGCAATACGAACAATGAAATCACCCGGAACTATCAGCAAGGTTTTGCCAGAGCATCGGCTTTATGGGCGGCTGAAAATAATCAGGATGGCATCGATTTATCGACTCGCTTGCAAGGTGGCAGTGCCCTGGTCTGGGATGCCGGAGAAGCGCTGGTGACCGATTCCCTGACGTTGCTGCGTCACCGTGATGGCGGTGTAACCCGCCCGGATGGCCCTTTTTCTGCCCTGGCGGTTGGTGTTGGCATTGATGATGGTGACGGTGGTTTGACCCTATTGCAGGGCATGAATATGAACCCGGCCAGTCATGGTGTCGGTGGTGAGGGTTGTGTCGCGGCTGGTGGTTGTATTGCACAGCAGCTGGGCACGGCGGATCTGCGCTTTGGGGTGCTGCAAATTGAAAATGCCTTTGGCCCGGAAGAGAGTCCGCTTGATCAGGCAGTGCATGTCTTGCAGTTTGATGGCTCTGGCTGGCCGGTCAATAGCGATGATAATTGCACGCCACTGGATGTGAGTGCCGCAGTCTACCGTGCCGATGCCGACAGCTGGAGCGGAAACCTGTCAGCAGCGGATACCTCGGCAATGTGGTGGCAGGATATTCAGAACGGAGAAGGCTGGATCCGGCACCTTCCGCCAGGTATGGGTCACAACGGCAGTGTGCGCTACCGCTATCAGGCACCGAGCTGGTTGTCAGGTGAGTTTGATGGTGATGGCGACTATAACGATGACTCGACGGCGTTGATCAGCTTTGGCCAGTTCCGAGGCAATGACCGGGTGATTTACTGGCGTGAGGCGGTACGATAGCCCGCTGTTTGGGCGGGCACGTGGCGTGGGTAATGGGGGTTGGCTGGTTTATTCGTCCGTTTCATTGTCGTCGTTGCCGGTTTCCATACCCAGCTCCTTGATTTTGCGAGTCAGGGTATTTCGTCCCCAGCCAAGCAAATTGGCCGCATCCCGTCGACGCCCTGCAGTGTGCTTGAGGGCGGTTTCGATCATGATGCGTTCAAAGATCGGTACGGCAGTATCGAGCAGATTGACCGCACCGTGAGACAGTTGTTGATCGGCCCAGAAGCGCAGGTTCTGTTCCCAGTTACCGGAGGTCTGGGTACTGCTCTGTTGCTCCAGCAGTTCGGGTGGCAGATCGTTGATCAAGACCTCTCGACCGGATGCCATTACGGTAATCCAGCGGCAGGTATTTTCGAGCTGACGCACGTTACCGGGCCAATCCAGCGAGGTGAGGAAGTCTTCGGTTTCCGGACGCAGGGTTTTGGACTCGACATCCAGTTCTTCGGCTGCCGACTGCAGAAAGTGACCCAGCAACTTGGGGATGTCTTCGCGGCGGTCGGCCAGACGCGGGATGTGAATACGAATAACGTTCAGGCGATGGAACAGGTCTTCGCGGAAGCGGCCTTCCTTTACCAGGCTTTCGAGGTTCTGGTGGGTGGCGGCGATAATACGTACATTGACGTTGATCGGCGTGGTACCGCCAACCCGATAAAATTCGCCATCGGCCAGTACGCGCAGCAAGCGGGTCTGGGTTTCGGATGGCATATCGCCAATTTCATCCAGGAATAGGGTACCGCCGTTAGCCTGCTCAAAGCGGCCCCGGCGTTGACCGCCAGCACCGGTAAAGGAGCCTTTTTCGTGCCCAAATAATTCCGATTCGATCAGATCCCGTGGAATCGCGGCCATGTTGAGGGCAATAAAGGGCTCCACAGCACGGGGGCTGTGTTTGTGCAAGGCATGGGCGACCAGTTCCTTACCTGTACCGGATTCGCCATTAATCAGCACGGTGATATGGGAGTGGGACAAGCGCCCGATTGCCCGGAAAACTTCTTGCATCGCCGGTGCTTCACCGATGATTTCATGCTCGTTGATTTCTTTTTCCGGCGCCGGGGTATTGGCTGACATTTCTTCGAAATGGGCAATCGCTCGCTCAATCAGGCTGACGGCCTCGTCAACATCAAAGGGCTTTGGCAGATATTCGAAGGCACCCCGGCGGTAAGACGACACCGCGCTTTCCAGGTCGGAATGGGCGGTCATGATAATCACGGGCAAATCCGGATTGGCCTCATGTACCTGTTCCAGCAGCATCAGTCCGTCCATACCCGGCATGCGAATGTCGGTGATAATCGCGTCCGGTTGTTCCCGTTTCAGCTGATTCAGTGCGGGTTCTGCCTGTTCAAACACCCGGGTCTGGATATTGGCCTGGTCGAGTGCCTTTTCCAGCACCCAGCGAATGGATTTGTCGTCGTCGATGATCCAGACAGTACTCATAGCGATTCCAATGGTAAAAAGATGGAGAACACCGTGCGGTGGGGCACGCTGGTGAATTCGATAATGCCGTTAATCTGATTGATAATGGACTGGGATATAGACAGACCCAGCCCTGAGCCTTCGGCGCGGCCACTGACCATGGGATAAAACAGGTTGTCCCTGATCCCTTCCGGTATGCCGGGGCCGTTGTCGATAATTTCAACCTGGGCCACCAGACGATGGCGATGATGACCAATGGTGAACTGGCGTACGCTGCGGGTACGAATGGTCAGGCTGGGGCGCTCTTGTTGATCCGGGTTTTCCAACATCGCCTGCATGGCGTTACGGCCAATGTTCAGCAATGCTTGAATAAGCTGGCCCTTGTCAGCCTCGATTTCCGGGATGGAGGGGTCATAATCCCGGTGAATAACGACCTGTCCCCGGCTTTCCACATCGACCAGCTGGCAGATGCGTTCCAGCACCTCATGAATATTGACCGGTTCCTGCTTGGGGATATTACGCGGCCCTAACAGGCGGTCGACCAGATCTCGCAGGCGATCAGCTTCTTCAATAATGATATTGGTGTATTCCTTCAGTTCGGCCGAAGGTAATTCTCGTTCCAGTAACTGGGCGGCGCCGCGAATGCCGCCAAGTGGATTCTTGATTTCGTGAGCCAGTCCGCGTACCAGGGAACGAGTGGTTTCCTGTTTGGCGATCAGTTGTTCTTCCCGACTGATACGCATCAGTCGATCGCGACCTTGCAGTTCAACCAGCAAGGTGGGCGTGCGGGTCTCTGGGTGAGTTACCGGGCTGACGCTGTAATCGAGGGTCAAGGTTTGCTGATTTTGCAGATGAATATGGGCTTCTCGCTTGGTGTAGGAATGCCCTGTAATTACCGCATCTCGCATGGCATCCACATCGCTCTGGTCTTCGACCGCCAACTCAAAAAAGTGGGTGCCGACGCCGCGTTTGCCGCTGACTTCCAGCAGGGCTTCGGCAGAGGGATTCATATGAATAATAATCAGCTCAGCATCCAGCAGCAGCACACCGGTATTCAGGTGCTCCATGATTCGTTGGTTTAACAGGGGGCTGGCGCGCATTGTAAGGTTCTCCATATTCACACCTAATTTGCAAAAAATAAGCCAGTTATAACCCAGTGCACAATAATGGCACCATCACCGCATTAAGTTGTGGCGTGGCTAACTAAGGTAATGTATTTCAGGATATTTTATGAATCAATTTGGTGCTCTCATGGGTATTTATGTTATTTATTGGTGCATTACTTGCGTCTGTCTGGGTTTTCCAATTCGTTGGACGGAGGGTGTCAGTGGGTGGGCGCAGGTCAGGGAAGGGGCTTGTTGGCTGGAACTTGCGGAAAAAAGCTAACTGACGCTGGCTGGTCTGCAACTTGCTGCTGACAGTGTCTTCATGTACTCGGGCGGTGCCGAGATCGGCAGCAGTTTGTGGTGTTGTATGTGAGAGATGAGCAGAAATAGGGATGACCACACGGGGGATGGCTGATTCATGATATTTGATGCGTTTATTGTACTGGCATTTATTGCCTTGATCGTACTTGGCTACAAATACGGTACGTCGAAAGAAATGCTGGATCTGGCCAAGGTGTTTTTGCCGATATCCATTGCCAGCGCCTATAGCGACCACTTTGGTTTGTATCTGACCCAGATGGGTCTTTTGCGCGCCAATGACTGGGCGGTGCTGACGTTAACCGGCTTTCTGATTCTGTTTCTGACGATGTGGTTTTCCATTCGTTTGCTGGAAAAAATTGCTGTGCACTACAATGTGCACGGACGCTGGCTTGAGAACAATCGTTTCACAACGATGACCAATCGTGTGTTTTGCGCCATTGCTAACGGCGTTCAGGCGTTATTCTTACTGACTTTTTTCAGTTTTCTCAGTACTCAGGTAACGTTTGTGCCAAAAAACTACAAAAGTTATCTGATGGCTCATTCGTTGATGTACCCGGCGATTGACCGAATTTGCCGCAAGACAGTTAACGGCCAGTTTGTGGATTCATTGATTCATGATCCCACTGGCACTACAACGTTCGAGCTGATTCTGAAAACCGTTACCAATAAAGCCATGATTACCGATATTTCCGAGGAAATTCACCGCTCAACCATTGTGCGAGCGCGGGATCTTTTGGATAAAACGCTGCGAGAGCTTGAAAGCGCTCGCCAGCCCGGCAAGAGTATCGTGATTGAAGAAACCATCACCGTCAGCGCAGAATCTCCGATTCAGCGCTGAGTATTAACCTGACGGGTTGCTCGCAGGTATTGGCGGTTATTTTTGCAACGCTGCGGCTATCCACTGACGCAGTTGTGGAGCTGGCAGAGCACCGGCCAGACGATCCACTTCCTTGCCCTGGCGAAACAGAATCAGCGTCGGAATGCTGCGAATGCCAAACTGTTGGCTCACCATCTGGGCTTGCTCGGTATTGACCTTGGCAAAGCGTAACTGGTGCTGCTGTTCAGCGCAGAGTTCCTTGAAAATCGGCCCCATCATCTTGCATGGCCCGCACCATTCCGCCCAGAAGTCGACGAGGACGGGTAAATCGTTTTTGGCCAGAAAACGCTGGAAGCCGGTGTCATTTAACGCCACCGGCGTGGCGTTAAATAACGCGCTTTTACATTTTCCGCATTGGCCTTGCTGGTTGTGCTGGTCGTCGGGAATGCGGTTGATGGCGCCACAGGAAGGGCAGGTATAAAACATGGCTTGGCTCCGTGAAGTGATCCGTCAATACAACCTATATGCGGCTTTGGTTATGAAGTTTCAAGTAAAACCCTTGGTAATCTCGTCGTTTTTAGCAGGCCTCAGGGAGCGGTGCGGTGAAGAAATTCGGTTTTGGATATTTCCCCGGCAATACGTGATGCCGGAATTTCAGTCCCGTTGTGGAAAAACAACACCGTCGGTGGCCCGAAAACCGCCATGTTTTGCAGGAAATCGATTTGCTCCGCAGTATTGCGGGTGACGTCCAGTTGCAGCCAGGTCATGTGGCGCAGTTGTTGTTGTACGTCGGCATCGGCAAAAATTTCATCTTCCATCACCTTGCAGCTGATGCACCAGTCGGCGTACAGATCCAGCATCACGGGTTGTTGGCTGTTACTGATCAGATCTTGTATTTCAGCGACGGATTCGGTGCGGTAAAAAGCGCTGCTCTGCTTGCCCGCTCCGGGGGCTGACGACAGGTGCCTGGGGGTCAGCGGTTGAACAGGATTTTGGTTGCCCTGCAATGCCCCCCAGAACGCGGCAATGCCATACAGCAGTAATGACCAGGCGAGGCCTTTGAGTAAACGCTGGAGTGGAGTTGAGGCTGCTTCAAAAGCACCAAGCACCACGGCGTAAATCAATGCAAGTAGCCCCCAAAGTGCCAGGGAAATCGGGCCGGGCAGGATACGGCTGATCAGCCAGATAGCCACGGCGAGCAGCAGCACACCAAAAAATACCTTGATCTGGTTCATCCAGGCACCGGCTTTGGGCATCAGGGAACCACCACTGGTGCCCAGTACAATCAGTGGTGCGCCCATGCCAAGCCCGAGTGCCAGCAAGGCGCTGCCACCCAGCCAGACGTTGCCTGTGGTGCTGAGGTAAACCAGAGCGCCCGCCAGTGGGGCGGATACGCAGGGGGAGACAACCAGTGCTGACAGCACGCCAATCACAAAGACACTGAGCAGGTGCCCTCCGGATTGCTGTTGGCTCATCCGGTTAAGGCGATTGCGGATACCACTGGGTAATTGCAGCTCATACAGGCCAAACATGGCCAGCGCCAATAATACAAACAGCAGAGCAAACAGCACCAGCACCCAAGGGGTTTGCATCCAGGCCTGGATGTTGGCACCGGCACCGAGTAATCCCATGATCACACCAGCCAGGGCGTAGGTAATGGCCATGCCGAGGACATAGGTACTTGAGAGCAGAAAGCCACGGCGGGCTGAAATCGTCTGGTTTTGCCCCATCACTACGGCGGTCATGATCGGAATCATCGGCAATACACAGGGCGTGAACGTCAGCCCGAGTCCAAGCAGGAAAAACAAGCCGATGGTGGTAAGCCAGGAGCCTTCAAACCAGCTTGCTGATGTGCTCGCAGGTGCGGCGGTATTGTTGCTGCCGATACCGTTACTGTCAGGAGTTGTTGATCTGGTCGTAGCAGGCAACGCGGCGGGTGTGTCGAGTGTAGTGGTCGTGTTGGAGTCTGGCAGGGGTGAGACGGTTGAAGGAGCTACTGCTACTGGTGTAATTGGTGGCTTCGGTCGATGAACATCGGAGGCGGAAACATGAATGGTGAAACGCTGGGGTGGATAACAAAGTCCGGCGTCGGCACAGCCCTGATAATGCAGAGTCACTTCTCCGGCATTGAGCTGATCCAGTTTGAAACTTGTTTCCAACGGGCCGTAATAAGCGATGATATCGCCAAAGGCCTCATCAAACTTGGCCTTGCCCGGTTGGGAAAAGCTGGCGGGATCAATACGGCTATTGTTCTGGCTCAGATAAATGCGGTGTTGGTAAAGATAATAGCCGGGAGGAGTTTGCCACTGAGCAATCAGCAGGCCGTTATCCATATCCACTTGCAATGGAAAAGCTTGTTCCACCGGTAAAAATTGCGCTTCCGTGTTGCCTGGTGCGTCAAACAGCCCTGCCTGGGCGGTAGTGACCACCGTTAGCAGTGCCAGTATGGCAACCGTATATCTGGCAATCATCTGCATAGGAAATCCCTGACGTTGGCTTGGTGTGGTTATGTTTTACGCTGCACGGCGATTCGCGCCAGTGCGATCAGGGCGTCTTTGGCCGGTGATTGCGGTAAAAGTTGCAGCTGTTGTTCAGCCCGTTGTACGCAGGCATTGGCTTTGCTGCGGGTGTACTCCATCGAGCGGGTGCTGGTAACCACGGCCATCACCTCGTCCATGTTATCCAGACCTCCTTTACGAATAGCCTGGCGCACCAGTTTGCGGCCGGTTTCATCGGCATGCGCCATGGCATGGATCAGTGGCAGGGTTGGTTTGCCTTCAGCCAGATCATCGCCGACGTTTTTACCCAGATCGGCAGCATTACCTTCGTAATCCAGCACGTCGTCAATCAATTGGAAGGCCAGACCCAGCTCCTTGCCATAAATACGCAAGGCTTCCTGAACGTCGTCAGGCGCTTGCAGCAAGGCGGCGGTACCGTGAGTCGAGGCCTCAAACAGTTGTGCCGTTTTTCCCTGAATTACGTCCATATACTGGGCTTCAGTGATGTTGGGGTTTTTGACGTTGGTCAGCTGCAGCACTTCACCTTCGGCAATTACACAGGTGGTGGATGACAAAATGTCCATCACCTTGAGGTTGGCCAGTTCGACCAACATGTTAAACGAGCGGCTATAGAGAAAGTCTCCGACCAAAACACTGGGGGCGTTACCCCACTTGGCATTAGCGGTTGGATTGCCACGCCGCAGATCCGAGGTATCAACGACATCGTCGTGCAGTAGTGTGGCAGTGTGGAGGAACTCGATAATGGCGGCCAGCCTGACCACGTCCGGGTTGCAGTTGCCGAGCGCTCGGGCACTCAGCAGCACCAGCAGCGGGCGGATACGTTTACCGCCGCTGTTAACAATATAATCGGCGATTTTCTCCACCAGAGGCACACGGGATGAGAGTTGATCGTTGATTAACTGGTTGACCGCCTGGAAGTCGTCATCAACACGCGCCAGTATATCGGCCAGTGACATCGACGGGGCCGGGGATGGAGTTGTCATGGTGGATGGCGGCATGTTCATAGAATCCCGAAAAAACTGCCGCAAATGCTAGAGTTGACCGTCCACAGTGTCAAGGAAATGCGATAATCGCCGACTTGCAAGGGTACAGTCTCTGGGGTATAGTCTCGCGCCCGAATTTCAGCTCCCTGCCATATGGTAACCCGTGCGTTCCCAGTAGAAGCAGGTCGTGAAAGTAGCGTGTTCGGTTATGGACCGGTGCTGATCAGAGGCCCGGCTAAAACGCAGCCGATGGAGAACATCATGTACGCAGTAGTAATTACCGGCGGTAAGCAATACCGTGTTGAAGAAGGTCAGACGCTGAAGGTTGAAAAACTGGAAATAGCTACCGGCGGCGCTGTCGAGTTGGAAAAAGTTTTGCTGATTGGTAACGGCGATGACGTTAAAATTGGCACCCCTGTGGTTGAAGGCGCTAAAGTAACCGCAGAAGTTATTGCCCATGGTCGTCACAAGAAAGTGAAGATCATGAAGTTCAAGCGTCGTAAGCACCACATGAAGCAAATGGGCCACCGTCAGTGGTTCACCGAACTGAAAATCACCAGCATCGCTGGCTAATTTTTTTAAATTCAATTTGGGCCCGGGTGACTGTGAATGACGGTCACCGCATCCGCAGTGTTGTAGTGGTCCCTCAGAAGGAGAAAGAAGCATGGCTCACAAAAAAGCTGGTGGTTCTACCAAAAACGGTCGCGATTCCGAAAGTAAACGCCTTGGCGTCAAACTGTACGGCGGCCAGGCAGCGAAAGCAGGCGCTATCATTATTCGTCAGCGTGGTACTCGTGTACACGCTGGTGACAATGTGCGTGTTGCTCGTGATCACACTTTGTTTGCAACTGCCGAAGGCGTTGTCAAATTTGAAGTGAAAGGTCCAAAGAACCGCAAGACTGTTAGCGTCGTTCCTGCCTGATCGACAACCCTTTCGGGTTGTCGGCGGTTGGTTTGCCGTAAAAAGCGCCCCAGCTGCTTGCAGTTGGGGCGTTTTTGTATGTTTTTTTGAGGTATCGATATGAAGTTCGTTGACGAAGCACGAATTACAGTTGAAGCGGGAAAGGGCGGCAACGGCTGTTTGAGCTTTCGTCGCGAAAAATTCATCCCCAAGGGTGGGCCGGACGGTGGCGATGGTGGCGATGGTGGCTCGGTTTACCTTGAAGCCAACGACTCGATCAATACACTGGTGGATTATCGTTATACCCGCCGTCATCGCGCTCAGAATGGTCAGGGCGGCGCCAGCCGTAACTGTACCGGAGCCAAGGGTGAAGATACGGTGCTGCTGGTGCCGGTGGGCACGACAGCGATTGATGAAGATACCGGCGAGACCCTGGGTGATCTGACGGAAATCGGTCAGCGCCTGATGGTTGCTCGCGGTGGTTTCCACGGACTGGGTAATACCCGGTACAAGTCCAGCACCAATCAGGCGCCACGTCAGACCAAGCCGGGGCAAATGGGGGAGTCGCGTAACCTCAAGCTGGAGTTGAAGGTCTTGGCCGACGTTGGTCTGTTGGGGTTGCCAAATGCAGGCAAGTCGACCTTTATTCGCTCTGTCTCGGCGGCCCGTCCCAAGGTGGCAGACTACCCGTTTACAACGCTGGTGCCTAACCTGGGTGTGGTCTCTATTGAGCAACATCGCAGTTTTGTGATTGCCGATATTCCTGGTCTGATTGAAGGGGCATCGGAAGGTGCTGGCCTTGGCGTTCGCTTCCTGAAGCACCTGGTGCGCACTCATCTGCTGCTGCATATTGTTGATATGGTGCCGCCGGATGGTGCTGATCCTGCTGAGCGCGCCCGTGCGATTATCAACGAGTTGGAATACTTTTCTCCGGGCCTGGCCAAGCGTGATCGCTGGTTGATATTGAACAAGCTGGATTTGCTGCCGGAAGGCGAACGCGCAGCTGCTTGTCAGGATGTACTGGACAAGCTTGACTGGCAGGGGCCGGTTTACCAGATTGCCGCGATTAACAAGGAGGGTACCTTCCCGCTGAGTTGCGACATTATGGAATACATCGAAGCTCGCCGTCTGCGTGCCCAAGAAGATGAAGAGTTTGCCGATCAGATTAACCGCGAACGTGAAGTTGTGGAAGAAGAAGCGCGTGAGCGTATTGAAGAGCTGGAAGAGCGGTATCGGGCCGAGCGGGCTGCGATCAGGGCTGCTTCAAATGGTAACGACGATGACGATGACTACGATGTCGAAGTCGTTTATCTTAACGAATAGTCTTTTTCGTAACAGGCGTTAGGCTTCCCCGTCGCTGGTCGACGGCTCTGCTGGTGTGATGTCAACACTGCAGAGTTGCTACCAGAATTCCAGTCACCGCTTCTGGCCGTGACATTGTATCAAGAGCTTTCGGAATGGCTTTGGACTCACAACAGCAAATTCAGCAGCATCGTACTCGTCTGGCGGGTAAAAAACGCTGGGTGATCAAGATCGGCAGCGCCTTGCTGACCAATGACGGTCAGGGTCTTAATCGTGAAGGGATGCAATCCTGGGTCGATCAAATGGCCGAGTTGCAGCGCCAAGGGCATGACATTGTGTTGGTGTCGTCCGGTTCGGTCGCGGAAGGCATGACACGTCTCGGCTGGAGTAAGCGCCCTGAAGAGCTACACCAGTTGCAGGCAGCAGCTGCGGTAGGGCAGATGGGTCTGGTACAAGCCTACGAAACGGCGTTTGGCAAGCATGATCGCCTGACTGCTCAGGTGTTGCTGACCCACGATGACCTCAGTAATCGCACTCGTTACCTTAATGCCCGCAGTACCTTGCGGACGCTGATGAATCTTGGTGTCGTGCCGGTGGTGAATGAAAATGACACCGTAGTGACCGATGAAATCTGCTTTGGTGACAACGATACCCTCGGTGCGCTGGTAGCCAATCTGGTCGAGGCGGATGTGCTGGTTATCCTGACCGATCAACAAGGCTTGTTCACTGCGGATCCCCGTTCCAGCCCGGATGCCAAATTGGTGCTGGAAGGACGCGCCTCCGATCCTGCGATTGCTGCCATGGCGGGCGGTGGCGGTGTATTGGGTCGTGGCGGTATGGTGACCAAGGTGCGTGCGGCCTCTCTTGCTGCCCGATCAGGTGCAGATACCCTGATTGTGGGAGGGCGGATTGATGCGGTGCTGACCCGGTTACGTAATGGCGAGCTGCTGGGTACTCTGTTATTGGCCGATCGTGAGCCGGTAGCCGCCCGCAAGCAGTGGATTGCCGGGCATCTGCAAACGCGGGGTGATTTGATCCTGGATGAGGGTGCCGTTCATGCCTTGCGCAACGGCCATCGCAGCCTGTTGCCGATTGGTGTGGTTGCTGCCAATGGTCGCTTTGAGCGTGGTGAAGTGGTTGCCTGCAAAAATGAACGTGGTGAGCTGGTTGCCAAGGGCCTGGTCAATTACAGTCGCACGGAAGCAAACAAGATATTACGTACCCCGTCGTCTGGTCTGGAACTGGCATTGGGGTTTGTTGCCGAGCAGGAAATGATCCATCGGGACAATCTGGTGGTAATATAGCAGCAAGTAACAATATTTTTTCAAGTCTCATTCCTGCAGGATGTGTGGTTGAGACCCTGAACTTTCTATTAGAAATCTGAGGATCACTATGATTGAGTCGGTAGCCGTTGGGAACCTGGAAGTCAGCAACGACAAGCCTTTCACCTTGTTTGGTGGTATGAATGTGCTCGAAAGCCGCGATCTTGCCATGGCGATTTGTGAGCATTATGTTGAAGTCACGACCAGGTTGGGTATTCCCTACGTCTTCAAGGCGTCATTTGACAAGGCTAACCGCTCCTCAATCAATTCCTACCGTGGTCCGGGCATGGAAGAAGGCTTGAAGATCTTTGAAGAGATCAAATCGACCTTTGGTGTTCCAATCATCACCGATGTTCATGAGCCGCATCAGGCGGCACCGGTTGCCGAGGTGGTGGATGTGATCCAGCTGCCTGCCTTCCTGGCGCGCCAGACCGATCTGGTGGTGGCTATGGCAGCGACGGGTGCGGCGATTAACGTGAAGAAACCCCAGTTTCTGGCACCTCACGAAATGCGTCATATCATCAAGAAATTTGCCGAAGCCGGTAACGAACGCATCATGCTGTGTGAGCGCGGTTCCTCCTTTGGTTATAACAACCTGGTGGTGGATATGCTCGGCATGGATGATATGAAAGCCATGGCTCCGGTGGTCTTTGATGCCACTCATGCGCTGCAGCGTCCGGGTGGTCGTACTGATTCTGCGGGCGGTCGCCGTCAGCAGGCATTTGAGCTGGCGCGTTCAGGCATGGCACTGGGCCTTGGCGGGCTGTTTATTGAAGCGCATCCGAATCCTGCAGAAGCCAAATGTGATGGCCCTTGTGCGCTGCCGCTGGATAAACTGGAAGTGTATTTGACGCAGATGAAAGCGGTGGATGATTTGGTCAAGTCATTTGAAAAGGTTGTTATTGGTTAAGTTGCAGTAAAGTTCGCCTGTTTGCCGGAAAACGGTGACTTTGGGTTGACATAGAATAGGAGGGTCGGGATAATCCCTGCCCTCTTAGAATCCACTAACCCCATTATTGAGGAGCCGACTGTGGCAAATTCTGCTGGTTCTCGTAAACGCGCCCGTCAGGCTATCAAGCGTCGTGCTCGTACCGTAGCACTTCGTTCTATGGTGCGTACCTATATCAAGAAAGTACACGCTGCTGTAGCGACTGACAATTACGAACAGGCCCAGGCTGCGTTCGTTAAAGCTCAACCTTACATCGACAAGATGGTTAACAAGGGTATTCTGCACAAGAACACTGCAGCACGTACCAAGAGCCGTCTGAATTCGAAGGTTGTTTCGCTGAAAGGCTAATGCCTTTTAACGATAAAAAAGCCCGCTCTTGCGGGCTTTTTTGTGGCTGCTTTTCAGCAGCCTGCCGCCGGTATTCAAAAATTGTTGCTACGTCCGGGTAGCGACGAGTCAGGTTGCAAAAGGGTATAGCCATGGTGGACAAACAAAATGCTGCAGTTGAGGAAATAACGGAAAAAACAGCCAGGTCTGCAGGCAGCAGTTTGTTGCGCTCGTCGTCGGTGGTGAGTGTGTTTACCTTGCTCAGTCGGGTGTTGGGGCTGGTGCGTGATGTGGTGGTGGCCCAGTATTTTGGTACCCGTATTGATGCCTTTCTGGTGGCGTTTAAAATTCCGAATTTTTTCCGCCGTCTGTTTGCAGAAGGCGCGTTCTCGGTTGCCTTTGTGCCCGTCCTCAGTGAGTACCGCACCCGTCGTCCTCTGGATGAGGTGCAGCTGCTGGTGTCGCGGGTATCTGGCACATTGGGGCTGGTGTTGCTGGCAGTGACGGTGTTAGCGCTCTTATTGGCGGAGCATTTACCCTGGTTGTTCGCGCCGGGTTTTGCGACGGATCCGGGTAAATTTGCCCTGACGGGCGATCTGCTGCGGATTACTTTTCCTTACCTGCTTTTTATCGCCATGACCGCGTTTGCGGGCGGTATTTTGAACAGCTACGGGCGTTTTGCCATCCCGGCTTTTACTCCGGTATTACTGAATCTGATCCTGATTGCTGCCACGATATTCGCCGTCGACTGGTTTGAAGAACCGCTGTTTGCCCTGGCCTGGGGCGTATTTTTTGCCGGTCTGCTGCAGTTACTGTTTCAGTTGCCGTTTCTGGCGCGTTTGCAGTTGTTGGTGTGCCCAACGGTGAAGCGCAATGACGAAGGGGTAAAGCGGATTGTAGGTTTGATGGTGCCAGCGTTATTCGGCGTCTCGGTCAGCCAGATCAATTTGCTGTTGGACACGGTATTGGCGTCGTTTCTGGAAAATGGCAGTGTCAGCTGGTTGTATTACGCCGATCGATTGAACAACCTGCCGCTGGGGATTTTTGCCATTGCCATTGGTGTGGTGATTTTACCCGCGCTGTCGAGTAAGCACGCGGCAGAACAGGCGGACGGTTTTGCCCGGACACTGGACTGGGCGTTACGCATGGTGCTGTTATTGGCGTTACCGGCGGCGCTGGCGCTGGCGCTGCTGGCGCAACCTTTGATGGCGACGATCTTTTATCACGGTGAGATGACAGCCTACGATATTGTACAGATGTCCACCGCCCTGCAGGCGTACGCCTCAGGTTTGCTGGCCTTTATGTTGATCAAGATACTGGCCCCCGGCTATTACGCCCGGCAGGATACTCGCACACCAGTGCGCATCGGTATTCAGGCAATGGTGGTGAACATGGTTTTTAACCTGATATTGGTGCTGCCGTTTGCTCATGTCGGGTTGGCGCTGGCGACGGCGATTTCGTCGTACTTTAATGCTCTGATGCTGTATCTGGGGTTGCGCAAGGCCGGGGTGCTACAGCATCAGAGCGGCTGGCCAGGCTTCATAGCCAAGCTGGCGCTGGCCAATACCGCATTGCTGGGTACGATACTCTGGCTGATGGGCGCGGCGGCGGATTGGCTGCTGTGGTCGGCAACCGAGCGTATGCTGCAAATGACATGGGTGGTGATCGCCGGTGTGGTGGTGTATGTACTGGTGTTACTCGTGGCCGGGCTACGGCCGCGACATGTGCGTGGTGCCTTGTTTGATTAACGGGGAGAGAAGGTTAAATCCTGTTGATACACGCTGTTTCCGGGGTTTGACTGTTCCCCGCGCAGTGCCTTGGCTATAATCCAGCCCCTTGTATTTTTGCCTGGTTACCTTTTATGTTCAGGTAACTGAACCACTGAGGACTGTCATCGCTCATGCGTCTGCTGCGAGGCTTACATAATATTCCAGCGGAATTCTCGGGTTGCGCCGTGACCATCGGTAATTTCGATGGCTTGCACCTGGGGCATCAGGCTATTTTGCGTGGTTTGCACGATGCTGCGAATGCGTTGGGCGTACCAACGCTGGTGATGATTTTCGAGCCGCAACCAAAAGAGTTTTTTGCCGCTGACAAAGCACCGGCGCGTCTGGCAAACCTGCGCGAAAAGCTGCTAGATCTCGATGCCGATCACGTCGACTACGTTTTGTGTCTGCCGTTTAATCAAGCATTACGTTCGATGTCGGCGGATGATTTTATCAAGCAGGTACTGGTTGATACGCTGGGTATTCGCCATCTGATCGTGGGGGATGATTTCCACTTCGGTTGTGATCGTCGTGGCGATTACCAGGCGCTGGCAAGTGCAGGCTTGCAGTATGGCTTTGAAGTGCGGGATTCCTCGACCTTTCTGGTGGCGGGAGAGCGGGTCAGTAGTACCCGTGTTCGTAAAGAGCTCGAAGCTGACCGTCTGGGTGAAGTGCGCAAATTACTGGGGCGTGCCTATCGTATGTCCGGACGAGTGGCCCATGGACGGGAGCTTGGACGTACACTGAATACGCCAACCGCCAATGTGCTGGTCAAGCGTCATCGCCTGCCATTAAATGGTGTGTATGCTGTAGTCGCCCATATTCAGCAAACTGGTGAAGACTATCTGGGCGTTGCCAATATTGGTGTGAAGCCGACCATCAGTTCAATGCCAGAACCGTCACTGGAAGTACATCTGTTTGGTTTTTCTGGTGATCTGTATGGCCATCACCTGACCGTTGAGTTCTGGCACAAAATTCGTGGCGAACGCAGCTTTGATGGCCTGGAGGCGTTACGCGAAGCCATTGATGACGACAAACGCTCGGCCCAGCGCTATTTCGCCACCTTGCCACACTCTTTCCGTGATGCGGGATCGTCCCGGATCACCACGACCGAATTGAATTTCTCAGAAGCGACCCGTTATGAACGATAAAGTGGACAGCCAGTACAAACCGACCCTGAATTTGCCGGATACCGAATTTCCGATGCGTGGCAATCTTGCCAAGCGTGAACCGGACATGCTGGCGCGCTGGGAGAGCATGGGGCTGTACCAGCAGATTCGTGCTGCCCGTGCCGGGCGTAACAAGTTTGTACTGCACGATGGCCCTCCATACGCCAACGGCAAGATTCATATCGGCCACGCGGTAAACAAGATTCTGAAAGACATGATCGTCAAGTCGCGCACCATGAGCGGCTTTGATGCCCCGTATGTACCTGGCTGGGACTGCCATGGTCTGCCGATCGAACTCAAAGTCGAAGAACAGGTTGGCAAGGTCGGCGACAAGGTGAGCGCCAGTGAATTCCGCCGCCACTGCCGCGAATACGCTGCCAAACAGGTTGACGGCCAGCGCGAAGATTTCAAGCGCCTGATGGTGTTGGGCGACTGGGATAACCCTTACCTCACCATGGATTTTACAACCGAAGCGGACATCATTCGGACGCTGGGCAAAATCATCGACAAGGGCCATCTGCACAAGGGCTTCAAACCGGTGAACTGGTGTCCGGCTTGTGGTTCTGCCCTGGCCGAAGCCGAGGTTGAACACCAGGATAAAAAGTCGGTGGCGATTGATGTGAAGTTTGCCTTCCCGGATACCGCCAGACTGCTGTCTGCTTTTGCTGGGGATGCATCACTGGTGGCCAAACCGGCCAGTATTGTGATCTGGACAACGACCCCCTGGACATTGCCAGCGAACGAAGCGGTATCGGTACATCCAACGCTGGAATACTCGCTGGTATTGCTGAAAGAGCAGGATGAATTACTGGTGCTGGCCGCTGATCTGGTGAACGATGCGATGAGTCGTTATGGTCTCGATGCCACCGGTTTTGACGTGGTTGCCACCACCAAGGGCGCGGTATTGGGTTGGACCCCTGAACAGCTGGCCGCTGGCGACAGTGCCCCGTTTGTGGTTCGACATCCCTTTATGCCTGCGGCCGATAGCGCAGAAAAATACGTACCGATTATCACCGGTGAGCATGTGACGGCTGACTCCGGCACTGGCTCTGTTCATACCGCTCCGATGCATGGTGCCGACGACTATAACGTCTGTCAGGTTTTTGGTATCACTGCCGCCGAGATGCTGGTTGACAGCCATGGTCATTTTATTGATAACGCGGCCTTGCAAGCATTGGAACTGACCGGGCTCAGCACGGCTGACAAGGGTAACTTCCGCGTCTTGGGGATTCTCAACGAGTGCGGTGCATTGCTGAAAAAAGCCAATATCACGCACAGTTATCCGCATTGCTGGCGTCACAAAACCCCAATCATCTTCCGCGCCACCCCACAGTGGTTTATTGCCATGAACCAGAATGGCCTGCTGGAACAGGCGATGCACGAAGTGGAAAATGCCGTTGAATGGCGTCCGGGTTGGGGCAAGGCCCGTATTGAAAGCATGATGACGGATCGGCCGGACTGGTGTATCTCGCGGCAGCGTACCTGGGGTGTACCAATCGCCTTGTTTGTGCACAAGGACAGCAGCGCACTGCACCCGCGCACAGCGGAGCTGATTGAGCAGGTGGCACTGAAAGTGGAAGCCACTGGCATTGATGCCTGGTTCGAGCTGGATGTAGCAGAATTACTGGGTGATGAAGCAGCGGAATACGTCAAGGTTACCGACACGCTGGATGTCTGGTTCGACTCCGGTGTAACACATACCTCGGTATGCCAGCGGCGCGAAGAGCTGACCTTCCCGGCGGATATGTATCTGGAGGGTTCTGATCAGCACCGTGGCTGGTTCCAGAGTTCCTTGCTGACCAGTGTGGCAGCTTATGGACAAGCTCCGTACAAAACCGTGCTGACCCATGGTTTTACCGTGGATGCCAATGGTCGCAAAATGTCGAAATCCTTGGGTAACACCGTTGAGCCACAAAAAGTGCTGAACAGTCTGGGGGGCGACATCTTGCGCTGGTGGGTTGCCGACACCGACTACAGCGGCGAAATGACCGTCTCCGACGAGATTCTCAAACGTAACGCCGATGCCTATCGTCGAGTGCGCAATACCTGTCGTTTCTTGTTGGCCAATATTCATGGTTTTGATCCACAGACCGATCTGGTCGCGGGCGAACAGCTGCTGCCATTGGATGCCTGGATGGTGGATTACACCCGTACGCTGCAAGAGAAGGTGATTGCCTTCTATATGGATTATGACTTCAAGGGCCTGACCAAAACACTGATGAACTTCTGCGTCAGTGAACTGGGTGGCTTCTATCTGGATGTCATCAAGGATCGTCAATACACCTGCAAGGCCGACGGCCTGCCGCGCCGCAGTGCCCAAACCGCTCTGTTCCATGTACTGGAAGCCATGGCTCGCTGGATTGCGCCGATATTGTCGTTTACCGCCGAAGAAATCTGGGACAACCTGCCAGGCGAGCGTGATGCGTCGGTGCTGCTGGCAGAATGGTATACCGGCTTTCCTGCACTTAATGACAACGGCTTTGATAACCACTACTGGCAAACCATTCTCAGGGTCAAGGAAGCGGTGAATGGTCAGCTGGAAAAAGCCCGTGGTGACAAAATCATCGGTGCCAGCCTGGGTGCAGACCTGGTGTTGTATGCCAGTGACGAACTCAAGCCAGCACTGGAAAAACTGGGCAACGAATTACGCTTTGTGCTGATGACTTCAGCAGCCAGGGTTGAGCCGTTCACCAATGATATGGGCGACGCTACCGAGCTGAGCGGCTTGCGTATCAACGTTACGGCATCAACCGCCGAAAAATGTGAGCGTTGTTGGCACCACAGTGACACAGTCGGTCGTCACATCGAGCACCCGACCTTGTGTGGTCGTTGTATCGAAAACGTTGAAGGAGAGGGCGAAGTTCGCCTGTATGCCTGATGCCATCTATTAAAACAAGTGCACTGGTCTGGGTCTGGCTCACTGCGTTGGTATTTGTAGTCGATATTGCCACCAAGCAGGTTGCTGAAGCCTGGCTGATCTATGGTGATCCGATCTACTTGCTACCGGTGCTGGATTTTACCCTGCTGTACAACAAAGGGGCTGCGTTCAGTTTACTGGCGGATCAACCGGGCTGGCAACGCTGGTTTTTTACCCTGATTTCAGTGGCTGTCAGTGTCATGCTGATGGTCTGGATGAGCCGGTTACCTCGGCATCAACGCTGGCTTGGCATTGCGCTGGCGCTGATTCTGGGCGGGGCACTGGGTAACCTGTTTGACCGTGTCCTGTTCGGACACGTGATTGATTTTATCTCGGTGCACTGGCAAAACGCTTATTTCCCAGCGTTTAATATTGCTGACTCGGCGATTACAATCGGTGCCATCATGATGGCTATCGACGTAATTCGCGACAGTATCAATAGTAATAAATCAGCTGCTGTAGCTAAAACGCATGGCGATTAAATCAGCGCTGCAGCGTTGTAAAAGCAGCACAAAAGCAGCACAAAAGCAGCACAAAAGCAGCACAAAAGCATAACAAAAGGTGACCCCATGGCTACAGACATCATTTCCAGTGGTAGTACCGTATCTCTTCACTTTGCCCTGAAACTGGCGGATGGCCAGGTGATTGATTCCACCTTTGAGGCCACTCCGGCACAGTTGGTGATCGGTGACGGTAATCTGCCAGAAGGTTTTGAAAGCCTGCTGCCAGGATTGGCAGTAGGGGATCACAAGACTTTCAGTGTCGCCCCGGAGCACGCTTTTGGTCAGCATAACCCGAACAATGTCCAACGGATGAAACGTTCAGATTTTGCTGCTGATCTGCCGATTTCTCCAGGCCTGGTGGTGTCATTTGCTGATGCCTCCAACACCGAACTGCCGGGAGTGATTGCCAGTGTTGAAGGTGACTGGGTGGAAGTGGATTTTAACCATCCACTGGCAGGCAAGATTCTGACCTTTGAAGTACAGATTCTCGACGTCAAAGCTGTCGAGAACGCCCATGCAGATTAAGCTCGCCAACCCGCGCGGGTTTTGTGCCGGAGTTGATCGTGCCATTGATATCGTCAACCGGGCGCTGGAGTTGTTTGATCCGCCGATTTATGTACGCCATGAAGTGGTGCACAACAAGTTTGTGGTGAACGACTTACGTCAGCGCGGGGCCATTTTTGTTGATGAGCTGGATGAAGTACCGGATGGCAGCATTGTTATCTTTTCGGCTCATGGTGTTGCCCAGACGGTGCGCAAAAATGCCACGGATCGGGGTTTGAAAGTCTTTGATGCCACCTGCCCGCTGGTGACCAAGGTGCACCTCGAAGTTGCCCGTTACAGCGCCGATGGCAGTGAATGTGTGTTGATTGGTCACAAAGGGCACCCGGAAGTGGAAGGCACGATGGGGCAGTACGATCACCGTCGGGGAGGGGATATCTATCTGGTCGAAAATGAGCAGGATGTAACCAATCTGGTAGTCCGGGATGCCTCACGCTTGTCGTATGTGACCCAGACGACGTTATCGATGGACGATACCGCCAAGGTGATTGACGCCCTGAGAGAGCAATTTCCCCAGATTCAGGGGCCGCGCAAGAACGACATTTGTTATGCCACCCAAAACCGTCAGGACGCTGTCAAGCAATTGGCGGCAGAGTGTGAAGTTTTACTGGTGGTTGGCTCCCCCAACAGTTCCAACTCCAATCGCTTGCGAGAGCTGGGCGAGCGTATGGGTGCCAAAGCATATCTGGTGGATAACGCCAGTGAAATCCGTGGCGAATGGCTGCAAGGCATCAACCGCGTCGGTGTAACTGCCGGAGCATCGGCACCGGAAGTGCTGGTGAAAGAAGTGGTGCAGTGCCTGGTGGATCTGGGTGGCCAGACACCACAAGAAGTGCAGGGAACCGAAGAGAATGTGGTTTTTTCGCTGCCGCAAGAACTCAGGCTGAAGGAGGTCTGAGTGGTTGTTGTGAGGTTTTTGCTATTGTTTGTTTTATATTCCGGTAGTGAAACCTGAATTACCCATCAGTGATGCTGATAATCCCCGTCACCTGGTTGGGCCATAACGGGGCGATTGATTACTCCTGACTCTACCATTCGTACACATCGGCTCCTACGGTACGAGTCTGGCTTCCGGTTGAATCCATCAACAGAGTCCCGTCGGCTGCTTGTGTGCCTTGAGGCGTGGCGGTTATCTGGACACATTGAGTCAGAGGGGCACCATTGCAGCTGGCGGCGGCGACCTGGTATATCGTGCTGCCGTTGCCGCTATCCTTGATCAGGTAAAAACCGCCATTCAAGGTCAGACCCAGCTGGCTCAAGTCGGCGCTGTACGTCAGTTCATCAGAGTAGTAGCGCTCCTGTGCTGCCATGATACGAGAGAGCTCCTTGATCGTATCGGTTCTAAGCGCACGACGTACATAATTGTGATAACTCGGAATAGCGATAGCTGCCAGAATACCGATGATGGCAATCACCACCATCAGTTCAATCAGGGTAACACCGCGTGTTCTGGACGTTCTCGAAGACAATCTCATAAGTACTCAGGTTTCCTGTTGTCAGTCTGAATATAAACGTTAGCGGTTAGGGAAAAACACGGTCGTTTCCAGAATCTGGCGCGGTGTGTTGTCTTCCAGCGTAATCGGATTGGCATCCAGTACAATATAGCTGCGTTTTCCTTGTACCCTGGCGGCATCACTGAAGGCTCTGGCCAGGATAGCAATGCGGATCGTTGTTACGTCAGTGATGGTTGCCTGGTCGGCCGGTACATAACGGGTGGCATTGGTGCTACCTGCGCCAGGGTCTGCGTACAACACCTGAAAGGATTCGATACCGGAGGCGATGGTTTGAACACCGCCACTGAGGATGGTATCCGCACCGCTGTTCTCGAGATAACTGGCACAACGCAGTACGTCATCGTATTCGTCATCTGTGCCTCCGCTGGTATTCAATGCAACCCAGTAGACATCGATAATAACAGACTCATCATCGACACCCGGCAAGCCTGCCAGGTCAACGCCGCTGCAGGTAAACTGATCCCAGGTGTTATCTGTTGTATCTCTAAATTTGCGACGGATTGCCAGTCGGTCTCCGGCCTGATCTGTCGCTTCCCAGGTGCAAGCTGCATCGTTGGCTGGCGGCACAACGCCAGCGCCCGTGCAAAGGTCAGCCACTGGTTGAATCGCAGCGCCAAACAGCTCTGGGTTAAAACCTGCATGGCGAACCTGTTTGGCCAACCAGGTCAGGGTAAAGCGGGCGTTTTCTTGTGCTTGTGCCATGCCGTCAATACGGTTCGATGCGCGATTTGAACCTATCATTAATTGCATCACGACCAGGCCAATGATGATCGAGATAACTCCAGCGATCATCAGCTCGATCAGTGTCATGCCCTGTTGTTTGAAACGAAAGGTTTTCACAGGTCTATTTCCGTTGAAAGGGCGTCAGTACGGCTGGTGATATTGCCTTCATTCAGGTAGTTGGTGCTGCCATCGGCTTCTCTGCCTGAGGTTCTGACATCCCAGGTCATGGTGATAGAAACCTGGGTGGATAATGCACCAACCCCCAATCCTGTCAGTACGTTGACATACAGCTTGGGAGGCGCCATAAAATCGGTATTGCCCGCTCGGGTAAAGTCCGAGCCTGGCACGGTAACGTTAGAAGGGCAGGCAACGTTCCATAAATCGAAAGCGGCCTGTTGATCGCCGCTGCATATGGCATTGTTAACGTGTGCCGTACCGTTGTGATAGGCCGCACACATGGTTGGCTGAGCGGAGCAATTGACCGCAGCGCCCCCCGTGTCGTAGCTGGCAACGGCATCCTGATTGGCCATAATACGATTGGTCAAGTCATCAATCATCCAGGATGCCAGTGAGCGACTGGTGGAATCCTGGGCGGAGCGGTCAGATTCCAGTAACAAGGCGACCAGGCCGACCAAACCGACGGTGGTAATGGCGACCGTCACCATGATTTCAATCAGGCTGAAGCCTTTTGAAGACAATGCGCCACTGCGTAATCTAGACACAGCTACTCTCCGATCGAATGATTTGGCCAATAGACAAGATCTCAATGCGGTAGACCCTGTCTCCTGTACATCCGGTAATGGTAATGGTTAGCGCGCCAACGGCGGTTGCGCGTCCAGCACCGTTGAAAGCTAATATATTCCCCGACGACATCGACGACGCGGATACCGTCCCCGCAGTGGGATCCAGTGTCGCCTGACGAACGAGAATGTTGGACGAGGCCTCCCGAACTTCCCAGCCATTACTCCAGCTGCCGGATTTGGGTTGGATGTTAACATCCAGCTTGTAGGCCAGTGCATGGTTGCGAGCAAACTGGATATCCGTATTCAGCTGCCGCACTATCCGGTCTGCGGTCTGGTTATTAAAGTAGCGGGTCATAGAGGGGGTGCCCACCGCCGCGAGAATAGCAAACACAGCGATGGTGACCATTAACTCGATCAGGGTGAAACCGGGTGGCGAGGCTCTCCTTGGTTCAGGAACCCGCTTGACCAGTATCATTGCTCCAGCTCCCTCCAGTAGGCCTGTTCTACGGGGTCATCCCCACCGGTTACTTCAACCGTTGTTGTGCCATTAACGATCGTGGGTGATGAAATTATCGAACCGCCACCGTCACTATCATTGCCACTGCCACTATCATCGTCACTGCCACTACTATCGGTTGTGTCGCAATTACTGCTGCAGTCCGTTAAGTCTGTGTCATCAGTACCATCAGTGCCATCAAGTAAATCAGCAGGACAAACCCCGCTATCAACAAGGTGCGTCAGGTAATCAAAATCCGTAATCGATTGGCAGTATTCGGTCTGATCATCGGTTGAATTATCGCCATTGCTATTGCCATCGCCATCCACCTCTTTTTCCTGGTACACCACCACTGGAGTGTCCTGGATACCAGGGAAGTTGGACTCAATCGCTTCCTTGTACAGCGAAGCAGCCCCTGCGCTGTAATGCAATGACAGAATATACAGGGTGCTCTTTCCGGTATCCGGCTCGCAACCTGAGCGGTAGGACGAATCCGATGGCTGATAACTGTTGATATAGCTGTAGTAGTTTAAAGTGATGGCATTCGACAGCACTTTTTCACCACTGCCGGATAAATCGAGGTATACACCATTTTTTAATTTGTCGGTGTCGGCAGTGGCAAGTTTGTTGTACTCCACCAGATCATCCAGCGTAACACTGGTATAGGTCTCGGGCGCGGTATCAACATTAAAGTCGTTGATAATATAAATCCGATCTTGGGTGGCGGTGTTTAATGGGTGAGCACGATAACCGGAGCCAATCACCAGTTGGTAACGACCGGCGGAGTAGCTAGCCCCGGTGGTTTTGTCCAAAAAGGTATCGCGGGAGGAATAGGTCAGATCCGGGGTAGAAAAAAACCGCACGTTGTTGGCTTCGGTCTCGTCCTTGCCCAAGTCTGCTATCAACCCACCTGTGGCAAAGGTGGCGGGACTATTGGATAAATCATCTTCCTGAGCCAGGTCGAGGCGCCAGATACGACCTCCCAGATCGGCGGCATACAAGGTGTCCACATCGCCATCACCGTCGTTATCGGCAGGTACAAGGTCGCCGACAATACCGCTGGTCATCTCGCTGAGCTTCAGGTTGCCACTGGAGCTGGATGCTTTCCAGAGCAGCTTGCCGGTTGCCGGTTCCACCATATAAATCGCATTCCCCATGCTGTGAGTCGTGCGTTTGGCATTGTCGTCTTCGGTTGCGTCATAGCCACCGGCAAACATCAGGACATCGGTTTGTTTGCCTTTCCACAGTACGGTAACCGGCAGCATTTTGGACCAGGTTTGTCCCAGTTCTGCAAAATCGCCACTACCACCCTTGATGGTCCAGGCCAGCTTTGGAGCATCCAGATCGCTGACGTCGAGAGCATAGTAATTCCGTCCGCCGCGGCGCATCCCGGTATACAGATAGGCTTTTTCACCCGAGTCGATAATATTATTGCCATTAGTATCAATGTGATATTTGGAAATATAGCCATCCAGTCCGTAGCTGCGCTCTGCACTCTTGCTGAAGTAGGCATAGGCGCTGTCAAACAGATCAGAAGGGATAAAGGCAAAATATTCCTTGGGGTTATCTTCATCGGTATTAAATGCATGCAGGTAACCGGAGTTGGTACCGACAAACAGGGCGGTTTTGGTCGTGCTGCCGGAGCTATACGAGAGCAGTACCGGGCGACTGTGCAGGGCATCTTCCATTTCTCGTCGAGGAGCGCTGGTACTGGCAGAGCTGGGGTCGTAGCCAGCCAGCCAGCGTATAAAATCAGCCTTGTCATCAGCTGGTACCGTGGCAGGCAGGTTGCTGAGCAGTGTCGTATTGCTACTGGTAATCCGATTCGCCGCGCTGCTGATGGTGCTACCGGAGATATCGGTCATGATTTTGCGGTTGGCCGGGTCAGACAATCGACGGGCTATGCCACCCTTGTTGACGGTTTCGCCATCGGGTGCATCTTCGTCGAGCGTCCAGTAGCTACGGGCATTATCGGCAAAATAGCCGGTTGTCGAATCGACAGCCAGGTCGCCATCGGCATCCATAATATCGCCACTGGTATCCAGTCGGTAACGTTTGATATTACCTTTCCAATTGGCTGCTGTTGATGGACTGAAGACGGAATAATACAGTTGATCGAGGTGCTCAAGGTTGTTGTAGGCATTAACGGCAACCGCAGGTGCGGCAAATGTGCCGGAGGTTTTGGAAATATTCTCAAAAATCTTGGTCAGTGCCAGGCGTAACGACGCAGAATCGGAGCCGTTACCGGACACGCCGCCGCCATACGATGCCATATCATCGAGACGTTCCTGGGTGCTGCCACCAACAAAACCACCAATTGTGTGTACATAAATTGCCTGCCTGCCTTCGAAGGCATCACTATTGTCGGCGTTATAAAGGTAGTAGGAGATTTCTTCGGCGCAGCCACCATTACCGCTGCAATTAGCGCTGAAGTCACTGTCATTGGGGAAATCGGCGCTGGGCAGTTCTTTTAACAATGATTGCACTTTTGAATTGATATCCGTATCACTGTTGGGTTCTCCATCAGTGAAAATAACCACATGGTTTGTTTGGCATTCTTCGGTGATAGGGGAAACATAGTTGCCATGACCATCGTGGGTATCATCAAGATTCAAATATTCGGTACACACCAGTACCGTTTCAGTCTCTGGGTCTGGGTCGTCACCAGGGTCATCGCCTGAGTCGTCAACAATGGATGAGGCGGTATAGGAAATGTAGGTGGCTTTATCAATACCATAGGTGTATTGAAGTACGTTGGTACGAAACCATTCAGGTATGTCATCCCAGGCGGTATAAAGACCAGTGCTGGTATCAACGACATAGGACCACATCCAGGCATCCATAACCATAAACCAGGCCGGTTCACTGGCTTTGTATTCGGATTTGGTTACGCCATAACTATCAAGCTTTTGTTTGCCGGAGTAGTTTTTACGGGCTTTGTTCCAGGATAGCCACTCCAGACTGTTTTTCTTGCTTTTGATGTAATAGTTTTTGACGGCCCAGGCGTCGCCATTCGCCATCATACGGAACCACCAGAGATTGGTATCAACGCCGCCGTAGGCTTTGGCGGAAGCATTGGATTGCGCCAGCCCTCTGGTTGATGCTGACTGAGAACTGAAGCTGGAAACGGGTACTTCCTGCTCTTCCCACACCATACACAAGTCTGAGTTGGCTGTGGTGGTTTTACCGTACTTCATGGCATCGCCGCGCAGATAGGCAGCAGCCTCGTAAATACTTTCGGTAATGGGTGTGCCGCCGCCGGGCGCGTAGGAGTAGAGGATGTCCTTGACCATGTTACGGACGCCTTCCGCATCAATCGATAACATGGGGCTGCTCATCCAGGCACCCTGGGAGTTGGAACTGTTAAAACGGAACAGCGATATATTGATATTGGATGTACTGTTGATGACTTCGACAGCGGCTTCTCTTACCACGTCAAGGCGTGAGCCGACGTATTTGCCATCTTCGTAGACGTTGCCATTCATGCTGCCGGAGGTATCCATAATAAATACCACGTTGGGAGAGGCGGCAGTGGTACGCTGAACGTAAATTTCAGTATCGTCGGCCAAGGCGGGAAGATGACTAAACAATCCCAGGGCAATCAGGGTGAACCAGTAGAGTTTCATAATGGCGCTGCTCCTTAATATTCGCTCGACGCATGGCCGCCAAAGTTAATGTAGTCCACCTGGTTCTGCTGCCTGTCGATGCCCAGAAAAATAACGGGTATGTTTTTGCGCAGGTAGAGCTCTGACGCTCGCTGGAGATCAATCGCTTGTTCATATTCGAACAGCGCGGTTTCACTTTTCATGGTGAATGTTTCGGTCTGGCATTCATCACAGGGTTTTACCGTTATTGCGCTACCAGAGAAGGTAATCAGCTCTGCAGGCAGAATGTGGAATTCTGCATGTCTCATCAGGTTTGCAGATTCTGCTCTGCCAAGCGGACTGATCAGTAAGCCAAGCAGGGAAAACAATATAAGGTGTCTGGTGTTCATGATATTGACCTCGAATAGCTTTACTGAGCGGAAGCGCCTTTTCTCTTAATGCCGATTTGCTGCGTCGACGTAATATTGCCGTGTTCGCTGGCGGTTGTTGCAGTCAATACAAAAGGATAAACAGAGCTGGCAGCGTTGGAAGAACCTTCGTTATCTTTGGGGTTAACGGGAGTCGTGTCGCGCTGTTGTAGCTGTTCTGCAGGATAGGTGATAACCACTTGGGTAGCACCAACACTGTTGAGCAAGGCACTGTCCGGCTGCTGCCAGCCAAAGTCCGTGTAGGCATCAATCGTTGCAGAGTTATATTGAATATCCGCATCATCAATACCGGCCGCTTTTTGTGCTGCAATACTGGCATTTTGTCGTGTAATAAGATCGGTTAACAAGGCACCACTGGAGTTGCCCAAGTTTTTGACTGCACGGGTCAAATGGCTATAAGAAGCTGCAAAGGTTTGTTTTTCAACGTTCATATTAGTCACCATGCGGACTTGCGTGGTCGACTGCTGCATGGCCACGGTTGCGCCGACCGTAATCGCGGTGAGAACTCCCAGGCTGATCAGTAGTGTTGAGCCGCGCTGACGCGATGTGTGCGTGATCAAGTTGGCATACATGAAAAACCTCGGCGGAACGATAGCTGATGATCTAAAGGGATCATCTATTTAATCCAGCAACCTCGCGCAGCGCTCTGTGCAAGATCAAACAGATTATCCCTGAAGATACCGGTATAGGCTGTCTGACCCCAGTGGTGCTGGACTAACGGAGTCAGGGAAACGATAAGTGGTTGCTGGTTGTGCTGGTTGTGCTGGTTGTGCTGGTTGTGCTGGTTGTGCTGGTTGTGCTGGTACGGCCCGGTCAAGCTCAGGAATATCTGTCAGGGACACTCCACATCCTGACCGTTGGCGAGTTCCACCTGACCGTTATTGTCGGAATCTTTGCCCGGACGCAGGCGGCCAATTCTGGAAAGAATAAAAGCGGCACTTTTGTGTTGACCCATCGAGGTGGTGCGACAGTAGCTGAATGAGCCGTTGTAGCCACCCGCGAAGCCATTGGCACCAAAGGAAATGGCGCTGCGGTTGTAGCTGCGCAGTACGGTGTTATCTGCGCTTGTGATGCGCTGCACAACGGTATCGTCATCATCCAGGGTCTTGTTGCGATTGCGGTCGGCAAACAGGGTCAGTTCGTTATTCCAGTTGCGGCTGCAGTGTTTGCTACTGTCGAGCGGGCACAAGGTGTGCGGGGTTTGTGTCAGGATGGCACGGCTTCTGGCAGTGGCTATTGCCATGTGAACAAGGGATACGTCCCGGTCTGCGAGTTGCTTCTGGATAATACTGGTAGTTGCGGGGGTAATGGTAAAGGCAGCGATAGCTAGAATGGCGATAACCAACATCAATTCGGTCAGGGTCGTTCCGTGTGCAAACCGTGTCATAGCCTGTCCTCCCTGACTGGCGATTCTGATGTTGTTGGTTGGCTATCATTACTGCTGGGGAGGTGGCTGTCACTCGGGCATATGGCTTAGTTTGTCAGGGTTTGCTTTCAGACAAAATTCTGAGTTCACTTCCGGGTACAGGCTGCTGGCAGGCGTTAATCGATATCCAGCTTTTTGCAACGATAACGCAGTGCCCGGAAGCTGATCCCCAGCTTTTCGGCGGCGGCGGTCTTGTTCCAGCGGGTAGCTTCCAATGCCTGGGTGATGGCACTGCGTTCAATGTTTTCCAGATAGTCTTCCAGATTGCTGGTTTCGATGGCGGCGGCTGGGTCGATGGCGGGCATCAGTAATCGGGTGGCGGGGTCTTTATCATGCACGGGCAGATTCAGATCGAGCTGGTTAATCTCATCGCCTTCCGCCATGGTGACGGCTCGTTGGAGGATGTTTTCCAGTTCCCGGACGTTGCCGGGGTAGTTGTAGTCCATCAGGGCTGCCATGGCATCACGACCGACGCTGGCTTCCGGCATGCCCCATTCACGGCTGTATTTGCGGATAAAGTGGCCAATCAGGGTGGGAATGTCCTCCTGCCGTTCACGTAGCCGGGGGACGGCAATCTGGATCACATCAAGGCGGAAAAACAAATCCTGGCGAAAACGTTCTTCTTCTACCATTTTGGCCAGATCCTTGTGGCTGGCGCTGAGAATGCGGACGTCGATCGGAGATTCATGCTCGCTGCCGACGGCTCGGGTGGCTTTTTCTTGAATTACCCGTAGTAGTTTGGCCTGCATGTCGAGGGGTAATTCAGCGACTTCATCAAGGAACAGGGTGCCGCCTTCCGCTGCTTTGAAAAAGCCGTCTTTGTCGGCACTGGCACCAGTAAAGGAGCCACGTTTATGGCCAAAGAATTCGCTTTCCATCAGGTCTTTTGGAATGGCGCCACAGTTGACCGGAATAAAGGGATTATCGGCGCGAGAGCTCTGATGGTGGATCAGTCGTGCGACCAGTTCCTTGCCGGTGCCGGATTCGCCGTGGATAAATACCGGTGCCTGGGTTCGGGCGACTTTCTGGATCTTGTCCTTGAGCGCCATCATGGCGCCAGAACGTCCGAGCAGGGCATCGCTGGAA
Source organism: uncultured Oceanobacter sp. (assembly GCA_913061185.1). Classification (GTDB taxonomy): domain Bacteria; phylum Pseudomonadota; class Gammaproteobacteria; order Pseudomonadales; family Oceanobacteraceae; genus Oceanobacter; species Oceanobacter antarcticus. Next base: position 45,417 of record CAJXTI010000001.1, read on the forward strand.
GGCAGGGATTCCAGATGTACCGGTACTCGGGTCAGTTGTAATGCCGCTGCAACCAGCTCACGCAAACGGGCAATATCCAGCGGTTTGGCAACCACGTCAAAAGCACCGGCTTTTAACGCCTCAACCGCCATATCCATGCTGCCATAGGCGGTGATCATGGCGACTGGCATATCAGCATAGCGAGCATGGCACAGCTGGATAATCTCCAGACCGTTGCCATCCGGCAGTTTCATATCGGTGACGCAAAAGTGGTAAGGCCGCTCGGCGAGCAAGGCTAATGCCTCACTGACGTTGGCGGCCTGGTAACACTCCATGTCCATGCGACTCAGGGTCAGGGCGATCAGCTGGCGTATATCCGGCTCGTCGTCGATGATCAGGGCGGAGTATTTTTTCATAGGATAATGTCCGTTCTTAATGTCAGGCGGAAACAGGAACCCGACCGGGTGCGATGATACTGGATGTTGGCCTGGTTGGCTTCGCACAACTCGCGACAGAGGTAGAGTCCCAGCCCGGTGCCATTGTGTTCCGTGGTAAAAAAAGGTTCGAACAGCTGTTCGATTTGTTCATCGGCAATCCCCGTGCCGTTATCCAGCACATCAAGTAGAAGCCGGTTATGTTCCTGGGCTTGTGCTGAGAGAACCAGGCGGGCGTTGTCAGGTTGTTGCCTGATTGCATAACGCAGGCCATTGGCGCACAGATTGTGCAATATTTGCTGCAAGTGGTCAGGGTCAAACGCCACTTGCTGGTGTTCATGACAGCGAATCACCAGCTGGAACGATTGGCCTTTTTGCATGGCCATAAACTGTTCACGAAAATGCTCGAGCCAGGGCTTTAGCCGTAATACTTCTATGGCTGGTTGGCGCTTGCGGCTGAGTTGCAGGATGTCTTCCACCGTACGGTTGATACGCATGCAGTGCTGCTCGATGACCTGGCTGAGATACAGTTCTTCTTCCTTGAGATACGGGGTTTCTGCCAGCAACTGGCTGGCCTGGCGCAAGGCACTGAGCGGATTACGTATTTCGTGGGCGATACTGGCGGTCAGACGTCCGAGTGAGGCCAGCTTGAGTTGTTGCGCTGTTGCGGCAATGCGAGACTGGTCTTCCATAAACACCAGATAGTCGCCTGGCATGGAATCCGGCAGCGGCATCTTGCTGACCAACAGGGATTCACCGTATATCTTGAGTGCGTGTTTGCGGCCTGGCTCCGTCAGAGCGATGAGCAGGGGCTGGGGCAGTGATTCTTCATCACTGATACCAAGCCAGCGTTGCGCCTGCTGGTTAAAAAACAGAATACGGTTATCGCGGTCGCAGGCAATAATGCCATTGGGCAAGTCCGCCAGTGCCTGCCAGCTGATCTTGCTGAGGCGGCGTAATCGTAATGACTGGTCTCTGGCCAGCTCCAGGGCGCTGTTCAGACGTCGGGACAACGCCTGGGTCAGGGCCGCGAGTAAAAAACATAAAAAACCGTAAACACCGGAATTAACCAGTTCGCCTGCCTGATAGTGTTCTGGCCAGAAATGCTGGATTACCAAAATGGCCAGGGTTGTCCAGGCGGCAACTGCAAACCCGAGCACCCCGGGTGCCAGCAGGTTGGCGATCACTACACAGATAAGAATCAGACTGGAAAAACCAGTATCAAGCCCGCCGGAGGCAAACATCAGTACCGAGAGAATCGCCGTTTCGAGAAAGAAATAACTGGTTGCTAGTTGAACATGGGGGCCGAGGCTGGCAATGGCAACAAAGCTGGCCGCGACCATGACATAAAGTACCGTCGCAATCAGACTGGCATTAGGCGCGTCGTGGCCAATCAGAGCGGTACCACCGGTGGCATGTACCGCCATGATCAGCAAGGCCAGGAGCAGAGAGTAATAGCTGTAAATTTTTAGCAGGCGCTTGCCGTTGACAACCAGATCGCTCACGTTAGACGACATGTTAAATATCCTTTCGGCCACTGGCGTTCACCTGGCCTGGCGCTAATGTATTTGCCTAACCGGCGGAATTTCCAGACAATACTGCGGAAAAATAGCAGAAGGTAACGCGACAGCATGACAGAGTCACTTCACATCGCCATGGCGCAATGCAATTTTCTGGTTGGCGATATTACCGGCAACTGTGATTTGATGCTCAGCGAAGTGGACGCAGCACGTAACCGTGGCGTCGATCTTATCCTGTTTTCCGAGCTGGCGCTGACCGGTTACCCACCAGAAGACCTGTTGTTGCGACCAAGTTTGCAACTTCGTGTTGAAACCGCCATAAAACGGCTGGCGGCTGCCAGTCACGACATTGCCATTGTGGCTGGCTTTCCCTGGCGCGAGGACGAGCGTCTCTATAACTGTGCTGGTGTCTGGTATCAGGGCGAATCACTGGGGCGTTACGCCAAACAATGTTTGCCAAACTATCAGGTGTTCGATGAAAAGCGTTATTTCAGCGTTGGCGACCAGCCCCTCGTTGTTAATATCGCTGGCGTACATCTGGGTTTAACCATTTGTGAAGATATCTGGTACACAGGGCCGGCAGAACAGTCCGTGGCCGCTGGTGCCGAGCTGATTCTTAACCTGAACGCCTCGCCCTTTCATCTTGGCAAGCAAACCGAGCGCCTGACCGTCTTGCGTGAGCATATTGGTCGCCTGGGAGTGCCGATTGTGTACGTCAATCAGGTGGGTGGGCAGGATGAATTGGTCTTCGATGGTGCCTCGTTTGCTCTGGATGCCACTGGCCTCTGCGTTGCCCAACTACCGGAATACCAGGCAGCAACGGCTGACGTCCGGTTTTCTGCCGGTGTTTTGCAGGCTGCGAATGCGGCACCGGTGGTGGAAGCCCACGAACATGAACTGGCCAGTCTCTACAACGCGCTGGTGTTGGGAGTGCGTGACTACGTCAATAAAAACCATTTCAAGGGCGTTATTCTGGGGCTGTCAGGCGGTATCGATTCAGCGCTGACACTGGCCATTGCCGTGGATGCTCTGGGGGCTGATCGGGTTCAGGCTGTGATGATGCCATTTGCCTATACCTCGGATATGAGCAAAGAAGACGCCGCGCAGCAGGCGCGGGTGATGGGAGTACGTTATCAGTCGATTTCGATTGCTCCGATGTACGAGCAATTTATGGGTGCTCTGGCGCAGGAGTTTGCCGGTTTACCGGTTGATACCACGGAAGAAAACCTGCAATCCCGCTGTCGTGGTGTGCTGTTGATGGCGATCTCGAACAAGACGGGCTATATGGTGCTGACCACCGGCAACAAAAGCGAAATGGCGGTGGGTTATGCAACCCTGTATGGCGATATGGCGGGTGGTTACGGGGCGCTGAAGGATGTCTATAAAACACGGGTATTCGCACTGGCACAATATCGTAATTCGATCGGTGAGGGTGAGGTAATACCGCAGCGAGTGATTGATCGTCCGCCATCGGCGGAACTGGCGCCCGACCAGGTGGACGAAGACAGCCTGCCGCCTTACCCGGTGTTGGACACCATACTGGAAAATTATATTGAGCAGGACATGAGTGCCGAGGCGATTATTGCCAGTGGCTTCGACCGCGATGATGTGATGCGGGTGCTGCGTCTGGTTGACGTAAACGAATACAAACGCCGTCAGGCACCGGTTGGCGTACGAGTAACTCGGCGTGGTTTTGGTCGTGATCGGCGCTATCCGATCACCAGTGGTTGGCGGGCTGGTATCTGAAATCTGTCAGATGAAGTGAATAACCGGGCCCCGGATGTTGGTTGGACGTGTATTCCGGGGCCGGTTGTGTTCAGTTGCTTGTATTTCGGCCATCGCCACAAAAGTGGCCTGAAAATGTGGTCTGGTATCGGGTTATTTACTCAAGCCAAAGGAGAGGATTTCCAGCCAGCTGCGCCGATCTGTTTGTGCCAGACCGCTGTTCTTGAACTCGCCATTCCGTAGTTGTGGGTGCTGTGGGAAGTTATATTTCAGCAGTGCCAAGGCGTCATCAGCTTCTGCTGTCATCGATAGCTCCTGATAGGCTTCCGTCATCATCACCAGGCCATCGGCAACCGCAGCGGTACCTGGATACTCAGATACTACCTTGTTGGCCCGGTTGGCAGCTGCCATAAAGGCGTGACGTTTCATATAGTAGCGCGCCACGCCAATCTCGTAACTGGCCAGGCGTTCACGCAGATAGACCATACGTGCGCGGGAGTCGGCGGTATAAGGGCTGTCCGGGAAGCGGGTCAACAATTCTGAAAAATACTGGAAGGCATCGCGCAGCGGCGTCGGGTCACGCTTGGCAACATCGTCGGAAAAACGCCGTTCCACCATGGAAAATCCCATTTCATAGGTGGTCAGCGCACGAATGTAGTAGGCGTAGTCGATTTGTTCATGCAGCGGATGCAGGCGGATAAAGCGTTCGCTGGCTTCCAGGGCGGTTTCCAGATCGCTGGTTTTGAAATAGGCGTAAATCAGCTCCAGTTGAGCCTGTTCGGCGTATTCCCCAAAAGGGTACTGGGACTCCAGCGCCTTGAGCTTTTCAATGGCAATAACGTTGCTGTTTTTATCCAGCGCGGTTCTGGCTTCTTTATATAATTGTTGCTCGGTTTGTTCTTTGGGTTTGTCCGGATTTCCGGAGCAGGCGACCATCAAGACAGATAATAAAATCAACAGCCAGCGGCACGTCATGGAGCGGATTCCTAATTGTGGATATACTTCGCTAAAGCGCGGTATTAAAACACAGTCACAGCACAGTCCCAACCGATTGGCGGTTCTGACGTCTGGTATCGCATCGACCCTCCCCGATTTGGCAGACTATGACCAATCAGATCTCTAGCAGTATTCAGGTTCCCTTTGATCAGGGCAACAAACGACTCGACCAGGTAGCAGCGCAACTGTTCCCTGACTATTCACGCTCACGGCTGCAACAATGGATCAAAGAGGGACAGCTGACGGTTGATGGCAAGGCCTGGCGCGGGCGTGACAAACTCACCGGCGGTGAGACGTTGGTATTGGAAGCGGAGCTGGCCCCCGAAGGTGACTGGGAGCCAGAGGCCATCGACCTCGATATCGTCTACGAAGACGATCATATTCTGGTGCTCAACAAGCAGGCTGATCTGGTGGTGCATCCGGCGGCTGGCAATCGTGAAGGCACCTTGCTGAATGGCTTGCTGCATCATTGTCCGGCGCTGGCCAATATTCCCCGTGCCGGTATCGTACATCGGCTCGACAAGGACACCACAGGACTGATGGTGGTGGCCAAAACCCTGCAAGCCCAGGCGCATCTGGTCGCACAACTGCAGGATCGCACCATGGGACGTGAGTACGAAGCGGTAGTTCAGGGGCACATGACCGGCGGCGGCAAAGTAGATGAACCGATCGGTCGTCATGGTACCCAGCGCACCCGTATGGCGGTCAATCCGATGGGTAAAGACGCGGTGACCCATTACCGGGTATTACACAAGTTTCCTACCCATACCCATATTCGCTGCAAACTGGAAACTGGCCGTACTCACCAGATCCGCGTGCATATGACGCACATTGGCCATCCGCTGGTGGGTGATGCCACCTACGCTGCCCGTACTCGCCTGACCAAGGGTATTGGCCCTTCCTTGCGTACCATGCTGCAAAACTTTCCACGTCAAGCGCTGCATGCCAAGGCGTTGGGATTATTGCACCCGGTTGAGCAGGAATGGATGGAGTGGGAAGTGGACTTGCCAACCGACATGATCGAATTGCTTGAGATGCTGGAGGCTGACCGGCGTGGTGCGCACGACATTTGAACTGATCCGGCCAGACTGGCCCTTGCCTGCCGGGGTGCAGGTGGCATTCAGTACGCGCCGGTTACTGAGTGGGCCGGTTTCTGCAGCGCCCTGGGATGGTGCCAATCTCGGGCTGCATGTTGGTGATAATGCACAGCAAGTACGGCAGCACCGTATCCGCTTGCAACAGCAGTTACCCGCTGTTCGTGCCATTCAATGGCTTGATCAGGTGCACGGCACTGAATGTCGGCACGCTTGTGGGAACGAAATTGTGTTGCCAGCAGATGCCTGCTGGACAGCAGAACCAGGCCTGGCCTGTGCCGTCATGACGGCAGATTGTTTGCCGGTGTTGCTGGTCAGTGCAAACGGCCAGCAGATTGCAGCGATACACGCCGGATGGCGTGGTCTGGCTGCTGGTGTGCTGGAACAGGCCCTGACCCGTTTTAGTGGTAGCGTAATGGCCATGCTGGGTCCTGCCATTGGCCCGGCCGCGTTTGAAGTCGGGCCAGAGGTCAGGGCAAGCTTCGCCGGGGCACCGGCAAGTTGCTTTTATCGTGGCCACGGCGATCGTTATCATGCCAATCTGCATAAACTGGCGCGCTGGCGGTTGGAACTGGCGGGCGTCGAGCGGATATTCGGGGAGGAATGGTGTACTTATCGGGAAGCGACGCAGTTTTATTCCTTTCGTCGGGATGGCCAAACCGGGCGGCAGGCCAGTCTGATCTGGCGCGAGTAGCGCAGGCGGTTATTGTTTTTTGCAATAGGTGTCCATTATCTTGCGGGCTTTCTGCTGTTCGCGCTCCCGTTCAGCGTCCGTCAACGGACGGTATTCACCGGTCTCCTGGTCTTTGAAGCGACGGCTGTAATTACTGCTGAGCTTGCCCATATAGGTCTGGCCCTGCTGGCAATACGCGTCGGCCTCTTCGTTGGACACTGCGGGTTCGTCGGAGTCTGGCTGTTTTTCCTCATCCTTTTTCGGATTGGCAGTGTCCACCAGGGATCTGCCTGTGGCAGGGGGTGTGGCGGGGCGCGAAACCTGCACATCATAGGTTTCTGCTGTTGCCTGTTGCTCACGGGGAGGCTGTGAACCAAAGTGAACCTGGCCGCTTTCATCTGTCCAGCGGTATACCTGTGCTTGCACCGGGCTGGTTACCAAGGCTGGCCATAGCAGTAGCACCACTGCTGTCGAGAGCAAAAATTTCATAATCACCTGCAATATCAACAGAACCGGGATGCAGCGAACACTATGGCAACGAGCTGATAAGTCAAGGAAATAGCCGTTATTCTGGCATCCCGCAGGCCGCGTGTTCTCTGGACAAACGGCGCTATGGTGCTAAAATTGCACAGCTTTTGCCGGATTGAGCAGCCAACACCCCCGTGCTGATCTCTGGCAGCCATGGCCTCTGGACCAGGGTTATCCTCCGATCCAGTTCCAACCCGCAGTTTATGACCAGACTCCGGGACTCTGATGAGCAACTACAAGTTATTCATCCTCACCGGGATCCATCCGCCTTCAGGGCGTGATGACGCTGATCCCGCAATTTTTATTTCACTCATGCTCTGACAAGAGCTTGTGCAAGAGGATAAGTACGGTGGAATTACTTTCCGGCGGAGAAATGTTGGTTCGTGCTCTGCACGAGTCAGGCGTTGAATATATCTATGGCTACCCGGGCGGCTCGTTGCTGCACATTTACGATGCCGTCTATAGACAAAGTGCCGTCAAACACGTACTGGTCCGCCACGAGCAGGCCGCAGCCCATATGGCTGATGGCTATGCCCGTGCGACCGGTAAAGCCGGTGTTGTGATGGTGACTTCCGGCCCTGGAGCGACCAATACCATTACCGGTATTGCTACTGCGTTTACGGATTCTATTCCAATGGTTGTCATTTCTGGTCAGGTGATGAGCCATTTGGTCGGCGATGATGCCTTCCAGGAAACGGACATGCTGGGGGTTTCTCGCCCAGTGGTGAAACACAGTTTCAGTGTTCGCCGCCCGGAAGAAATTCCAGAGCTGGTGGCGAAAGCGTTTTATATCGCCAGCACCGGCCGTCCCGGCCCGGTACTGATTGATATACCGAAAGATATGACCATGCCGAATGAGCGTTTTGAATACGTTTATCCGAAAAAGGTCAAACTGCGCTCTTACACACCGCCTCAGCGTGGCCACTCCGGCCAAATCAAGAAGGCGGTTGAATTGCTGTTGAGCGCCAAGCGTCCGGTTATCTACAGCGGCGGTGGTGTGATCATCGACGGCAGTTCAGATAAGCTGCGGGCATTGGTGGATCGCCTGAACTTCCCATGCACCAGCACATTGATGGGGCTGGGGGCTTATCCCGGCACGGCGGATCGTTTCCTTGGTATGTTAGGGATGCACGGCACCTACGAAGCGAACGTGGTGATGCACCACGCCGATGTGGTGTTGGCGGTAGGCGCTCGCTTTGATGACCGAGTGACCAATGCCACGACCAAGTTTTGTCCGGACGCCAAGATCATTCATATCGATATTGATCCATCGTCTATTTCCAAAACCATCACCGCCGATGTGCCCATTGTCGGGCCAGTGGGTACGGTGCTGGACGAAATGATGGCGCTGCTGGATGAAGCTGGTGAAACGCCGGATGCTGATGCGATAACCTCCTGGTGGAAACAGATCAACGAGTGGCGTCCGCGTCATGGTATGCGTTACGAAAAAAATGAAAACGGCTTGATGAAACCACAGGAAGTCATCGAAGCGCTGTGGACTGCTACTCGGGGAGATGCCTACGTCACCTCCGATGTTGGCCAACATCAGATGTTTGCCGCTCAGTACTACAAGTTTGACAAGCCCAATCGTTGGATCAACTCCGGTGGCCTGGGCACCATGGGCTTTGGTTTTCCGGCCGCGATGGGGGTGAAGATGAACTTCCCCGATCACGAAGTGGTGTGTGTCACGGGTGAAGGTTCGATCCAGATGAACATTCAGGAAATGTCGACCTGCTTGCAGTACGGTATTCCGGTAAAAATCGTCTGTCTGAACAATGGTTCGCTGGGTATGGTACGTCAGTGGCAGGACATGAACTACGAAGGGCGACATTCCCATTCCTATATGGAATCACTGCCCGACTTCGTTAAGTTGGCCGAGGCCTACGGCCATGTGGGTATTCAGGTAAAAAGCCGCGATGAATTGCCGCAAGCGCTGGACGATGCCTTGAATAAATACAAGGATCGCCTGGTATTCCTCGATGTAGCCGTTGACCCGGAAGAACACGTTTATCCAATGCAGGTGCCTTTGGGCTCCATGCGCGACATGTGGCTGAGCAAGACGGAGCGTACCTGATATGATGCGACATATTATTTCTATCCTGCTGGAAAACGAACCGGGTGCCTTGTCGCGTGTGGTCGGACTGTTTGCCCAGCGTGGCTATAACATTGAAACCCTGACGGTTGCGCCTACCGAAGACCCGACCTTGTCGCGTCTGACCATGACCACCCATTGCGATGATCGCAAGATCGAACAGATCACCAAACAGCTCAATAAGCTGATCGAGGTGGTCAAGCTGGTGGATCTGTCTGAGGGTCAACACATCGAGCGCGAACTGATGCTGATCAAGGTGAAAGCCGTGGGAGCCCAGCGTGCTGAAATCAAACGTACGGCGGATATCTTCCGTGGCCAGATCGTCGATGTGTCACCCAGTGTGTACACCATCCAATTGACTGGCGCGACTGATAAACTGGAAGCCTTTATTGAGGCGATTGGTTCGACTGCAGTGCTGGAAACCGTGCGCAGTGGTGTGTCGGGTATTTCTCGTGGTGAGAAAGTCCTGAGCCTGTAGCCTTCGCTCTTTGCCCTTCGCGTCAGTCTGGCCATAAAAAACCCGTTGAATACTCGCGCTTCAACGGGTTTTTGTTATGGGGTTAACCAGTGATTGGGCTTAAACCCGATACGTTGCACTGGTCATGACCTTGGAAATAGCAGTCATGGCCATTTTTACCGGCAATGGAAATTTCTGGCCACCAGCATCCAGTGCGGTAGTGGCGTGTTTGGCCTCGTCTTCCAGCATTTGCAACAGCACCGCCTTGCTGCGTTCATCCTGAACGGGCAATGAACTGATATGAGAGGTCAGGTGCTTGCACACCTGTTGTTCTGTTGCGGCAACAAATCCCAGGCTGACCTTGTCACCAATTTTACCCGCTGCGGCACCGATACCCAGCGATAATCCATAAAACAGCGGATTCAGCAGGCTGGTACGGCCGTCCAGCTCCTTGATGCGAGCTTCACACCAGGCCAGGTGATCAATTTCTTCTGCGGCGGCTTCTTCCATGGCACCACGCACATCAGGCAATCTGGCCGTTAACGCCTGCCCCTGATACAAGGCCTGGGCACAGACTTCACCGGTATGATTAATGCGCATCAGAGCGGCGGCATGTTGACGTTCGGCGTCGCTCATCTCATGTTGCTCGCGCTGGAGAGCTGGGGATGGGCGAGCGGCTGAGGCAACACCGGGAACGAGGGTGCGGAGGGCTTGGTCGGCGCTGCCAATCAGGCGATCTAACAGGGAAAACTGGCGAGTATTTTGCTGGCTCATAACGGGTCTCTCCGCAACGCGGGCATAGCAGGCCATACCCGAAAAACTGAATCGGCTGACAGTTTACGTTTTTCTGCGTTCTGATGCATGATCCGTATCATCGCTATTCAGCCATAACCATAACACTCCTGGCGTCAGCCAGTCTGACAGAGAGAGCCAAAGAATGCAGGATGTACACGACCTGGCACTGATGCTGGAGCGCCATACGCCGATTCTGGTGATTGAAACCCACGAAGAACCCCGAGCGCTGGACTTGCTGACTCGTCTGGCCATCAAGCGCGGTGCAGCATTGCAACAATGGACTCTGACCGACGGTTTGCGGCGGCTGGGTTTTGGTGAAGAACCAGGATTGGAGCAAAGTGAGGTGCCCGAACGGGCGTTACTGCATATCAAGCAGCAACAACAGGGCGGTATTTTTGTCTTTTGCGATCTGCATCCATTTATCGCAGAACCACAGATAGTACGGCTGCTCAAGGATATTGCCTTGCAACATGTGCATGCCGGAAAAACCCTCGTTTTACTCAGCCACCGACTTGAGGTACCTGATGAACTGATGCGCCTGAGTGCCCGTTTTCAGCTGCAACTGCCGAATGAACAGCAATTGATGACCCTGGTACAGGAAGAAGCACGGCGTTATGCCGCCCAAAGTGGCACACGGGTAAAAACCGATGAACCAACACTCAAGCGCCTGGTGGCCAACCTTCGTGGTTTGACGTATTCCGATGCCCGCCGACTGATTCGTGGTGCGATAGTCGATGATGGTGCGATCACGGCAGAAGATGTACCGGAAGTCAGCCGGGCAAAACTCCAGTTGATGGATATGGACGGCGTGATGGGATTTGAGTACGACACTGCCCGTTTTGGTGATGTGGCCGGTCTGGATACCATGAAGCAATGGCTGCAACAGCGTCAGCAGGCGTTCCTCGAAGCCGATACCGATATGCGACCCAAAGGAATGTTGCTGTTTGGTGTGCAGGGCAGTGGTAAAAGCCTGGCGGCAAAGGCGGTGGCTGGCAGTTGGGGAGTGCCCTTGTTGCGTCTGGATATGGGTGCCTTGTACAACAAGTTTTTTGGTGAGACAGAACGTAACTTGCGGGAAGCGTTGCAGCTTGCCGAGCTGATGGCGCCTTGTGTTGTGTGGATTGATGAAATCGAAAAAGCACTGGCCGGTGATAGCCAGGACAATGGCGTCAGCCAGCGTTTGCTGGGTACCTTGCTGACCTGGCTGGCGGAGCGTAAACAGCCGGTGTTTGTGGTGGCGACTGCTAACAATATTCATGCTCTGCCACCGGAACTGATGCGCAAGGGTCGTCTGGACGAAATCTTTTTTGTTGATTTGCCCGATGCCAGCGTGCGGGAAGCGATTTTCCGCATCCACCTGGGCAAGCGCGGGCATGATGTCGATGCGGTCGACCTGGGGCTACTGGCCGCCATGACCGAAGGGTTTTCCGGCGCAGAAATTGAACAAGTGGTGGTCGCTGCCTGGTATGCCAGTGCGGAAGCCGGTAAGACAACGCTTAATGACCAGCCACTGACGACCCAACAACTGGTCGCGGCAGCTAATGCAACGCAGCCGCTGTCGGTAACCATGGCTGAACCGCTGCAGCGCCTCCGGTTATGGGCCGCCGGGCGTGCGGTGTCCGCGAATTAGCAGGTTACGTCAGTGGGTACTGGACGGTCGTTGCGGACGATACTTGAGTTCCAGCAGTGCCCGCTTCAGGCGTTCGCCACTGGCAGGCTTGGCTAGCAGGTGATAGATTCCAACCGCATGGGCCTGTTCTCTGACCGAGCTGATGCTGAGACCCGTGAGCATTAATACGTTGGGCTTGGGGCTGATCGAGGCGTCATCCTGAATGCGTTGCATCAGTTCAAGCCCGTTCATGACCGGCATATCCTGGTCAATGATGGCACCATCAAACGCATGTCCGGTAGCTGCCTGATTACGCAGCATGGCCAGGGCTTCCTTGCCGCTGTAGGTGCTTTCAACACGCACTCCCCAACGTCGGATCTGCTTTTCAATCACTTTCCTGAGCGAGGCGTTATCGTCAACGATCAGGATATGCATACCAATCAGACTGTCATCGTGGCCCGGCTGCACCGATGTTTCTGCGCTTTCAGGCTCCAGTGGCAGGTACAGGGTAAGAGAACCCGCCTGGGTCGTCAGGCTTTCCATTTCCAGCGATGCCTTCATAAAGCGGATCAGATGACGGCTGACGGTCAGATTCCAGGGCGTTTCGCCGTTTGTGTGATGGGTGCTGCAGAGCAGATCCAGCATGATTCTCAAATCGTCGCGATTGGTGATGGTGCCATGTAACTGAATCTGGATCGACACACCATGAACCTGGCCCCGGTTGTTGCGTAGCGGGCTTAAGTGCGTGCTGATTTCACCTTGTTCAGTGTAGGCCAGCAGTCGGGCGTAGAGGTTATGCAACAGGGTTTGCAGACGATTACGGTCACCCACCAGTCGAGCTGGCAGGTCTTCTTCCTGGTCAACCATCAGTTCAACCTGTTTACGGTTGGCTTCCAGTTGAAAATGCACCAGTACCTGATTGGTCAGGGAGACCAGATCAAAGGCACGGGTGTCCAGCTCCAGATGATCATCCTGAATCTTGGCCAGTACCGAAATTTCGTTGGCGACGTGCAGCATTTCCCGCCCGGCCTGAGCAATGGTTTCGGTGAAATCACGCTGGTTATCGGTCAGTGGGGTGTCCGACAATAATTCATTCATGCCGAGCACGCCGTTGATAGGAGTGCGCAGTTCGTGGCTGATTTGTGACAGGATCGCGGGGTTGATCGCAACGCCACGGTTGGGCGATTCCAGAAACTGGTCACTCTTGCGGGTCAGGCGCAAAACGGCCATGACCATACAGGCGGTCATAACGGACGGTAACAACAATGCCATCCAGTTATTGATGGAATCAAACTCCAACAGGTTATTGCTGATGAACAGGATCAGTAATACACCGCCAAGATTGGCCATGGTGCCAGTCAGGAACCAACGCTGTGCTGATGGGTGGCGACTGCTGCCGATGCCGAGCAAGATCGCCAGGATCAATTGCATCAAGATCACCAGGAGGGGGGCCAGAGTTTCGCTATAGCTGCCGGACAAGGACGTTAGCAGTATGGTGCCGAGGATTGATAAGCCGGTACTGCCCAGTAATATCTGACGGAACAACCGGGCATGCTGGCCTTTCCAGCCAAGGAAGTAGACCGCCAGAGATTGGCTGGCAATGGCGGCACCGGTGGCCAGCTCGGTAACAATTTCCGAATGCTCGAGGTCAATATTCAGTAACAAACCCAACTGGCCCAGCCAGCTAACCATAAATACTGTTGATGCCAGACAGTAGCCCGATGCACACCAGGCTAGCCAAGAGCGGCGCGTTAAGGCCAGATTGATAAAGTAAGCTGCGGTTGCCATTAACCAGCCGGCGACCAAGCCAATCAAAATGGATTGACACTGTTCGTTTTGCAGAAAACGTTGTGGTGTCATCAGCCGTACATCGGTATTGATCAGGCCGCCGCTCGACAACGACAGCAGATAACTTTGTGTTGTCATTGCCGGTAACGTTAATAAGAACGGGTGGGCCTGCTGATAACTACCGGAAGGGGCGGTAAAACCATTGATAACAGTGATAGCATCACTGCGACTGATATCAAACATGGATACTGACGGAATATGGTTATTGGACAGCGCCAGTATGACCTGCTTATCTATCGGAAACGGATTATAAAGACTGATGCGTAGCCAGAAGGTGGAATGGCTGACCCCAAAATGGAGGTTCTCGGCATGGCTTGGAGTAAAGCGTAATTGGACTTGCTGAGTCAGCATATCGTCAATAGCTAACGACGATTCAGGGTCTTCCAGGATCGAGACGTAGCTACTGATCGAATGATTAAAATCGCTTTCCGGAATCAGTACCGGACTGCTGGCCCAGCTACTGTTGCTTAGGCATAGTAGCCAGAGCAGCCCTGTTAACCATGATGACTCAAGTAGCCTTTTTGCCAGATCTGCCATGGGAATCCCTTGCGAGTCTGGCAGGGCAGAAATTGCCCTGCCACGCGTTGTAGTACGGAATTGTGTGCCGGCTGGTTGTACTGGGTTATTGCGCCGTATTGTTACTGCTTTTCCCGTGCAATAGCGCGGTAGCCAATGTCGGTACGATAAAACATATCCTGCCAGCTAACCCGCTGCGCCAGCTCATAAGCGGCCTGTTGGGCCTCACCGACGGTGTTACCCAGCGCGGTGGCACAGAGTACACGTCCACCAGCGGTCAATACATCACCATTGTCCGCAGTTTGGGTACCGGCATGAAATACCTTGCGGTTGGTGCCGTCATTATCGGGCAGTGAGATAACATCGCCCTTGCGGTAGTCGGCCGGATAACCACCGGCGGCCAGTACTACGCCCAGTGCCGGGCGGTCATCCCAATCGGCGGTTTCGCTATCCAGCTGGCCTTCCAGCGCGGCCAGGCAATGAGCCACCATATCGGATTTCATCCGCAGCATGATTGGCTGGGTTTCCGGATCACCAAACCGACAGTTATATTCAATCACCTTGGGCGTGCCGGTGGCATCAATCATCAGGCCAGCATAGAGGAAGCCGGTGTAATCGTTGCCTTCTGCGGCCATGCCCTGAACGGTCGGGTAGATGACTTCTTGCATAATGCGATCGTGAATGGCTGCCGTCACAACCGGGGCCGGGGAATAGGCACCCATACCGCCAGTGTTGGGGCCAGTGTCGCCATTGCCAACCCGTTTGTGATCCTGGCTGGTGGCCATGGTCAGTACATTCTTGCCATCAACCATGACAATAAATGAAGCCTCTTCACCACTGAGGAATTCTTCAATCACCACCCGGCAACCGGCATCACCAAAGGCATTGCCGGACAGCATGTCCTGTACGGCCTCTTCGGCCTGAGCCAGGGTTTCTGCGACGATCACGCCTTTGCCGGCCGCCAGGCCATCCGCCTTGACCACAATCGGTGCGCCCTTTTCACGCAGATACGCCAGCGCTGGCTCAAGCTCGGTGAAGTTCTGGTAGTCTGCGGTGGGGATCTGCTGCCGAGCCAGGAAGTCCTTGGTGAAAGCCTTGGAACCTTCCAGCTGGGCTGCTCCGGCAGATGGGCCAAAGATCTTCAGGCCTGCTGCCTGAAACTGGTTAACCACTCCGCCAACCAAAGGCGCTTCAGGGCCAACGATGGTGAGGCCAATATTGTTGGTTTGCGCAAACTGCTGTAAGCCATCGAAATCCATCACGTCAATGGCGACGTTTTCCATATTGGCTTCGCGTGCGGTACCGGCGTTACCCGGCGCCACGAAAACTTTTGTTACCTGCGGCGATTGCAGGACTTTCCAGGCTAACGCATGTTCGCGGCCACCCGAACCTATGATCAATACTTGCATATTGGTACTCCGAACAGCCAGTCGTCGGAAATCCGACGGCTGGCACAATGATGTATTCTGATATTTGCCGCTGATGCCTGATGTCTGACATCCGGCTATTTATCAATGACGGAAGTGACGCATCCCGGTAAATACCATGGCGATGCCTGCTTCGTCGGCAGCCGCAATGACTTCGTCATCACGGATCGAGCCACCGGGCTGGATGATGGCCTTGATGCCATTGGCCGCAGCATTATCAATACCGTCACGGAACGGGAAGAATGCGTCTGATGCCATTACTGCCCCTTCGACCGGCAGACCGGCATGTTCAGCCTTGATGGCCGCGATACGGGCAGAATTTACCCGGCTCATCTGGCCAGCACCCACCCCGACCGTCTGGCGGTTTTTAGCGTAGACAATGGCATTGGATTTAACAAACTTGGCCACTTTCCAGGCAAACACCAGATCATTCAGTTCTGCTTCGGTTGGGGCGCGTTTGGTGACTACTTTGAGGTCATCGACGTTGATCATGCCATGGTCGCGCTGCTGCACCAGCAAGCCACCGTTCACCCGTTTGAAGTCCAATGCCTGGACGCGTTCGGTTGACCACTGGCCGCACTCCAGCAGGCGGACGTTTTTCTTGGCTTCGATGATGGCTGCGGCTTCGGCACTGACCGATGGTGCGATGATCACTTCGACAAACTGACGCTCGACAATGGCTTTGGCGGTGTCGGCATCCAGTGCGCGGTTAAAGGCAATAATGCCGCCAAAGGCCGATTCGGTATCCGTAGCAAATGCCAGATCGTAGGCTTTACGAATACCACCGTCGTTTTCCGGCACAACCGCTACCCCACAAGGGTTGGCGTGCTTGACGATCACACAGGCGGGTTTGGTAAACGACTTGACGCATTCCAGAGCGGCATCGGTATCGGCAACGTTGTTATACGACAGCTCTTTACCCTGCAGTTGTTTGGCGGTAGCGATAGACGCTTCTTGTGGATTGGCTTCCACGTAGAAGGCCGCTTGCTGGTGCGGGTTTTCACCGTAACGCATGTCCTGCGCCTTGATGAACTGGCTGTTGAAGGTCTGCGGGAAGTGCAGGCGGTTTGCGACGTCAAGTGTTTCTTCGGACTGGTTGATGGTGCCGAGGTAGTTAGCAATCATGCCATCGTAGGCCGCTGTGTGTTCAAACGCTTTTAATGCCAGCGCGAAACGGGTCTTGTAACACAGGCCGCCGGACGTGAGTTCGGTGAGTACACTGTTGTAATCCGTTGCGTTCACCAGAATAGCGACGTGTGCGTGATTTTTGGCGGCAGAACGCACCATGGTCGGGCCGCCGATATCAATATTTTCAATCGCCAGCGGCAGGTCGCAATCCGGGCGGGCGACGGTAGCGGCGAACGGATACAGGTTGACTACCACCATATCAATGGCATTGATGCCATGCTCAGTCATAACGGCATCATCCTGTCCGCGTCGAGCCAGGATGCCGCCGTGTACTTTCGGGTGCAGGGTCTTGACGCGACCATCCATCATTTCCGGGAAGCCGGTGTAGTCAGAGACTTCCACTGCCGCTACCTGGTTGTCACACAGCAGTTTGTAAGTACCACCGGTGGAGAGAATTTCGACTCCCAGCTCGACCAGAGACTGGGCAAATTCAACAATGCCGGTTTTATCGGATACGCTGATCAGGGCGCGGCGAACAGGCGTGTTGCCTGACTGGGACGGTGCGGTTGGAGTGCTGTGGCTCATGGTATTCCTGGCAACGGGTTGGCTGACATTAGTCGAAGTCTGAAAAACAAAAAGCGGCCTTGCAGCCGCTCTTATCTGTTCATGCGCGTATTAGAGCATGCCGTACTGCTTGAGTTTCTTGCGCAGTGTGCCACGGTTCAGACCAAGCACAACAGAGGCCTTGGTTTGATTATCGCGGGTGTATTTCATGACGGTTTCGAGTAGTGGCACTTCCACCTCCGACAGGACCATGTCGTAGATACCGGCCACTTCCTGGCCATCAAGCTGGTCGAAATAGTTCTGTAACGCTTTTTCGACACTGTCACGCAGGGTCTGGTTTGACGCCACGGGTGTTTCCAATCGGATGTGCTGTTCTGCTGGTTCGGTCACCGTATCAACCTTCTTGATATATGCTTGGGTGTTCATGCTGCAATCTCCCTCGAGTTCCTGATCCCCAGGAAAAACTGACGAACGGCGTGTCCTTGTTCGTCGATGGAATTCAACTGATTGAACTGGCGGCGAAACTGTTCACCACCGGGTTGGCTGGCGAGATACCAGCCAACGTGCTTGCGGGCAATACGTAGCCCAAGGTAGTCGCCATAAAAGGCGTACAAAGCCTGCAGGTGATCCCGCAGGGTGTTGTAAATCTCATCTGGCCGAGGCGCTTGCGGCTCTGCTCCGGTGGCCAAAAAATGATTGATTTGCCGAAAAATCCAGGGATTTCCCTGGGCTGCACGACCGATCAAGACGCCATCGGCACCGGTATAGTCCATGACCTCAACCGCTTTCTGTGGAGAGGTAATGTCACCGTTGGCGAACACCGGAATGGACACCGACTGCTTGATTGCACGAATGGTGTCGTACTCGACGGTGTTCTTGTAGCCACAGGCACGGGTACGGCCATGGATCGCCAACGACTGGATACCGAGTTCTTCCGCCAGCGTTGCGATCACGTCTGCATTACGATGTTCAGGTTCCCAGCCAGTACGCATTTTCAGCGTTACCGGGACATCAACGGCTTCGACAACGGCTTGTAATATGTCTCGTACCAGGCCTTCATCTTTCATCAGTGCCGAGCCAGCGGCCTTGTTACACACTTTTTTGGCCGGACAGCCCATGTTGATATCGACAATATGGGCTCCGTGCGCCACGGAGTAACGAGCACATTCTGCCAGTGATTCCGGATCCCCCCCGGCAATCTGGATAGCAACCGGCTCTGGTTCGCCGCTGTGATCCAGTCGTTGCCGTGACTTGCGGGTAGCGCGCAGGTCGGGGTTGGCAGCAATCATTTCGCCGACAACAAGGCCAGCGCCGAGATGTCGACACAGGCGACGAAATGGAAGGTCAGTCACCCCCGCCATCGGTGCCAGCACGGCCGGGCTGGTTAGCGTGTATTTACCAATTGTGGGCATGAATAACTACGAGTTGGTCAAAAAGTGTGCGGAAAAAAGTGGCGCTATCATACTCGGATGAATCGGTTGAATAAAGACCACTTTGCCAACAAATATGTCATTTTTCTTACAGTTGGCCACCCATCTGCCGGTTATTGATTATCCACCAGTTGCACGGCATAGCTGACAGCATTTTGCCCTGGATCAAGAATTTCGAGCGCGACGTGTACTGGCGTTTTGCTGGGCATGCTGCTTTGACCGGCAACTTCTCCGGCGAGGTATTCCGCCGGCGTAAACTGGCGGCTGGCAATAACATTTTCGTTCAAATCCCTGAATATCAATGCCAGGTCAGGAAATGGCTGGTCAAATTCAGAGTTGTTCAATATCAGTGTATCGACCACCAAAGCATTGGCAATGGCCGGGTGGGAGCGCACCACCAGGTTACGGGTCGACATGGAACGCACATCCTGAACATGTGGCAAACGGCAACCAAATACGGAACAGAGCGACTGGTATACCGGACGCCAGCTCGGAGTTCTTGCCCACTGGTCAAAATTGAAATACAGCACTTGACCGGCCAGCAATACCAGCAACGCTACGGTGGCGACCAACCAACCGGTTTTGGCCCGTTTTTGCTTTTCAGCATCCAGTTGCAGCGGGGTTGCCTGAATGTTACCTGTCAACTGCTGGTGACGAGGCGGTTGTCCAAAGCCGGGAGGCAAGCCATGGTCAGCGCGGTAATCGGTATTGCTCTGGTCTTCTGGTTGCTCGTCAGCCAGGGCGAAGCTGATGGGTGTTTTGTTTGCGGAAGGAGGTTCGTCGTCTTCCGCATTTTCTGGTATGGCGACGGTGGCGGCGGGGCGTTTGAATTGTGCTTCCTCGCTGCGAGTGGTAACCAGACCAAGCTCACGGGTAATTTCTTCCGGTGGTGAGTCGTCATCAAGCAGCGCTCTGGCCCAGGCTTCGTCGTCATCTTCCTCTTCCTCGATGTTTTCCGGTTTGCTGACGTCGTAACTGAGCGGATGGTTATCCATGGAATCGAGGTTGATCAGCGAATCGTCAATTTCAAGACCGGATCCGGGGGCTGGGCGATCAAGATGTTCGGGAGCACGTAACCCCAGATCCGCAAACGGATCGTCTGAGATGCTCTCGTCGCCATCGTGTGGTTCGCCGATGCTGTCCATTTCGTCGTGGATCAGCAGGTCATCGTCATCAAGCTGGCGGTCTTCCGCTTCCGGGGGGCTGGTGTCGTCGCCATTCAGACTGTCGAAGATAGCCTTGTCGAGAAAACCACTGTTGTTATCGTCCAGATTATCATCGTCGGCACTGCCAAACAGGTTATCGAACAGCTCGTCGGAGGATACTTCCTGCTGGGATTCAAGATTGACGGAATCAAAATCATCGTGAACCTCGGCTGGTATGGCTGTGGCGGGTGGTGGGGTGTTTGTACTTGTCGCTGTTGAGGACGTCGGAGCCTGAGCGGTGGGCTTGGGACTGGCTGGTTTGGCAGCGATTGCCGGTTCGGCTGGCGTCGGCTTGTGCGTCGGAGCCGCTGTATTTGTCGCCCCTGCAACTGGATTCACAAGGTGATTCAACGCATTAAAGACTTGCAAGCAAGAGCCGCAGCGGACATTCCCCTTCGCAATCGCGAGGTGTTCGTCGCGGACGCGAAAGCTGGTCTGGCAATGTGGGCAGCGAGTCACATGCGTGGCCATGATGAATCCTCAGAATTATCCAGGTTGCTCATAAGTCCGACAGCTCCCTAGCGACGGGTTCCAGAGATAATAACCCAATCTTCCTGTTGCTTTGGTGTATCCATCACAAACCACTCGTTATAACGCTGAATAACGTCGTCTGCCTGGTGGGAGAGCAACCCGGAAAGGGCCAGCTTGCCACCGGAGCGCGTCAGTTGGGCCAGCTGAGGGGCCAGTTCGTTGAGTGGCCCGGCCAGAATATTGGCGACCGTTATGTCGGCCTGAACCGCAGGTGTGTGTTGTGGTAAATACACCTCGAAACGGTCACTACGGATGTCGTTACGCTGGGCATTGTCGCGGGTGGCGGTCAGTGCCTGGGGATCGATGTCGATACCTGTCATTGTACGGGCACCCAGTAACAGCGCTGCCATACCAAGAATGCCGCTGCCGCAACCAAAATCGACAACCTCTTCACCACCTTTTATATGCTCATCCAAATAGCGCAAACACAGCGCGGTGGTCGGGTGCGTACCGGTGCCAAAAGCCAGGCCAGGGTCAAGCAGCAGGTTGACGGCATCCGGTTGTGGTGGCTGACACCAACTTGGGCACACCCACAAGCGCGGGCCAAACTGCATGGGCTTGTAAGTGTCCATCCAGGCTCTGACCCAGTCCTTGTCTTCGACCTGTTCCCATAACAAATCGACGCTTCCAACACCGCCTTCAGCGGCAAACATCAAGGGAAACTGCTCCACGATTGCAGCGGTATGAGTGTCGGCATCAAACAGGCCAATGAGCTGGGTGTCATCCCAGAGGGGGGTGGTGCCCAGTTCAGGCTCGAGAATTGGTTGGTCGGCATTGTCTTGCAGGGTAACGGATAAGGCACCCAGAGCCAGCAGGGCGTTTTCACAAGCATCTACTTGCGCTGCTTTGGCTTGAATTCGTAATTGAACCCATTGGCTCATGATATGTCTCCGATGCTCTGGTAGTGAATGGTCTGGCTGCCGATGATCTGGCAGTGCAGGCGTGCCGCAAAGCGCGGAGTTTGCCGAAAATATCAACAAGCGTCCAGTTGACTGACAAGACGGCGCGAGTGGCCAGAGACTCACGGGATCTCTCCTGATACACCCTGCGGCATTTAGCCGCTGTACGGCGGCTATCAGCAGCTGCGACAATCCCGTACATACTCTTTGATCCGCCAATAGATTCAGCCAAGGATAGTGTTATGAGCCGTCGCGACTTGATTCGCCCGTTATCGACCCGAAGTCAGCCAGTACCTTTCGTCCGTTGTGGTTTTTATTGGTTACGGTTAGTCAGCCTGGTGTTGGGGGCGGCACTGGGCGCTGTGAGCGCATATGGACAGACTGAGACCGGTAGTGGGACTGGCAACACTGGATCCGTCAGCACTATGAAAATCAGCGATGCCATTGTGCGTGCCCCGATTCCTGGACGTAGCATGAGTGCAGCGTTTCTGACCTTGAAAAACAGCGGCTCCGGGCCGGATCGCTTGCTGTCGGCCAAGGCTGACTGGGCGGATCATATTGAAATTCACACGCATACCCACGATAACGGTGTGATGAAAATGCGTCAGATCGACGGCCTGGATGTGCCTGCAGGGCAAACCGTCACCTTGCAACCGGGTGGTCTGCATCTGATGTTGTTCGGTTTACAGCAACCCTTGCCTGCAGTCATCGGCAAAGAGCTGCCACTGACGCTGTGTTTTTTACACAGTGGTTGTTTGTTAACCGCAGCCACTCTGGTGGATATGCGTCAATAAAGCCGAACGGCTCGGGTTGATAGGGAGCGCCAGCTGCCATTAGCGGGCGTAGCGGCCCGCCTTCCCGGATGCTTGGGAGTGCCAGCTGCCACGCTGGCCTTAACGTTGGCTGTCAGCCTCGCATATTGATCGCAGCCATTAGTGGGCGCAGCGGCCCGCCTTCCCGGATGCTTGGGAGTGCCAGCTGCCATGCTGGCCTTGTTCGTAATCAGTACTGTGCGTCTTCTGACATCAGGTCGTTGTCGTCATCATTACCGGTAATTCGGTGCGATTCGCTGGCCCATTCGCCCAGATCGATCAGTTTGCAGCGCTCACAACAAAATGGCCGAAACAGACTGGCGGATGTCCAGGGCACGGATTTCTGACAGGTGGGGCAGTTGACTGCGAGTACCGCATCGTTGGCGGCCGACTGGCCTTTGGTGGTGATATGGGATTCACTCATGCTGGATCGCCTTTCATAACAAATAATTTAAACGGTTAACAGGCAGAGCGAGTACGTTCTGCTATTTTGGGCTTGGGCTTGGGCTTGGGCTTGGGCTTGGGCTTGTTTGTGCTGCCAGCGCCAGGTACTGCTGGTGTAAAGCGTCGAGTTGTTGCTGCAGGTTAGCCAGTGAGCCAGCGTTGTTTACCACATCATCTGCCTGTTGCAGCCGTTCTTCGCGGCTGATCTGAGCGCTCATGATACGACGAATCTGCGCTTCAGAATTACCATCCCTCTGGCTGGCGCGTTGTAATTGCAGCGATTCTGGCAAATCAATTACCAAAGTGCGTTGCACTAACGCCTGTTGACCGCTTTCAAACAACAATGGTGAGGCCAGAATGGCGTACGGGCTACTGGCCTGGGCCAATTGCTGTTGAGTTTGTTGGCGAATAGCGGGGTGAGTTTGCTGTTCGAGCCAGAGACGTTCTTCCGGCTGTTCGAATACTCGGGTGCGCAACCAGCTACGATTCAGCTGTTGATTCGGCAGCAGTACCTGATGGGCACCAAAATGATCGACAATCGCTCGCCAGGCTGGTTGGCCAGGTTCGACAACCTGTCTGGCGATCTGATCAGAATCGACCACGATAATACCTTTCGCCGCCAGGTAATCTGACGCTGCGGTTTTACCGCAACCAATACCGCCGGTAATACCCACGACCCAAGTCATTTAACCACTCTCGCAGTGCGTCGATTCTGATAAGCCCATTGCGGTAAAAAATCTCTTGGCGTGGATTGAGTGAGTTCGACAGGCCCCAGCCCGAAAGCTGACATACCACAGTGACATGCCACAGTTACATACCACAGTTACATACCACCCAAATACCAATGGATCAGCTCATCACCCCATAGCGCCGCAATCCATCCGGCCATGGCGAGGTAAGGGCCAAACGGGATTGGCAAATTTTTGTCGCGCCCGAGTATGATCACACCGGCAATACCCACTACCGCACCAACGGCAGACGACAACAGGATAATCAACAGAATACTCTGATAACCCAGCCAGGCACCGAGGGCAGCGAGTAATTTAAAGTCACCAAAACCCATACCTTCCTTGCCGGTGACCAGTTTGAACAGCCAGAACACCGACCACAGGCTCAGGTAACCGGCCGCAGCGCCCCATACCGCCGAATACAGATCGGTAAATAATCCCTGGGAATTAACCAGCAGTCCCAACCACAACAGTCCCAGCGTCAAGGTGTCCGGCAGAATCTGGTGGTCGATATCGATCACCGACATAGTGATCAGCAACCAGGTGAACACCAGCATGGCGGCCAGTTGCCACCCCCAGGGAAAGGCAACGATCAGGGTCAGGCTGAACAGCGCCGTTACCAGCTCGACAATGGGATAACGCCAGCCAATGGGGCTATCGCAGCCTGCGCAACGGCCTTTTAATAATAAAAAACTGACCAGCGGAATATTCTGCCAGGCTTTGACCGGGGCCTGACATTTTGGGCAGTGAGAATGGGGGGTGACCAGATTATAGGGCTGACTCAGGTCGTCCAGCGCCGGATGGGGTGGCAGTTGGTCGATATCCTGACATTCCAGCTTCCAGGCCCGGAACATCATTACCGGCAGCCGCAGAATCACCACATTCATAAAGCTGCCAAGTAACAGGCCCAGCAGGCCAATAAACATCACCTGCAACAACCAGTGGCTGCCAATTAGGGTAAATAATTGCGATAAGCCTTCCATGGTTACATTACCGATCCCATCTGGAAAATCGGCAGATACATGGCGATGATCAAGCCACCAACGACAACCCCGAGGAACGCCATAATCATTGGTTCCATCATGGCAGTGAGGCCATCCACCGATTCATCGACTTCAGTCTCATAATATTCGGCGGCCTTGTCGAGCATAGAATCCAGAGCACCAGATTCTTCGCCGATACTGGTCATTTGTACCACCATATTAGGGAATACGCCGGTAGCACGCATGGCAAAATGCATCTGCTGGCCAGTTGCTACTTCCTGACGCACGCTTAATACCGCATCCCGGTACAATTTGTTACCGACAGCGCCAGCCACGGATTCCAGCGCTTCGACCAGGGGCACACCGGCGGCAAAGGTAGTCGACAATACCCGCGCAAAACGGGCTACCGCCGCCTTGTGCATAATATTGCCAAACACGGGTAATTTCAGTGTGAAGTAATCCATCTGATCACGAAAAAACTGCGAGCGTTTCATCATTTGCTTGAACACGGTTACCAGTGCCACAATCACGGCCAGTGCATACATCCAGTAGGCTTGCATCGCTGCGGAAAGATCGACCACAAACTGGGTCGGTGCCGGCAACTCGGCACCAAAGCTTTTGAACATACCATCGAAGGTAGGCACCACCTTGATCATAAGAATGGCCGTAACGATGGCAGCGACCACTAGTACGGTAATCGGGTAGCCCATGGCTTTTTTAATTTTGGATTTGAGTGCTTCCGACTTTTCTTTATAAATCGCGACTTTATCGAGCATGGTTTCCAGAGCGCCGGATTGTTCACCGGATTCCACCAGGTTGCAGGTCAACTCATCAAAGTGCTGTGGATGCTCTTTCAGTGCCGAAGCAAAATCGTTACCGGCGGACACCGTATCACGCAGTTGCAGGATCAGGTCTTTCATACTGGGGTTATCAACCCCATCAGCAACAATCTCGAATGACTGTACCAACGGCACCCCAGCCTTGATCATGGTGGCCATCTGGCGGGTAAAAAAGCTGATATCGGCCGACTTGATCTTTTTGCCTTTGGCCGCTCCGCCCAGGCCAAACATTGGCTTGGAAGCCCGTTTTACCTTGTCGGGCTGAATCCCTTGCTTGCGTAGCTGGGCCTTGACCATGGCCATATTCTGGCCAGACAGGGAGCCGTTCATTTTCTGGCCGCGTTTGTTGACGCCTTCCCAGACAAAATCAATATTCTTCGCTTGCTTGGCCATAACTGCTGGAACGCCTCTGCAAAATCATTGGCCACAAGGTAGCCGCCGCTGGTTAATCCGTGGTGACTCGATTGGCTTCTTCGAGGCTAGTAACGCCCTGAGCGACTTTTTGTAGTGCCGAGGTACGTAAATCGTTGAAGCCTTCTTGACGAGCAACATCGGCAATTTCAATCGAGTTGCCGCCCTGCATGATAATACGAGACAGGGCATCGGTTATTTTAACCACTTCGTAAATACCAACACGACCTTTATAGCCATGTTTACAATGTTCGCAGCCTACTGGCTGATATATCTCAGCGGTTTCAAGCATTTCCTCGGTAAAACCGGTTTCAAGCAAGGCTTCTCTGGGGATGTCTGTCGGAATTTTACAGGATTTACACAAACGGCGGGCCAGTCGCTGGGCAATAATCAAGGATACCGAAGTGGCAATGTTAAATGAGGGGATGCCCATATTAGCCAGGCGGGTAATGGTTTCTGCGGCGTTGTTGGTGTGTAAAGTGGACAACACCAGGTGACCGGTCTGGGCAGCTTTGATGGCAATCTGGGCAGTTTCGAGATCACGGATTTCCCCTACCATGATGACATCCGGATCCTGACGCAGGAAAGAACGTAACGCTGCGGCAAAGTCGAGGCCGACGCGGGCGTTGACGTTACACTGGTTAACCCCTTCAAGATTGATTTCGGCCGGGTCTTCCGCCGTGGATATATTGGTGCCTTCGACGTTGAGAATATTCAAGCCGGTATAAAGCGAGACGGTTTTACCGGAACCGGTGGGGCCGGTCACCAGAATCATTCCCTGTGGCTTCGACAGGGCGTGCATATACAGCTCTTTTTGCAAGGGTTCATAACCCAGCATATCGATACCCAACTGGGCCGACGAAGGGTCGAGGATTCGCAAGACAATTTTTTCGCCAAACAGCGTCGGCAAGGTATTGACGCGAAAGTCGATGGCCTTGCTTTTGGAAAGCCGCATCTTGATACGGCCATCTTGGGGAACGCGGCGCTCGGAAATATCCATTTGCGACATCACCTTGAGGCGAGCGGCAATTTTGCTGGTCAGCGATACTGGCGGGCTGGTGACCTCATGCAAGATACCGTCGGTGCGGTAACGCACCCGATAACGTTTTTCGTAGGGTTCGAAGTGAATATCGGACGAGCCCATCTTGATGGCATCCAGCAGCATTTTATTGACAAAACGCACGATCGGGGCGTCGTCTTCTGCTGCGGTCGCTGTTTTTTCCTGAGCCTTGTCGGCGGCGTCCGGGTCTTCCAGATCAACGTCTTCCAGCTCACTGTCGAGATCGCCCATGCTGGTGTCGTTGGCAGCCAGCATTTTGGTGACCAACGCCTGTAGCTTGTTGTATTCGACAATCACCGGCTCGATGGTCATGCCGGTACTGAACTTGATCTCGTCAATAGCCTGTATCTGGGAAGGGTCGCATTGGGCCACAAACAGCCGGTTGCCTCGTACCATTAATGGTACGATTCGGTGTTTTTCCAGTTGCTCATTACTGATCAGGTCGGTAGGGATAATATCGGTATCAAAGGCTGATAGATCCAGCAGCGGCAAGCCAAATTCTTCAGCGGCAGCGGTAGCAATATGCGTTGGCGTGATTTTACCGGATTCTGCTGCTACCTGGACAAAGGGCTGTTTTTTGTCGCGGGCCTGGGTCAGTAAATCCTGCAATAGCGCAGATGCGATGCCGGAGTCTGAGAGACGTTTTGAGATACCGCTAAGCAAGGTCATTATTCACCTGGGATAAATCCATATTCAGAGAACAACATAGCAAAATTGGCAAGGGTCGGCATCTGTGGAGTGGATGGGATATAAAAAAGCCCCGCAATAGCGGGGCTTCAGACTGGTTAGCCTAGATTACAGCTTAGGCTTGAATGCGCCTTTTAATGTTCCACCGCTTAGATCCCAGCTTACTCCTTCGTTACCAACGTTGCTGCTTGCGGCTAATGTAGTTATCGTTGGGACAATTGTGTAAGTTTGACCAGAAATAATACCAGAAGCATCAGAGCTAAATGTAACAGTCACAGTCCAATTAGCAGCATCAGAACCAGCCGCAGGTGCTGTCATAGTCCACTTGCTGCTGGTTGAAAAATCTGCAGCAGCAGTGATGGCGAAGCCGGTGTAGTTAGACAATGCAGCTGGATTGGCAGGAAAGGTTCCGTAGCGAGCAGCGTAATCTTCAAAGGCCATCATATAACCACGAGCATCACCCAAGGACGTTTGAACTTCTGAGCGAGCGATATAGTTCTGATACTGAGGAATCGCAACCGCAGCCAAAATACCGATGATCGCGATCACGATCATCAATTCAATCAGGGTAAAACCTTTTTGCATTGTCTTCATGGGAAATCTCCACTCTCAAATTTTAGGGTTGTGCAACGTTTCAAGTGTCCTGCGAACGCAGTTTGAGGCGTCTTGACGACATCTCAGTCAAAGCACCGGGTAAACCCTGGAAGTCGAAGAGGGGGGTGGCTTCCTGGAATCTGACCATCTGCTTCTTGTTCATAAACTATTAAGCGAATAGCGTGCCAGGTATTGATTTCTGTGGAATGAGCGGGTTTATGTGACCCGGTTCTCGTTTCTTTTGCCCGGTTGTTGGTTGCTTAACCAGTTTTCAAAAGAGCGGGTTACCGGATCGGATATAAAGTGACAAATATTGTCACTCTGGTGCGTGATTGTCAGGGTATCTGGCCATGTCTGTGGTTGTGACTTTTGCGGTCTTGATGGGCACGGACGGAGCCGGTTGGACACGTACGGAGCAAGGACGGAGGGGTTGGACACGGACGGAGCCGGTTGGACACGGACGGAGCCGGTTGGACACGGATGGAGCCGGTTGGACACGGACGGAGCCGGTCCCTACGGGGGTGGGGCGCCGGGCAGAGCCGGTCCCCACGGGATGGGTGATGTGGGCGGGGTTATTGCGCGGTCAGTTCGTCAGTCAGGAAGACGATGGTATCAGGTACCAGGTCGAGGCTGATGACGTCGCCGTTTTGGCTGTTGGTGTCGGTATCCAGTACCAGCAGGCCGGGTTGGGTGGCGTTGGTGATAGCAATCCACAGGCGCTGGTTGTTGTCGATGGTGATGTCGCCGAGGCTGTAGCTGTCTTCCGGATTGCTGACGCTGTTGGTCATCAGGCTGTTAACGTCGATGGCGTTGGCTGTGGTCGTGATGGTGGCCTTGTCGCTACCGGGATTGATCTCATAGAGGTAGCTGGCGACACTGCTCCATCCGGCTTCGACGCTGATGTTAACATAGGCTTGCTGGTCGCTGACCACGGCGATGTCTTTGACATGGTAATACTGCGGTGTTGCGGCGCTGGTGTCGTTCAGGTCGGCGAAGGTAGTGCCGTCGATCAGGTTGCTAACGGCATAGGTGGTGGTGTCGATTACATCCAAGCCACCGCTGTTGCTGCCGTAGTCACCACGGGCGGCAATGTACAGTTGGCCATTGAGCAGTTCCAGCGTGCCAGGGTTGGTAACGGTGAGAGGAATGCCCTTGAGGCCGTCGGTCTGGGTATCAGTATCGATTTCTGTCAGGGTATCGAGATCGTAGACCACCACGTAGGCAGTGTTATTGCCGTCAATGCCATAGCGCTGGGTCAGAATAAACAGCTGGTTGTTGTCGATGGCGGCATCGACCATGTTGGGTTCGGTGCTGTAGCCATCCAGCGCTACCCGGTAGTCGGAGAGGTCGATTTCAGCCACTTTGAAGTCAGCTTCACTGGTGGCTGTGGTATCTACTTTCCAGGCGCTGTTGGCACCGTAACGAAGCAGCCAGCCGTATTGGTCATCCTGATGTACCAGAGTATAGGTATTGGCGCTGCTGTCACCATCGTCGTTGGTGGTGTAGGTCCATTCCGGGGTGCTGAGACTGCTAGTGGCATCGTAGCGGCTGATGGTGTCGATACCATATTGGCCAATACGATAAAGCCAGTTGGCGTCGCTGGCGAGGGTGTAGCTGGTGCTGGTGGCACTGAAGAGCTGTTGTTGTACCGAGCGGTCGCCGGTGATATTGCCGATGGCGACCTGGCTGCTGCTGTAGTCGGAAGCATGGGTTTGCACCGCGTAGGCACCTTCAACAATCGCTTGTCCATTATTATTGTTGTCATCGCTCATACAGCCGCTCAGGGCCAGAGTGAGAGTACTGGCGAGCACCAGGTTAGTGCTGCTAATAACGTGTGTCAGGGTGGTCGGGTGGTTGGGCTGTTGGGTGAACATGGTGGATTTCCTTAGGGGTGATCTTATGGGGTTACTTGCAATAATCAGTGAGCATCAGAGCGAATAGCTCAGGTACAGCGTCCATTCCCGACCGCGTGCCGGGCGACCGCTGAAGTCGCTAAAGGCGTTGTTAAACAGGTTGTGAATCCGTAGACCGGCGTTTGCCGGAGCCATTAATGGCTTGGATGCGTTTGAGTTGGCTGGCCACTGGTAGCGATAGTTGATGTTCCAGAGGCGGCGCTGGTCGCCGGGGACGCTGTTGTAGCGGTCGAGATACAGATCGTCGGCCAGTTCTGCATGGAGGTCGACACTGTGATGCCGGGCTGCCATTGAGGACTGCCAGAGCAGTCCGGCGGTCAGCCGCAAGTGATAGATGCCGGGCAGGTATTTATGATCGAAGCCGACAATATCGCTGCGGGTCTGGCTATGGTAGTGGCTGCCTGCCAGCTGCAGCTGCCAGTAGCCTATGGTTGGTTCGAAACGGGCTGGTTCGACATTTGCTGGTACGGAAGTGGTTGGTGCGGAAGTGGTTGGTGCGGAAGTGGTCGATGTGGCTGTATGGCTGGTGTCTCGGCCCAACTGACTCTGCAGTTGCCACTCCAGCCCGGTCATGCTGGCAGCCGTGGTATTTTCATAACGACCGGCACCGGTTGCCGGGTCGTATACCGGCACGATGGCGTTTTCCAGCTGGCGCTGAAACAGAGTCAAGCTGAACTGCTGTGAGCGCTGCTGCCAGCGTCCGTTCCAGCTGCCAGTCAACGTGGTGGTGCGGCTTTGTTCTGCTTGCAGCTCGTCGTTGCCTCGGGTCAGTCCGCGATTACCAAAACGTTCGTACAGACTGGGGATTCTTAACGCCTGCTTCCAGCTCAGTTGCAATTGGCCGCTGCTGTTATCGCCAATCCAGTATTGTTTGGCGCTGATCAGCCCGGATGGCCAGGATTGCTGCTGGTGGGAGCTGTCGCTGCTGTTATCAGCACTGTCGCTAGTCGAACGATCGACTGTTTTTAACAGGCTGTCTTGCTGGTGATGACTGCCGCTGAGGGTGACTTGACGGGTGCTGGCGCTGTTTTGCCATTGTGCCCGGCCACTCAGTTGCCTATGTCGCAACCAGGAGTACTGGTTGCAGTTGCTGCTGAGGGAATCGCAAGCGCTGGCTTCGCTGTCATTCAGGTAACGGCTTTGATAGTGCTGTTGGCTGATATTGATACTGCTGCCGAGATCCCAGGACTGCCATTGAACCTGACTGCCCAGTCTGGCTTCGCTGTGCTGGTAACGATAACGATTGTTACTGTCGACATAGCCAAACACGGCAGAGGGGTCGTAAAACCCCTGGCGGTCGAGTGAATGCCAGAGTTGCCAGTGTTGCCGAAAGCGTTGTCCCCAATTCCCCGACAATTGCATCCCCAGTTGCTTGCTGTCCAGGCGGGCACTGTTAATAGAAGAATTACGTGAATATTGAGGCAGTTGTTTGTGTTCGTCTTGCCAGTAAAGGCTGGCAAACAGACCTGTTTGTTGATACTTCAGCGTCAGTCGATCACGGCGATAAGCGGCGTTATTGAGCGCTTGTTGCTGTCCGGACGGTTGACGGGTGTCTTGCGGACTGGTCACTGGGTAGCGGTAGTTGTTATCGCTTTGCTGGTGGTCGAGTAACAGGTCGGCGGTGCGGTTGTTGGTGCGGTTTGATAATGACGAGAATAACAACGGCTGTTGCAGGCTCAGGGTGGCCGTGCCGTAGCTGCCTGCAGCGGCAAATATTTTGGTGGCGTTGGCTTGGTGGCTGCCGCTATGGCGAGTGATGATGTTAATCGTACCACCAATGGCTTCGTCGCCGATCAAGCCGCTGTCGTCGGCATCGCTACTGCTGGTGAGAATATCGACCCGTTGAATCGCAGCCAGTGGTACGGCATTCAGATCGTACTGACCGTACTGTCCATTGTTCACTGCGATACCGTCCACCAGCAAGCGGGTCTGCTTGGCGTCGGCCCCTTGCATCGATACCAGCACCGGATCTCCCAGGCCGCCCAGCGACTGGATTTGCAGACCGTTGATACGCCCCAAAAATTCACCGAGATTCTGATAGCCAGCCGAGAGTGCCTGTTGGTCATAGAGCTGGTAGCTGGCGTCGTCAGCGGGTTCTGTTTGGCCATAGACGACCAATTCGTCGTCTGCGGTAACGGTGTTTTCGGCGTATCCATGCAGGGAGAAAAACAGCAAAATCAGGGCCAGGCTCAACGGCCACGTCGTGATCCGCCACTGCCAGAGACGATGGCTGATGCCGCTGCGGACGACATAGTTACAGCGGACGGCATAGTTGCTGCGGACATAGTTGCAGGAAGGCAAAATCAATGTCATGGGAGTCCTGAATGCCGGGTCTAAATAAGACGGCAAGAGCAGGCAGGAGCAGACCGGGCAATAAACAACTCCGCTGAAAGCGGAAGACACCGTAGTGGTACAGCGGTTACGGATTTGCGCAAATCCCTCCCGCTGCCCTCCGCAACGTCGGTTGATTGGAACAGGCCGGTATCCGGGCTGACGACCTGAGCACCATGTACTCGTCAATAACGCCTTCCCACCCATGCAATCGGTATTGCTCGGCAGTGGCTGGTTTCCTGCTGTGGGCGGAAACCGGTTATTGAGTGGGTCGATCACCGTTGCGGGGGCAGCGCCGGTTTTTGCGTAAACGCATCACCGGTCTTCCCGTTTAACCCGAGGCTGAATGATTCAGCGGGCGGGCACCTGATTCTGAGCGCAGAGTAGCGGCGAGGGTCGCAGGCGTCAAGAAGAGAAACAACGGGCTCCCACGCTTCGTGTGGGAGCCGATCCGGGGGTTCCGCTCTGCGCCTATTTTGACGCTGGAGCACAGGTGCACAGGCATGAGAGCTCAAGAAGAGAGCAATGGACGGGTTTTACAACGGCAGTTTGATCACAAAACAGGCACCATGGGGATCAGCGGGACGGTAATACATATCGCCCTGATGGTGGGTGGTGACAATAAAGTAAGACACCGACAGCCCGAGGCCGGTGCCAGTGCCGACTTCTTTGGTGGTGAAAAACGGTTCAAAAATGCGACCGATCTGGTCAGCATCGACACCAGAGCCGTTGTCTTCGACAGAGATGCAGAGGAAGTCGCCTTCGCGCCAGGCATTCAAGCGGATGGTCGGTTGCCAGTTCGCTTCGGCAGTGGCCGGTTGCGCCAGCGACTGTTGCGCATTTTTGATCAGATTGACCAGTACCTGCTCAATTTCCCCCGGAATACAGGAAACATCCGGCAAGTGCTTCAGTGAGGCGGTTGATATATCTATATGGTGCAGGCCAAGGTCGTTGCGGGCAACGGTCAGGGCATTGTTAACCAGTTGGCTGACCGGCGTTTTTTCTTTGTGCTCATGGTTGCGGCGGGAGAAATTCAGCATGGTGGCGATAATCGCCGCCGCTCGTTCCCCGGCTTCACGCATGTGCTCCATCAGTTTGAAAACTTCCCGTTCTTCCAGGTACTCCTCCACCGCCCGGAGGTCGAGATTAAGCTTGGTGGCGACCTCGTGGTTGGCTTTTAACCCGGTACCCAGACGGCGTTTGATATTTTGCAGGTTTTGCAGGATGGCACCGAGCGGGTTGTTGATCTCATGGGCCATGCCTGCAGCCATGCCTCCGACGGTGAGCATTTTTTCCGAGTGCACCATCATTTCTTCCAACTGCAGCCGCTGGCGAATGTCATCAATGCGCACAACAGCAACCGCAGCTTGTTGCTGATCCAGCGCATACACCAGTGAGTCGGTGACCAATCCGGCTTCCAGGCTATCGAGAGACAGTCGTCGCTGCAGAATCGGGGTGTCCAGATCATCGCCTGAGGTCAGCCGCTGTCTAGCCCGTGTGAGTAGTGGTGCCAGTTCCGGGATCAGTTCATTTAATAAAAACCCGGCCAGTTCCTGACGACGCTTACCGAGCCAGATTTCGGCCTGGCGATTACACAATAACAACCGGCCTTGCTGATCAAGGGCAAACAGGGCGGATGGCATGGCATTGATAATGGCATCCATCAAGGCTTTGGTTTGTGCCAACTGGCGCTCCATCGCGCTGCGAACGGTAATTTCATGTTCCAGGTCGCTGTTGATACGAGCGCTGTCACGCGCCAGTGTGGTGGCCCGATGGCGAGCACTTTCCGCCTGTTTATGGGCTCGTTCCAGGTCGGCATGGCGTCGATGCAAGTGCCAGTGGAGATCATTGAGACTGTTGACCAAGGGTTGTAAATCCGGATCCTGACACTGGAACGGTGTGGTCGGGTCGTGATTATGTTGTTGCGCGATCTTGATCTGATCGCGCAGATCGGTGTACGGCTGCTGTTGCCAACGTCGAATCAGCACGTACATGGCAAACACCAAGAGTGCGCTCAGGGCTGCGACGATCAGGCTGGTGCTGATGGTATCGGCCAGGTAATAGCCGGGTAGGGAGACACCGTTGAAGATATGAATCTCGAAATCGCCGTTAATGGTGCTGAGCTGTTGCCGATACATGCCATTTTGGAGTAGCTCGTGGCTGGTATAACGGTCGAATGGCACTTGCATCACCAGCTGACTGCTGTCTTGCGTCAGACGAATGGAGTCCACTTGATGATGATGGGCAAAACTGTCGAGCAGTGCCTTGACGGCCATCAGATCCAGCGGTTGCTGTTGTAGCTGAATGGTCAGGGTTTCAATCAGCAGTTGATTAATCTCCGGCACCAGATAGTTGCGTCCGATACGATCTGCTGTGGCCACGTAGGCCGTGGCGGCGAGAAACAGGATCAAAATGACGGTGGTTATCACCGCGGCCATGGCTTTCTGGCGCGCCAGCAGGTTAGAACCGTTTGCCGTGTTCTGTACTGTCATTAATTTGATCCATCAGTGCGCGGGTAAGCGGAAGTTCGATAGCTGCCGTGCTTGCCTGGGTTAAAAGGTAGCCGGAAATATGACGTAACTCGGTGGCTTTGTTGGCCAATACGTCTTGCAAGCTGGATGAACGATTCTGGGCGGTAGACAAGGCAATCTGAATGACACGATCAAACAAATTTTCTTGCAGGGGCCAACCTTGCTGCAAGAAAAACTGCTCGACTTCGGTTGCCAGAGCTTCCAGCTGCGGGCGGTATAAAGCGTTGCTTGCCAACTCGCCGTTAAGACAACGGTAGTGTGCCGTGAGTGGGTTGATCACCGCATTAATAGCCAGCTTTTCTCGTTGGCGGGTCAATATATCTGTAACGACCTCGGTATGAGGTAAACGACAGTCTGTCGGCAAGGTGCATAGCCTGGCTGGATTCGAACGGTGCTGGCCGACCCAGACATGACCCAAGCCAGCATACATCACCCTGGTTTTGTCGAGGCGGTAGGCACCATCGGTCGAGATTCCGCGCCATAGCTCACAGGGCAGTCCTTGCTTCTTGAGCCAATGTGCCAATTGCTCATGCTGACCCATGCCGTTTTGCAGCAATAAAATACGCTCAACCCGGTGCAACTGACTGGCGTAGGGCAACAGGGCTTCCTGAGTATCACCGGCCTTGGTAGTGACGACCAGCCAGTCAAGACGCTGGTGATTCCATTGCGGTAGCGATAGCGTTAATGCTTCCGGCCATTCCGGGTGTTGATTCAGAATGGCGGGCCCATAGGTCAACGAGCGCCTCAGCGGGCACTTGATGCCTGCTTGAGACGGGGATGAGGTGGAACGGCCAAGGACAAACACACGGTGCTTGCTCCAGTAACTGGCCATCACCGTACCGATGGCCCCCAGGCCCAGAAGACCGATTGATAATGACATGGCGTGATTATAGGCAGCTCAATAGCCGGACACCACACCTGCATCCGATTCGTCACCGCCTGAATTTTATGTAATCCAACGACTGAAGCGGTATGACAGACAAGAAGACAAACAAAAAGACAGATAAGAAGACAAACAAAAAATAGACAAAAAGACAGGCCGACAGGCCAGATAGGCAGAGGGAGACAATGGGAGGAACGAGAGGAACGTTACTCCGCCGGTTTTTGCTTTTCGGTGCTGACAGAGGTATACAGTCCGGCTTTATCACAATACAGATGCCGTCCTCTATTTGTTGACAGGAGAAACTCGATGCCATCGTTTGATGTCGTTTCCGAAGTGGATAAACACGAAGCCCTGAATGCCGTCGACCAGGCAAACCGCGAGCTGACTACACGTTTTGACTTTAAAGGTGTGGATGCAAGCTTCGAATTGAAAGACTTCGCCGTCACCATGACCGCCAATGAAGAATTCCAGATTGAGCAAATGAAGCCGATGCTGGAAAGCGCGCTGATCAAACGCAAAATCAAGGTCAGCTGTTTGGAGTACGGCGATCTTGCCGGAGCCGGCAAACAGGTCAAGGTGATTGCGACCCTGCGTCAGGGTATCGACAAGGATTTGGCCCGCAAAATGGTCAAGATTGTCAAAGAAAGCAAGCTAAAAGTTCAGGCGTCGATTCAGGGCGAAATGGTTCGGGTGCAAGGCAAGGCGCGGGATGATTTGCAAACCGTGATGACGCTGTATCGCAACGACGACTCCATCACCATGCCGCTGGCGTTCAAGAACTTCAAAGACTGATGACCCACCGCAACGAAGCAGCTCATCCCTCCCGTGATTCCGATGCTGCTTCGACGTCTTTGCTCGGCTGGTGGCAGGATGCCTGGCGTATTTATACCCGCAAGCCCGTGCTGGCGATCGCCTTACTTGGCTTTGGGGCCGGGCTGCCGTTTTTATTGGTGTTTTCGACATTAACCGCCTGGTTACGAGATGCGGAAGTTGAACGTACCACCATCGGTTTTTTTGCCTGGATCGGGATGACCTACTCGATCAAGGTTTTCTGGGCGCCGGTGGTGGATCGATTAAGCATACCCCTGTTGGGGCGTTGGCTGGGGCAGCGGCGTAGCTGGATTCTGGCCGGACAACTGGGCATCGCCATCGGCTTGCTGTGGATGGGCATGCTCGATCCGCATACCGACTTGTGGTGGATTACGGTATCGGCGTTGCTGGTGGCGTTTGCATCGTCAACCCAGGATGTGGCGCTGGATGCCTATCGGATTGAAGTGGTAGACGACGAGTTTCAGGGAGCCATGTCGGCCAGCTATATCTTCGGGTATCGGGTTGCACTGCTGTTTTCCGGTGCCGGTGCCTTGTACCTGGCGGACTGGTACAGCTGGAGCTGGTCTTATATCGGCATGGCATCGCTGATGCTGATTGGTCTTGCCGCCACCCTCTGGTCTGACGAACCAAAACACCTGAACGCCGAGCAGCGTGGCCGCGTGGATGCCGAACTGATTGACCGCTTGATCGGGCGGCCTATGTATCTGATGCAGCGCCCGGCATGGCAGCGCTGGTTACTGGGCGCTGTGATATGTCCGCTGCTGGAGTTTTTTCAGCGTAACGGCTGGTTTGCCTTGTTGATTCTGTCGTTTGTCGCGGTATTCCGCCTGAGCGACATCACCATGGGAGTGATGGCCAACCCGTTTTATCTGGATCTCGGCTACAGCAAGTCGGATATCGCCCGCATCGCCAAAATGTTTGGCTTTATCATGACGGTGGTGGGGTCGGGTGTGTGTGGCGTGCTAGTGGTCAAGTGGGGCATGTATCGGCCTTTGTTACTGGGTGCTGTGTTGGTAGCGAGTACTAACTTGCTGTTTGCACTGATGGCCATGACCTGGGACGGCAGTCGTCCACCGTTGAGTTGGCTGGCACTGGTGATCAGCGCAGACAACCTGAGTGGTGGTATTGCCAGTACGGCCTTCATTGCTTACCTCTCCAGCCTCGCCAATAAGAGTTATACCGCCACCCAATACGCCTTGTTTAGTTCGTTGATGACCTTGCCGGGCAAGTTTATCAGTGGTTTTTCCGGATGGGTGGTGGATGGCTGGGGCTACAGCGACTTCTTTGTGATTGCAGC
Organism: uncultured Oceanobacter sp.; assembly: GCA_913061185.1. Lineage (GTDB taxonomy): Bacteria > Pseudomonadota > Gammaproteobacteria > Pseudomonadales > Oceanobacteraceae > Oceanobacter > Oceanobacter antarcticus. The sequence goes on from CAJXTI010000001.1 coordinate 83,211, forward strand.
CTTCCTCGGGCTTCCTGCCATTGTGCTGGTGCTGGTATTGATGAAACAGCAGCCGGAGAAACGTTCGGGCTGAGTCATACTTGCAGGCGGTTTTGCCGTTCTGTGTCTATAGTTAAGTGCAATCTGTCCAGAACTCACCGTCGTGGGTTCATTTACGATGGGATGTGTCTTAACGAATGTGTCTGCTGTGTCTGTTCCGGAATTCATTCCCTTGTCACTGGCTGTTATTGAGTCGTCGTTTGCTGCTCGGTGGTATCCGGAGTGTGGGCATGGTCGCTGTATTGGCGATGTTTGCTGCCCCCGTGTATCTGGTTGCCGATCGTGAAGATTGGGTGCCCGATGCCTTGATTCAGAAAGCACGAAATGAGTACGGTCGACGGGCGATGTATCGTATGGAGCGTTGGCGCGACATGATGCACGATGCGGCAGATCTCAAGGATGAAAAGGATATTCTTGAAGAAGTGAACGATTTCTTTAACAGCGAAATTCCTTTTCGCGACGACCTCAAGCACTGGCAGCGAATCGACTATTGGGCAACGCCGTATGAGTCGCTGGTCACCGATGGTGGTGATTGTGAAGACTACGTGATTGCCAAATATTACAGTCTGCTACGGTTGGGAGTCAGTAGTAGCAAACTGCGTATCACCTATGTCAAGGCGCTGGACTACAACCAGGCCCATATGGTGCTGACCTATTTTTCCGCACCGGGTGTTATTCCTGTTGTACTGGACAACCTGACCTCCAGAATCCGGCCAGCGACTGAGCGAAAAGATCTGAAGCCGGTTTACAGCTTTAATGGCGACGGCATGTGGCTGGCCAAAATGAAGGGCGAGGGCGTGCGCCTTGGCAGCTCTAACCAACTTGACCTCTGGACGGATTTGCGTATTCGCATGGCCCGTATCGGTATGGATCTGTAAGGAATTTAACCATGACGCTTCGACAACAGTTTTCCCTTCTCACCAGCGCCCTTGTGATCGTGCTGCTGGCAGGCAGCTTGCTGCTGACGGTCAAGAATGGCAGAGATGGCTTTCAACAACAGCTGAACGCCCGCGCCTACGATGCTGCCACCTCGCTGGCGCTGTCGATGTCTCGTGTCGATGGGCTGGATCCGGTGGAGCTGTCACGTCAGATCGACGCGCTTTTTGATCGAGGTTTTTTTGCCGACATTACCTTTACCGGTGTTGGCGGCAACGAACTCCATCGCCGCGCCCGTCAGGCGCTGTCCGAGTCACCAGCGCCGCAATGGTTTATGAGCGAAGTGACGTTTGACATGCTTCCCGCAGAAGCAGACGTCATGGTTGGTTGGCAGCAGCTGGGCACGGTACGGGTTAGCAGTCACACCGACTTTGCTTATCGGGATATGTGGGACATGGTAAAAGCCGAAGCCATCTGGTTTGCGCTGGTATTACTGGTCAGCCTGGCTTTGTTACACATCCTGCTGGGTTGGTTATTCAAGCCGGTAATGCGGGTTGAACAACAGGCGCTGGCCATTTGTGAGCGCGATTGGCAAATACAGGAAAATATTCCCAGAGCCAGAGAGCTGCGGCGCATGGTGTTGGCGATGAATAAAATGGTCAGCAAATTACATGCACTGTTTACCGAACAGTCAGCCACCACCGAGCGTTTACGGCAGGAGTCATTTCACGATGCCGCCACTGGGTTGCTTAATCGTCGCGGTTTTGATCAGCGGCTGGAACATGTATTACAAGGCACTGATGAGCACAGTGGCGTACTGATGCTGCTGCAAGTCGAACATTTTGCTGAATATAACCAGCGTGAAGGCCGACAGGCCGGAGACGATGTGATCCAGCTGGTGGCGCAGTCGCTGCAACAATGGCATCTGGAATATCAGAACAGTGTCTGCGGACGCCATGCCGGTGCCGATTTCGCATTGTATGCGCCTTGTGCCAGCCGTGGCCACGCCGACGAACTGCTTCAAAGCGCCTTTGGTCAGCTGGCAACCACGGCGCTGAATCAGCGAACCGGGCTGAATTTTCACCTTGGAGGGGTATTTTTACAGGGTGATCAGGATGTACTGGGCAGTGCGCTGAGCCGTGCAGATGCCGCCTTGCGACAGGCACAACGTCATTCCCACGCCCGCGCAATTCTCTATCAGGAAGATCGCGCCAGCCAGCCGGAACTGACCGGTGGGCAGTGGTCGGCATTACTCAAATCCGTGTTGCAAAACAACCATCTCAGCTTGCAATTTATGCCAGTGATAAAGGCGCGTGGCGATGCTCGGGAACTGCTGCAACTGGAGGTGTACAGTCGTATTGAGCGGGATGGACAGAGCATGTCTGCAGCCCGGTTCTGGCCGATGGTAGAACAACACCAAATGGCTGCTGCATTTGATATATCGGTTATCCGCAAGGTCATGCTGATGCTGCAGAATGAACCTTTAAGGTCGAATGCCCGGATTTGCATCAATCTTTCACCGGCATCTGTGATTGATAATGCCTTTCATCAGGATCTGGTTCAGCTGATACGCCAATATCCTCAGCAGGCCCATTTTCTGGCGCTGGAAGTACCGGAATATTGTGTTCGTAATGCAGAAGCCGAGCTGGTGCGATTAGCAGGTATCGTCCGTCCATTTGGTGTTGTACTGGGAATCGATCAGGTTGGTACCGGTACGGTGGCGTTCTCGTACATGAAGCGTCTGCCGCTGGAGTATGTCCGTATTGATGGCAGCCTTAACCGGGGTTTGCATTTGGCTCAGGATCAACGCTTTTTTATTCAGTCGATGATCCAGATCGGCCACAAGCTGGATTTACTGGTGTTGGGTGAAGGGGTTGAAGTTGAAGCCGATGTGGACGAACTCGGACAAAGCGGCATCGATGGCATCAGTGGTTATTATTATTCACGCCCATTTGGCAGCCTTGCCGGGGTAGAACAGTGGCTGGAAGAATCGGATTCCTGAGCAAAAATAACGGTAGTAGCGATTTAAAACGGCGAAAACCGGTTTGGGCGTTTGGGAATAGGTCTTTGATAGAAAGGGTCTTGGACAGGAGACCCCTTGGGGGAATGATGATTTCTGGTGCCTGCACGCAGAGAATACCGATCGAACGCTATAATTCCTTGATAATAAAATCTTTCCCCAGGTACACCCCCGGTTCAATATACATTCTGTTGCCAAGATGTAATTCGCCGTCACTGATATTGTGGCCGTGAATAACCACATCAATACCATCAATCACCTGTTCAGAGCGCTGCTGGAATTGCGCCCGCGACCAGATGGTACGCAGTGCCTCATCGGCATCCAGCTGCTCGATGTCTGCCCAGTCAGAAAACGGGTATTCAGCGTGAATAATGCCGTAGCGAGTGCCCGTCTTTCCTGTCACTTCAATGGCCAGCGGCAGTTGTTCTATCTTGTCGAACCAGCCGGGCCAGTCACTGGGTGAGGTGCTGGCAATCCAGTCACCGCCGTGGCTGAGCCAGGTCATGCGCTGTTCACTCTGTTTGTACTTCATGGCACAGACCATAAGATACTCGTGATTGCCCAGTACCGAATAGAACCAGGGCTGATCCAGCAGCGCCAGCGCCTGAGGTGATTCCGGGCCTCGGTCGATCAGATCTCCAACACAAATAACCCGGTCGTATTCCGGGTTGAACTGTCGCTGCTTGAGCTGATCCATCAGCTTGGAAACATGGCCATGGATATCACCGACAACAAAATCACGTCCTTGCGGATTGGCTTCAAGGCGTAATAGTCTGGCTTGTACTTTCATGATCAGGGTGTCTCTGTTGTTGTCGCGTGTGCTGCGTGTGTAACATGACGCTTGGAGCGCCGGGGAGTGCGGGTGGCGTTGGTATGAACTCGGGGATCGTGTTCAGCCCAGCGGGCAATATTCGCTAATGCCAGTAAAAACATAAACATATAGGCATTGGCAGGTATTTGCAGATTAAAATCTACCGTGGAATGTATCCCGATAGCGATGATGCCCATCGTAGCACCAAATCCCACTCCCTTGAGTAACTCGCTACGCCGCACCCGCATGGCGCGGATGGCACGCCAAAGACAGATCAGTACCACAATCAGCAGTATGACAAACGCTGGGGCACCGAATTCAGCCAAAAACTGAATGTAGTCGTTGTGGGTGTGGTTATAAACATTTACTGCTGTGACATCAGTGGATTTGTACTTCGGGAAAGTGGTTTGAAAGGTGCCAGCACCAATGCCAGCCAGTGGTTGTTGCTGCCACATAACAAAACTGTCGTGTGCGACTTCATCGCGGCTTTCACTATCGACAGATGTTTTTTGTAAACGTTCAGCAACCTTGTCGACACCAAAAAACGTCCCGACGATGGCGATATCAATAATCAGCAGGCTGGCTAACAGAATGGTGGTGGATCTGGATTTATGCCGCATCAGCAGCAAGGCCAATGCACCGGCAATCATCATACTGGCAAAAAACGCTGTGTTGCCCATGCGTGAGCGGGTCATCACCAGAGCAATCACCATCATGGCCAGCAACAGCCGCAGGACTACCTTACTGCTTAGTAACATCTGTACGGCCTGGCGTACTCGCTGCCGCAGCGACCCTTTATAAACCGTTGACTGAGCCAGTAAAAAGCCTATTCCCAGCGCCAGTACCATTTCAAGATAACCCGCTATGTGGTTACGATTTACAAAAGTGCCGGTCGCGTTACCAATATAGGCGTGTTTGGCCGCAAAAAAACCATATTCCCAGCCGGTCAGTACCATTAGGGAGCCATAAAAGGCCTGAAAGGCGGCTGCCAATATCACCGTCCAAATCGCCTGTTGGATACGAAAATTGGTATCTAAGAGCAGCAGCGTCAGCATAAAAAAGCAGACATAACCCAGACCCTTGAATAAATATACCCAGGTATCGTAGTGGTCAGGAGTTACCCACACGGCCTGTGCGCCAACCCATAACTGAATCAGCAGTAAGCTGACCCAGAGCCAGCGGCTGCGTACAAAAGCCGCCGGGAAGGTTGATAGATCATTGACACGCAAGCGTAGCTCCAGCACCAACAACCCGCACGCCAGGGCGGTGTACAGCGGCCAGGCCCAGTCAGCATAACCACCAATAGGTAGCGGCAAAATAAACAGTAGAAACAGATAAGCGCGCCAGCGAGTCATATACTGCCAGTCCTTCTTGCAGCGGTATTAAAGCAACAAACGAAAAAAAGCCCGGAAAACCGGGCTTTTTAAAACCAATACTAACAATTACACAGTCGGGCTTGTCGCCGGAGGAGTGTTGTTGCTGTTGGTATTTGTGGTGGTAGTCGTTGTAGTCGTGGTAGTACCAGCACCTGTTGCTGTAGTAGAGGCCAACGCGGTACCTGCTGCAACAACAGAAGGAGCAAAACCGGCAGCAGAAGCGGCAGATGCAACAACGGCAGCGGACTGGCCACTGCTCACAACACCGGCAACCACAACCTCAGCCGGGATGTTGGCAGAAGTCGCTGCCTGCATAACAGCAGCAACGGAAACGTTATTGGCAACAGCTGCTTGAGTCACACCAGCAACCGCATCATTCGCGCTGACGCCGGGAATTTGTACAACAGCCGCCATGATGTCGTTCACGCTAACACCCGCTTCAATAGCAGCGGCAGATGCTGCTTCAATAACAGCCACTGGTGACACACCAGAAGCGATAACGGCAGCAATAATATCGCTGGCGCTGTAGCCGGCAGCCGCCAATTCAGCGGCGATGTCTGCATCACAAGTACCGCCACAATCGGCAGAAGCCTGCAGGTAAGCATCAGCCAAAGACATGGTAGACAAGTAGTCGGTGATAGCAGCGGAAGCAGTCATGCTGCTCAGGCCGATAATGGCACCCAGTAGAATTTTGCGCATGGTCGTAATCCCTGTGAATTAAAAAGTCTGGGCAATTGTACCCTCAGGGTAAGGTGGCTGCAAAGCCTGGTTACCTAAAAGTGGTCAGGTTTTACACAATAAAAGCCATAAGTCGTGATTGTTCGGTGGCTATAAAATCGAGATCGTTGGCTTGTAGGACTAAAAACGCAGCATCCTTGCTGCAGTACCTCGTTACTCGGCACTCGTTTATACAGTTCTTTACACCGTCGGGCTGGTCGCAGGCGGTGTATTGTTGGTATTTGTCCCTGTGTTTGCGCCTCTAGTACTTGTACTCGTGTTGGTACCAGCTCCCGTTGCTGTGGTCGCTGCCAATGCCTGGCCTGCTGTAATAACAGAAGGAGCAAAACCAACACTGGTGGCGGCTGCCAGAACAACGGCCGTGGACTGACCGCTGCTGATAACACCAGCAACTACCACGGCAGCTGGAATACTGGCGGCAATGGCTGCCTGCATAACGGCAGCAACAGAGACATTATGAGACACCGCTGCTCTGGTGACACCGGCAATGGCATCCATCGCGCTGACGCCATCAATTTGTACCACCGCAGCCATAATATCATTGATGCTGAGCCCTGCTTCCAGCGCCGCCGCCGCTGCCGCTTCAATCGCCGCCGCCGGAGATATTCCGGACGCAATGACCGCTGCAATGATATCGCTGGCACTGTAACCCGCAGCTACCAATGCCGCTGCGATGTCTGCATCACAACTGCCACCGCAATCAGCGGATGCTTGCAAATACGCTTCAGACAAGGTCATGGTCGCCAGATAGTCAGTGATGGCGGCAGAAGCCGTCATGCTGCTCAGACCAATAGCGACGCCCAGTAGAATTTTGCGCATGATCGTAAACTCTGTGAAAGGAATGTTAAGGAACCGGATGATAGTAGTCCTGTGCTGGCATCGCTGAATAGCGAAATCGGCAGAAATACCGAAAATTTACACAAATAAAATCCGACGGTTTTCCAGGGCGGTTCTACCAATCTTTATGAGTCGTAAAATTTTAATTTAACCTACTGATTTTATTGAAAATTAATAAGTATTCTGGCTGGCTTTCGCGTTGGAACAAAAAAGTATCATTGGGCTCCGAGAGATCCCCTACGTTGTGCGACAGAGGCCACAACAGTCAATTTGGTCATCTCACCAAGCACTATCCATTTCGCCCCATATGACCACCTTACAAATTGGGCAAACCAGCTAAAATATAACTGTGACAGAGTTGGCAGGCATTTTGGTTGTTACAAATTTTTACAGACCATGGAGATTTGTCTTGTGTTCGTGCAGAATGCGCCTTCGTTCAAGCAAGATCATTCCGCGTAAGGGCTGTTTCGCGGAAGATGCCAACGGAATACAGTGAGTGTCGATGCCTGCATCGGCACCGGGTGAAGTAAAGGGCTTGTTAAAGCCCCGAATTAACGGACTACGATCACTATGGACTTGGGTCACAGCAACAGTCTGGTAGATGCTGTTTTTGTTGCCGGTTTACTCGCCGCCGTACTGGCAGGTCTGGCGTTGAATCTGGCTTCAGCAGAAAAGCTGTTTACAGCGGCATTGATGCTTCTTCTGCTTGGTGGCGTACTGGCACCAGCGGATGCATTTGTCGGTTTTTCCAACCCTGGCATCTTTACCATTGCAGCGTTATACGTTGTGGTTGGTGGATTAAAAGAATCCGGTGCTACCCAAGTGTTGCGGCGTTATCTGGTTGGCAGCCCCAAAAATCAGACCTCAGCCAGTCTGCGTGTATTACCTGTCACTACGATTCTGAGCGCAGTGGTCAATAATACCCCAGTCGTTGCGATGTTCACCACGCTGCTGCAAAGCCAAAGCAAGCGCTTTTCCATTCGCCTGTCCAGTATTCTTATTCCCGTCAGTTACGCTTCTATTCTTGGTGGCACCTGCACATTGATCGGTACCAGCACCAATCTGGTGGTCGACGGCATGCTGCAGCAAAGCGGATACGCTGGCTTTGGTCTGTTTGAAATTGCCTGGGTAGGGGTTCCGGTTGCTGTTCTGGGATTGATTTATATTCTGGTCGCAGGCCGGTATCTGCTGCCAGACAGAGAAAGCTCGGTCGAGCAATTTGACCAGGTACGTGAATATTTGGTTGAAATGGTGATTCAACCCGGCAGCGAGCTGGTACGCAAAAATATTCAAGAGGCAGGCTTACGTAACTTGCCAGGATTGTTTCTGGTCGAAATTGAACGGGAAGAACAGATTATTTCTGCGGTACGTCCACGAACTGTACTCGAGGCCGGTGACCGATTGGTGTTTGCAGGCAGCCCAGAGACAGTTCTCGAGCTGCGTAATATCCACGGTTTGGTCTTAGCCAACGATCAACGCTTTAAACTGAACGGTTCCAGTTCGGATCGACGCCTGTTCGAAGCCGTGCTTTCACCCTCCAACCCAATGATTGGCCAGACAATTCGTGAAGCGCGCTTCCGTCATCGTTACAGCGCCGTCGTACTGAGCGTATCGCGCCACGGGCTGCGGTTACGTGGAAAGTTGGGCGATCTTGTCCTGTGTGAAGGTGATACTTTGCTGGTAGAAGCCCAGAAAGGTTTTTTGATGCGTCATCGTAATAGCCGGGATTTTCTGCTGGTCAGCAAGCTGGGCACCCCTCCTCTGGCGGACGAGACCAAGGCTTTGCCCGCATTGGCGATATTTGCAGTCATGCTGATCGCCTCTGGAAGTGGAATGACCAGTATCCTTGTCAGCTCGATAGCGGCAGCAGGTGCCATGTTGGCGATGAAATGCATCACGTACGAAGACGCAGGCAAATCGATTGACTATTCAATACTACTGGTAGTCGCCTGTGCTTTCGGGTTAGGAGCCGCCGTTGAAAAAGTGGGGTTGGCCAAAGATATTGCCAGTGGATTACTGGCCGTCGCAGACTCGCCACTCAGTGCACTGATTGCCGTTTACCTGGCCACAGTGCTGCTGACTGAAATGATGACCAACAACGCCGCCGCCATCATTATGCTGCCGATATGTTTAAGTACTGCCGAAGTGTTGGGTGTCAATTACGAACCTTTTGCCATTGCGGTTATGGTCGCGGCTTCCGCCAGTTTTATGACGCCAACCGGTTACCAGACCAACTTGATGGTTATGGGGCCTGGGGGCTATCGTTTTATGGATTACGTTAAGTTTGGGACACCGCTGAGTATTATCGTCGCGGTCACTTCCATCAGTGTTATACCGGTTGTCTGGTCATTTTAGAGATGAGCCGTTTTTACAAGGAGCCAGAGTGAAAAACGAAAATATTGTGTGGCACAACCATGCGGTGGACAAATCCATTCGCTCCTATATGAAAAAGCAGCGTCCCTGTCTGCTCTGGTTTACTGGGCTAAGCGGGTCGGGCAAGTCGACTATCGCGGGTGCGGTTGAAAGCATGCTGGCTGAACGCCTGCAACATACCTACTTGATGGACGGTGATAACGTACGGCACCGTTTGTGTGGCGATTTGGGCTTCAGCGAAGAAGACCGCATCGAGAATATCCGTCGGGTGGGGGAAGTGGCCAATCTGATGGTTGATGCCGGATTAATTGTACTGACGGCGTTTATTTCCCCGTTCAAAAGCAATCGCGAGATGGTTCGCCAAATGCTGTCAGACGGTGAATTCATCGAAGTACATATCGACACACCGATAGAAGTGTGTGAAACCCGTGACCCCAAAGGTCTCTACAAAAAGGCACGGGCAGGGCAAATCAAGGACTTTACCGGTATTGACTCGCCTTACGAAGCACCGGATGCCGCCGAAATTCGTATCAAAAACTACAACATCAGTATTCAGGAAGCCGCGCAACAGGTCATTGACTACCTTGATCAGCACGGTTACCTCAAACCCGTTAAGGAAGGTTCCGATGCAGCCATTGGTTAATCAGGTTAGCGATATTGCCCGCACTGCGGGAGCGGCGATCCTGGAAATTTACAACACCGACTTTGCCCAGTATGAAAAAAGTGATTCTAGCCCGCTCACTGAGGCTGACCTCGCCGCACATCATATTATTTGCGATAGCCTGGCAAAAATCAGTGACTATCCGGTGCTGTCGGAAGAATCTCCAAAAGAAGACATAACCTGGGAAAAACGCCGTCAATGGCAAACCTATTGGCTGGTTGATCCGCTGGATGGCACCAAGGAATTCATCAAGAAAAATGATGAATTTACCGTCAATATCGCCTTGATACAGAATGGCCGCGCCGTACTGGGAGTCGTGTATTGCCCGCCATTGGATCGTATGTATTTTGCGGCCGATGAGATTGGTGCCTACCGCCAGGATGGCAAAGGGGAAGCCGTTAAGCTGAGTGTGGCCAGCGAGCCACAAGCAGAACAGCCCTGGAATGTAGTTGGCTCCCGCAGTCATGGTGCTGAAGCACTGGCTGCATTTTCCCAACAACTGGGAGAGGTCAATCTGGTCTCGATGGGTAGCTCTTTGAAGCTGTGCCTAGTGGCGGAAGGTGCTGCACATCTTTATCCGCGTTTGGCACCTACTTGCGAGTGGGATACGGCAGCAGCGCAAGCCGTTGTTGAACATGCCGGGGGTCAGGTATTAACCCCAACACTGGAAAAATTACAGTACGGTCAAAAAGAAGACTTACTTAACCCATATTTTATTGTATGTGCTAAGGCCGGTGAGCGCTGGAGCGCGGTATTCGCCGAACTGGCCCAACCTGAACAAGCCTGAGCTAGCGCCAGCCCACATTCGAAGAAGTGACGATTATGACTATCAGCAAAAAACGCCTGACTCACCTCAAACAGCTTGAGGCCGAAAGTATCCATATCATCCGCGAAGTCGCGGCCGAGTTTGATAATCCGGTGATGCTGTATTCCGTTGGTAAAGATTCCGCCGTGATGCTGCATTTGGCCACCAAAGCCTTCTTTCCTGGCAAGCCACCGTTCCCTTTGATGCATGTGGATACCACCTGGAAGTTCAAGGAAATGATCAGCTTCCGCGACACCATGGCGGCCAAGGTTGGCATGGATCTGATTGTTCATATCAACCAGGACGGCGTAGATCAGGGCATTGGCCCGTTTACCCATGGTTCTTCGGTGCACACCGACGTAATGAAAACCCAAGGGTTGAAGCAGGCGCTGGACAAATACGGCTTTGATGCCGCCTTTGGTGGCGCACGTCGTGACGAAGAAAAGTCACGAGCCAAAGAGCGGGTGTATTCCTTTCGCGACAAAAACCATCGCTGGGATCCGAAAAACCAGCGCCCCGAGTTGTGGAATATCTACAACGGCCGTATCAACAAAGGCGAAAGCATTCGTGTCTTCCCGCTCTCCAACTGGACTGAGTTGGACATCTGGCAATACATCTATCTCGAAAGCATCGAAATTGTACCCTTGTATTACGCCGCGATGCGTCCGGTTGTGGAACGTGATGGCATGCTGATTATGGTCGATGACGAGCGTATGCCGATCCATGACGGCGAAGAAATACAAGAAAAAATGGTACGTTTCCGCACGCTGGGCTGCTATCCACTGACCGGTGCGGTTGAGTCCGAAGCTGCCACCTTGCCAGAAATCATTCAGGAAATGTTGCTGACAACGACATCCGAGCGCCAAGGCCGTGCCATCGACCACGATTCATCCGGCTCGATGGAAAAGAAAAAAATGGAAGGTTACTTCTAACACGATCAATACCGTTCAGATAAAAGAACCTACTACCTATTTGTAGGTAAGCATCACCCACTAAAACACCACCAGTCGGAAGTGAGTGGTGAGTGATACAAAAGGGAGCGTTGCAAGAGGTGAATGTTGCAAGAGATGAGTGTTGCAAAGCGCAACGTAGGATGGGCACTTTGCCCATCGCTATAAGAATTTATCTGAATGGTAAAACGCAGGCCTTTTATTCTGACACGTTACAAAACAGGCCAGCAGAAAAACAAATTCACGATTCGGCCACTGTGTGACCTGATCGAAACAAACTTACTATATAGATACTCCAGCAAAGCTGGATGGATCAAAAGGCAACAATATGGCTCACGCATCAGACTTGATCGCTGCCGACATCCTCGGCTACCTGAAACAACACGAAGAAAAAGACATCCTGCGCTTCCTGACTTGCGGTAATGTCGACGATGGCAAATCCACCCTGATTGGCCGCATGCTGCACGACTCCAAATTAATTTTTGAAGATCAACTGGCCGCCATCAAAAATGACTCGCAAAAGTTCAATACCACCGACGGAGAATTCGATCTGGCCCTGCTGGTCGATGGCCTGCAGTCTGAACGGGAACAGGGTATTACCATTGATGTGGCCTATCGTTATTTCTCTACCGAAAAACGTAAATTCATCATTGCTGATTGCCCCGGGCACGAACAGTACACCCGCAACATGGCAACGGGTGCCTCCAGCTGCGACGTGGCAGTTATCCTGATTGACGCCCGCAAAGGCATACAGACACAGACTCGCCGCCACAGCTATATCGTCAGCCTGCTCGGAATCAAAAACGTCATCGTTGCCATTAATAAAATGGATCTGGTCAATTTTGATCAAGCTGTTTTTGAACAAATCAGCAAAAATTACACTGAATTTGCACGTTCATTGGGCTTTAACAATATCCACCCAATCCCACTGTCTGCGCTCAAAGGCGACAACGTGGTAGACCGCAGCACCAGCACTGACTGGTACACCGGCCCAACCATGGTCGAGCTGCTGGAACTTATTGAAAGCAACAAGGCTGACGCATTCGAAGGCTTCCGTTTTCCCGTGCAGTACGTTAACCGCCCTAACCTGGATTTCCGAGGTTTTTGCGGCACCATTGCAGCGGGTGAAATTCGCCCGGGCGAAACAATCACCACCTTACCCTCTGGTAAAACCAGTAAAGTCAGCCGCATCGTCACCGCCGATGGTGATCTCGACCTGGCCATTGCTGGCGAAGCCATTACCCTGACACTGGAAGATGAAATCGACATCTCCCGTGGTGACTTGATTTACACAGGTAAAGCTCCATTATTTGGCGATAGCTACCAGGCCGAAGTGGTATGGATGCACGAAACCCCGATGAAAACAGGCAAAGAATACCTGTTCAAGGTGGGCACCAAGAGCGTTTATGGCACGGTAGACAGTGTTCAGCATCGTGTCGATGTCAATACGATGGAACATCTCGACGCGACTGAACTGAACCTTAACGAAGTTGGCCTGGTCACCATCTCTCTAAATGCACCTGTTGCACTGGACGAATACAGACAGGTTCCAGGTAATGGCTCATTGGTTATTATCGATCGTATCTCCAATATCACTATTGCTGCGGGTATGGTACGTGAATTGGCAGAAGGCGGTGTTGCCAAATCGATTGCTGATATGAGCTATGAGGAACGGCTGGCGGGGTTTAAAGAGGAAGTTTTTTCTTTAGTAGATAAATACCTTGTAGTTAATTGATATGGTTCGCTTATTGAAATTTATGATCTTTGATGGAGTGGAAGTGGGTGTGTAAATTATTGCATGTGAATTATAGTGGTGGTGGAATAGGTGTATATGGAGTTGCCGTTGATGCTGCTTTGAAAGCTACTGTGGCTGATGTTGATGTGGCATTTTCGAGTGATGTTTTTTGTTATAAAAACAAAAGCTTTTTGGATCGTTTGGGGTTTTTAGTATATTTTTTTAGACTTGTTTATGGAAGTAAGCCAGATCTGGTGTTGGATTCATCTGGGAAATGCTCGATATATTTTTATTTTTCGATATTTTTAGTTTGCTTTCTTCTTCGCGTTAAATATATGCCAGTAGAGCATGATCCTGTTGCTCACTCTGACATGAAATATGGTTTTATAAAGGATTTTCTTTGCAAGTTGGTGTTAGATCGGTCTGCTAAGGTAATTGTTCATGGTGAAAGATGTAAAAAAGATTTTGTTTCTAAAAATGGTTTCGCTCCAGTTGTTATTCCTCATGTAGAGTTGTCTCACTTTAAAGATCATAAGTCGGAAGAAAATGTTTTTGAATTTTCAAATAATTGTTTTAATGTATTGTTTTTTGGAGCGCTACGGCCAAATAAGGGGGTTGATCTATTGCCTGGTGTGGCGCGTGAATTAGATATTTTGAATGGCTCTGGAAATGGGATGGATCGTAAAGAATATAAGTTATATGTGGTCGGGTCAAAGCGATTGTCTCCAGAGTTGATGAAATCATGCTGGCCCTTGGCTTTGGAAAATATATTGACGGAGTTGCGCGGTTGTAGTTGTGTGAAAATTTACGATTCATTTATCAGTGATGAATATATTGCTAGTTTATTTGAGAAGACGAACTTAGTACTGTTGCCGTACAAGGACGCAACTCAAAGCGGCGTTTTGGCGCTAGCAGCTTCTTTTGGAAAACCCGTCGTTGCGACCGATGTTGGTGATCTGGGTTTAGATGTGGAAAAATACAAATTAGGTGTTTTGTCACAATATAGCTCTAAGTCTTTGGTCGGTGCTCTGAGGGTTGTTGAAGATAATGAAGGTAAATTTTTAAATTCAATGATGGAGTATAAAGAGAATGTTATTTGTTATAAGAAAGTTGGTCATGATATCTTTAAGGTTGTTAGAGAAATTTGTAAATGAGTAATTTCGTAGGTGCTGGAAAATTTAATATAGATTTGCAATATATGCGTTTGGCTGTACCTCTAGTGTTGTTTTCGTTTCCAGTTAAGGTTGTTAGTTTGGTTGTATTGCCATTGTGGATTTTATATGAGGTTTCAAGGCAGGTTGTTGATAAAAAAATTGTTTTGATATTTCTCGGTTTTGGTTTTTTGAATTTGATATCCGTTGTTGTTTTTCATGGTTTTGTTTTTTTGTTGAATAGTGTTTTGTTTTATTTTTTTATATCGCCCATTATTCTTTTTTGTCTCTCTCGTGGTGCTCCGGGAACGATGAATGCAGAAACGATAAAGCGAGTTTTCGAACACTATATGATTTTGCAGGTAGCTTTTAGTATTTTTTCTGTGTTTTTTAATTTGGCAATGGGTCGTTCTTTTGATGTGAGTTTTGGTGATGTAGTAGCAGGGACATTTCGGAATCCATTTGAATATAAGGCGGATTCAAGTAATGTAATGTTTGTGTTTACTATGGTTTTGGTTAGCGTTTTATATGTTGTTTATTTTGGTCGTGCTGCTAATAAAATTCTTCTTTTAAATGTTTTTTTTGTTATATTTTTAGCTTCTGTTAATCATTTGATTATGGCTGTTGTATTCTCTTTTGGAATTATATTTTTTAGCGGGAAATCAGGTTTTCTTTTCAAGGTTGGTTATTTTTTCGCCATCTTTATTGTGTTGTTGCTGATTTTATATTTATATAGTGTTTTTCAACCTTTGAATTTCATTCTTGTAGTTGATAGATTTGGTTACCTTTATGATGTGGTATTAGGTAACGATGATTTGGCTGGGTTGGGGTTTAAAGGTGAATACCTGTCGAATTTCTTAAGGGATTTTTCTTCTAATTGGGTTAAGGAGATTTTTATTGGCGATGGTGCTGGAGTTTATTCAAGTCGAGCTTCTCTGTTTATGACCGGTGAGTATGTTGGTGGTTTTGGTTACGCTAATATTAGTGAATCAATGTTTGGAAATACATACCCGTTATGGGTAGATATGAAAGAAGCACCCCCTTGGCTGGCGGGCGCGTTTAACTATCCGTATTCTTCAATATTTAGTTTTTTTTATGAGTTGGGTCTGGTGTTTACCTTGCTCATTTTTATATTTTTCTATCGACGTATTAAATATCTTGGATTTTTAGAATCAAAAGGGTATATGTTTATTTTGATATTTTTGGTTTTGGCTGGATTGGTTGATAATTATTATGAATATTTTCAATCTTTTGTTATTTTTTTTATTTTAACTGATGCTTTGTCTAAAAGTTGGAGAGAATATGAACTGGAATGATGTTAAATGGAAGCTGAAAAACAAATTTGCTTCGAATTATTTAGGGCAAAAGTTCTGGATTTTATTTTCTGGAAAAAGTAAAGGAGTAGTGGTTGACGCTAGTGTTGATATAGTTATTGAAGGGTATCCTAGAAGTGGGAATACATTTTGTGTGGCATTGTTTCGTTATTTATCTACTTCTGATATTAAAATTGCTCGTCATAGGCACGAAATAGCACAAATAAAGTCTTCAATTAGATTTAAGAAGATAGCAATATTTGTAATTAGAGAGCCATTAAGTTCAGTATCATCCTTTGTTGTTAGGGAAGATGTAAGTGTCAAGTATGCGCTTGAATATTATATCAAGTATTATTCTGAGTTGATGGCTAGTTTGGATTATATATATATAGTAGATTTTGGTTTTTTAGTTCGAAACACTGAGGATTTTGTTGAGAATGCTCGGAGTTTTTTGGGTTTGAGTTATTTGTCGTCGTATGATTCAGATGATTTTGGTGAAGTGAATAAATTTGTTTTAGACATGGAGAGAGAAGATTCAGGCGGTATTGTTAGGGCTTCTCATGTTGCTATGCCCAATAAGGATAGGGATGAATCTAAGAATGCTGTTATATTTGAAATGCATAGTAAATATGAAAAAGAAGTAAAGGATGCACTTGATTGTTATAATTCTTTGCTGGAAATGGCTAAAGTTTTTGGGAGAATGGTTTGAATATACTAATGGTCCATAATTCTTATCAAATTAAAGGGGGGGAAGATTCTGTTGTCCTTAACGAGTGTAATTTGCTAAGGTCACATGGGCATGACGTTACAGTCTTTCAGGTTGATAATTCGTATATCAGAGGCTTTTTTTCAAAACTAGTTGTCGCTATTTTTTCTATTTTTTCGGTGTTTGGATATTTTAAAATGCGCCGAGTAATAAAAAAGACAAAGCCTGATGTTGTTCATGTACATAATTATTTTCCTATACTGTCACCCTCTATTTTTTGGGCATGCCATTACAATAACGTTCCGGTCGTGCATACGCTTCATAATTTTCGCGCAATTTGTCCAACTGCAATCTTAATGTGGAAGGGGAAGGTTGTTGAAAAAAGTATTTCTTCTTCTTCTTCGTGGTGGACATTGTCGAAAAAGGTTTATAAAAACTCTTTTCTTGGTACGTTTTTTCTGATTTTGATGGTTGAAATAAATAAAAAAATTGGTACGTGGAGTACAGCTGTTGATGGCTATATAGCACTTACTGATTTTTCAAAAAAAAAATATGTGAGTGCTGGGTGGCCAGAAGATCGTATTTATATAAAACCAAACTTTTCAGACTATAGAGGTGGATCGTTAGAAAGTCGGGAGAATTTTGCTCTTTATGTTGGGCGTTTGAGTGAGGAAAAAGGAGTTCGTTTTCTTGTTGATTGTTTTAGAGGTAGTGGCTTGAGTATAAAATTCGTGGGGGATGGGCCTTTAAATGAATATTTGGAATCACATGGTTCCAATAATATTGAAAATTTAGGGCGTTTACCTAAAGAAGAAGTACTGTCTTTGATGTCTCGAGCTTCGTGTTTGGTAATGGCTTCAACTTGGTATGAGGGATTTCCTATGGTAATTGTCGAAGCTCTAGGTTGTGGGTTGCCAGTTATTGTACCTAAATTAGGAAATATGGAAGCTGTTGTTACGCATGATCTTTGCGGCTTGCATTATACGCCTAAAGATAATCAGGGGTTTATAAATGCCGCTTCCAAAGTCATAACAGATCCATCTGTAAGAGAGCGTTTGTCAATCGGTGCTCTAAAGGAATTTGACGCAAAGTATACTCCAAGTGAAAATCTGACGTCTTTGATTGAAATATATAAAAAAGTTATTAAACGTAAAGATGGAGGTGAGTGTGAATGTCTCAGTGATTAATATGAATACTAATATTACCTCTTTAGCTAAATCTGTTGATTTTGTGATTGCAAAAGCTCGTTCTAGGCAAGGGAGTTATGTATGCGTATCAAATGTTCATATGTGTATGGAAGTTTTTGATTCTGCTGAGTTTCGGTCGATAGTTAATCAGGCTGATTTAATAATCCCTGATGGCAGACCTATATCTTGGGCGCAAAAATTGCTTGGTTTTAGTGAGGCTCAGCAAGTGCGTGGCCAAGATATTATGAATGAATTGTGCGGAATTTCTGGTGCTAAACAGTTAAATGTTGGGCTTTATGGTGGTAGTTCGGACGATCTTCTTTGTTTGGTTGTCGATAAACTTAAGATTTCTTATCCAGATATTCGTATAAATTATTCATATTCACCACCATTTCGCGCACTAACGCATGAGGAAGATGAAGCTATTTTCCAGAGTATTAATGCTTCTGGTGTAAATATTTTATTTGTTGGGATAGGTTGTCCAAAGCAAGAACGGTGGATGGCTGAACACAAAAGTAAAGTTAACTGTGTGATGTTGGGGGTGGGAGCTGCTTATGATTTCATCGCCGAGTCTAAAAAGCATGCACCAAAATGGATGCAAAAGTTAGGTTTGGAATGGCTGTTTCGGTTAGTATCAGAGCCCAAGAGGCTGTGGAGGCGCTACCTTAAACAGAATCCTCGTTTTATATATTATTTTTTGCAGCAGTGGTTGCTCAAACGAAAATTTAATTGATACGAATGGAAAAAATCATGTCTAAAAAAGTTGCCTTGATCACTGGTGTTACTGGCCAGGATGGTTCCTACCTTGCCGAATTCCTGCTGGAAAAAGGTTATGAAGTCCACGGTATCAAGCGCCGGGCTTCTTTATTTAATACTGCACGGGTAGATCACATTTATCAGGATCGTCATGAGAAGAATGTCAGCTTTTTCATGCACTATGGTGATCTTACGGATAGTTCTAACCTGACTCGTATCCTGAAAGAAGTTCAGCCAGACGAAGTCTACAACCTGGGCGCCCAGTCTCACGTTGCGGTTTCGTTTGAAGCACCAGAGTATACGGCGGATGTTGATGCGATGGGAACGCTACGTCTGCTAGAAGCCATTCGTTTTCTTGGGCTTGAGAAAAAAACTCGTTTCTATCAAGCATCCACTTCGGAATTGTTCGGTTTAGTGCAGGAAATTCCTCAAAAAGAAACGACGCCATTTTACCCCCGTTCACCTTATGCGGTAGCTAAGATGTATGCCTACTGGATTACGGTCAACTACCGTGAGTCGTATGGTATGTATGCGTGCAACGGCATTTTGTTTAACCATGAATCCCCTCGTCGCGGTGAAACTTTCGTTACCCGTAAAATTACCCGCGCATTGGCGAATATTTCCCAAGGTTTGGAGAAGTGCTTGTACCTGGGCAATATGGATGCACTGAGAGACTGGGGGCATGCCAAAGATTATGTCCGTATGCAGTGGATGATGTTGCAACAAGAGCAGCCTGAAGACTTTGTTATCGCTACTGGTACTCAAATTACTGTACGTGAGTTCGTCACTCTGTCTGCCAAAGAGTTGGGTATCTCTTTGAAGTTTGAAGGTGAAGGTGTCGAAGAGAAAGCAATTATTGAAGCCATTGCTGACGAGGCCTTGTGTCCTGGAATTTCTGTAGGTGATGTGATTGTTCAGGTTGACCCTAAATACTTCCGCCCTGCAGAAGTTGAAACCCTGTTGGGTGATCCTTCCAATGCTAAAAACAAATTAGGCTGGGTGCCAGAAATTACAGTTGAAACCATGTGTGCTGAAATGGTGCAACACGACTTACAAAAAGCGAAGCAACATGCTCTGCTCAAGTCGCATGGTTACGATGTGAATGTTTCTCTGGAAGGTTAATAGGCAAGTATCATGAAGCGTATTTTTGTTGCTGGTCATAAAGGCATGGTTGGTTCTGCGATTGTGCGACAGTTACAGAAAGACACCGGCGTTGAGCTGATTACAAAAGATCGTAATCAGCTCAATCTGCTTTGTCAGGCAGATGTTCAGGCGTTTTTTGAAAGAGAAAGCATCGATCAGGTGTACCTTGCGGCTGCCAAGGTCGGCGGTATTGTTGCCAATAATACTTATCCTGCAGATTTTATTTACGAAAACCTGATGATTGAGTGCAACATTGTGCATTCGGCACACTTGGCGGGTATTCAGAATTTACTGTTTTTGGGGTCATCCTGTATTTACCCGAAATTGGCCGATCAGCCAATGAGTGAATCAGCTTTACTGACAGGGACTTTAGAGCCTACCAATGAACCCTATGCCGTCGCTAAAATTGCGGGCATTAAATTGTGCGAATCATACAATCGTCAGTACGGGCGGAATTATCGCAGTGTTATGCCGACCAATTTGTATGGAGAAAACGACAATTTTCATCCAGATAATTCTCATGTTATTCCTGCGTTGATGCGTCGTTTTCACGAAGCAAAGGCAACCGCTACACCCGAGGTTGCTGTATGGGGTTCTGGTAAGCCAATGCGTGAGTTTTTGCACGTTGATGATATGGCATCGGCTTCTATTTTTGTGATGAATGTCGATCAGCAAACCTACGAATCTTGCACACAGCCTATGCTTTCGCATATTAACGTAGGTACAGGCGTCGATTGTACGATTGCGGAATTAGCTCTAACTATGGCGGAGGTCGTTGGTTTTGAAGGTAATGTGACATTTGATGCATCCAAGCCCGACGGCGCGCCACGCAAGTTAATGAATGTCGATACACTACGTAATTTGGGTTGGTCATACAATATTAAACTGAAAGATGGCCTTGCAAGTACCTATCAATGGTTTCAAGATAATCAGGATAGTTTCCGAGCTTAGTTACGGAGGCGGGGCACTATAAAACGGTGTAAATTATGAGAATATTGGTAACAGGTGGAACTGGCTATATTGGTAGTCATTTTGTTGTCGTCGCTCTGCAGGCGGGAATGGATGTTGTTATTGTTGACTCTTTGGAAAACAGCTCTGCGAAAGTTGTTGACGCTATAGAATCTATTACTGGAAAAAGGCCTTTTTTCTACAAAGGCGTTGATCATGATGTCGGCTTGCTGAATGGTATCTTCACCCAGCACCAGTTTAATGCAGTAGTACATTTTGCCGGCTATAAATCAGTCGCAGAATCGACCAGTGAACCGATGAAATATTATCGTAATAATGTCGGTGGAACAGCTGTGTTGATGGAGGTTATGAGGAATCATGACGTTTCTAAATTGGTTTTTTCCTCCTCGGCTACTATTTATGGTGTTCCTCAATTTAATCCATACAGCGAATCGCACCCGATTGCACCTTTTAACGTCTATGGGCATAGCAAGGCGATGGTCGAAACGATGATGCAAAGCCAGTGTGGTGCTAACCCAGATTGGTCAGCAATAGCTCTGCGTTATTTTAACCCAGTTGGTGCGCATCCTAGTGGGGATCTGGGGGAAGACCCTAAGGGCACTCCAGATAACCTGATGCCTTATTTGACCAGGGTTGCGGTTGGAGCTTTACCGGAGTTAGGTGTTTTTGGAAATAATTACGATACCGTTGATGGTACAGGTGTCCGTGACTATATCCATGTCATGGATTTGGCAGAAGGACACCTGAAGGCGCTGAGTTGGTTAGGGGCTCATAAAGGTTTTTCGGCGGTTAACCTCGGAACGGGTTGCGGATACTCTGTGCTGCAAATGATCGAAGCCTTTAGTCGAGTTAACGGCATTAAGGTTCCATATGTCTTCAAACCTCGACGTGCAGGAGACTTGCCAGCTTATTGGGCGGACTCTACTTCTGCCCATAATATGCTGGGCTGGTCGGCAACCCGAACTCTGGATGATATGGTTCGTGATTCTTGGGCTTGGCAATCTCGACATCCTGATGGTTACGGGAGTGGTGAGTAGTGGCTTGGCTTCCCAATAGTCTTTTCAGCACAATCATAGATAACACGCCACTGGTATCGATTGATTTGATTGTCCGTAATCAAGCTGGCAATGTGCTTTTGGGATGTCGCTCCAATCAACCGGCTAAAGGATTCTGGTTTGTCCCGGGTGGCCGGATTCTCAAAAATGAAACACTCTCTGATGCCTTTTTGCGGTTGACCGAGGCTGAGCTTGGTCAATCATTTGAAATTACGTCGGCTCGGTACCATGGTTTATACGAACATTTTTATTCAGATAGCGTGTTCGGTGATCAGCCCGATACTCATTATGTGGTTAATGCATTTGAGTTGATAATAGATGCAGTTTTAGAGCTACCCAAAACGCAACATAACAAATACCAATGGCTAAGCGAGTTTGACTTGCTTGAGCGCGATGATGTTCACTGCCATACCAAATGGTACTTCGAACCAGATAAAGGATATACAGCATGATACCTGTCATCATGGCCGGTGGTTCCGGCACTCGTTTGTGGCCACTGTCACGAACTGCCTACCCCAAACAGTTTTTAAAATTAAACGGACAGCTGACCATGCTGCAGCAAACCGCCGCGCGTCTGGATGGTTTGTCGAATCAAGACCCTGTGGTTATTTGTAATGAAAATCACCGTTTTTTGGTGGCAGAGCAAATGCTGCTGGGGGGTAAGAAAACGTCGATTATACTTGAGCCAGTAGGTCGTAATACCGCACCAGCGATTGCATTGGCCGCGTTGCAGGTCATGAAAGATCTACCGGAAGGTGAAGCCGCACCTGTGCTACTGATTCTGGCTGCCGATCATGTTATTCAAAATGTCAGTGCATTCCAGGCAGCGGCCAAACAGCTGTTACCAGCGGTGAAAGCAGGCAAGTTTGGTACATTGGGTATTGTGCCAACCGAAGCTGCAACGGGTTACGGTTATATTCAGGCAGGATCAGACGCTGAAAATGACTGTCAGGTTGTGCAGGCATTTGTTGAAAAACCGGATGAGGCAACCGCGCAGCAGTATCTGGATGCAGGAAACTATTTCTGGAACAGTGGCATGTTTATGGTGCGGGCTGATCGTTATCTGGAAGAATTGGAACGGTTCCGCCCGGATATTCATGCTGCTTGTGTTAAAGCGATGGCTGCAACTGTGGCCGACATGGACTTTGTTCGGGTCGATGCCGAAGCCTTTGCACAATGCCCGGATGAATCGATCGATTACGCCATTATGGAACCGCTGTCTGCTTTGGATGCTGGAGAGGCTCAGGTCGTGGTTGCGCCACTAGATGCTGGCTGGAGTGATGTTGGCAGCTGGTCTGCACTCTGGGATATTGCCGAAAAATGCGAGAACGGTAATGCCACACTGGGTGGTGGCGACGTTATTCTGGAAGATACCAGTAACAGCTTTGTGTATAGCGATACTCGCTTGGTAACAACGTTGGGCCTTGATGGTATTGTGATTGTGGATACACCGGATGCCTTGCTGGTTGCCAGTAAAGACAAGGTGCAAGAAGTTAAGAAAATTGTTGCTCAAATCAAGCAGCAGGGACGCTCGGAGTACGAGCAACACCGGGAGGTATACCGTCCGTGGGGTAAGTACGATTCGGTAGACAGTGGTGATCGTTACCAGGTCAAATGCATCACAGTCAAACCGGGAGCTAAATTGTCAGTACAGATGCATCATCATCGTGCCGAACACTGGATCGTGGTGTCTGGAACTGCCAAGGTGACCAATGGTGAAGAGACTTACCTGGTGACGGAAAATGAATCGACCTACATTCCTATCGGTCAGGTGCATGCATTGGAAAACCCCGGTGTAATTGAACTTGAAATGATCGAAGTGCAGTCGGGTTCGTATCTTGGTGAAGACGATATTGTACGTTTCAAGGATTTGTACGGTCGGGCTTGATTTTTAAAATTTTATTCCTTTTTTAGTAGATAAAGTTTTAATTTTTTATGGAGGTTTTGGTGGGATCTTTTAATTATAATATTACTGCTTTAAAACGGCGATTTATTAGTTCTAATGAGACTATAGTTCATGCTTGGAGTCATCCTACAGGTAAACCAAATTTCGGTGACGAATTGTTTTACGAAATAGTGGTTAGGATAGTAGGGATAAATGTCCGGCGAGGCGACCACAATGAATCTACATTTTATCCAGGAGGGTCGGTTCTTCATTTGATCAATGAGGGTGATGTTGCTTGGGGAGTCGGCTTGAATAATCCGAAATTTCATGCGAGGAAAATCAAGCCGCACAAGGTGTTTATTGCTGGTGTTCGTGGTCCTATAACACAATCGTTTGTTAATTCCTCTTTGTGTATGGGGAGGCCTGAAATTATTGGAGACCCAGCCGTGTTGCTTCCAAGACTCTTTCCTGAATATAGAAAAAAAACGGCTACCTATAAATTTGGTATTGTTAAGCATTTTAATGACAAATCAATTATTCCTGAATCAGATGAGATTTTAGTTATAGATCCTCTTCGGAGTCCAAAAAAT
Organism: uncultured Oceanobacter sp.; assembly: GCA_913061185.1. Taxonomy (GTDB): domain Bacteria; phylum Pseudomonadota; class Gammaproteobacteria; order Pseudomonadales; family Oceanobacteraceae; genus Oceanobacter; species Oceanobacter antarcticus. The sequence continues at coordinate 107,187 of CAJXTI010000001.1, forward strand.
GTTATTTTGGATATACTTAGATGTGATGTTATAATTTCTAGCTCTCTTCATGGTCTTATTGTTGCGGAGGCATATGGGATAAAAGCGATTTGGTATGTTTCAGACTCTCTTAAAGAACCATGTTTTAAATACTATGATTATTATTTATCTACTGGACGAGCTCCAATTTGTTTTGGTTCGATAGTTGATGCTATTAATAGCAACTATAATGGTGGGGGTGTCGAATTCAATACCGACAAACTCATTGATAGCTTTCCCATGGAAATTTTTGCTTGATTTTTATTCGCATGGATGAATTATGATAGCGGTGGCTGGGTTTTGGAGTGTGCTAGGGGCATTTTTTGAAAAAATAATGGCCTTGGTAGTTTACGTGATAGTATCTCGTAGCGTAGATGTAGCGGACTTTGGTAATTTGGTCGCGGTTTTTTTAATAGTAGAATTTTTAGGATATCTATCTTCTTTCGGAGTAAAAGAATATATTGTTAGGCAAGATGCAGTAACCAATAAATTGTTGTCTTATTGCTATAGGTTTGTTCAGTATGTGTCAGTTTTCTTACTGATATTGATGTTGTTTTTTGTGTCTCCTATTATGTTTTTATTTGCAGGTAAGGAAATTGGCTTTCTGTCTCTTTTGATATCGATACAACCATCCATAGCTTGTTTTTCGGGATTTTACATGGCTATTTTACAAAGAGATTTTCGATTTAAAGAGATTGCAATTAGGTCTAGTATTATATCCTTATCTTCCGGTTCTGTTGCTTGTATTTTGGCATTTTTGGGTGTTGGTATATATTCTTTGATAGTTTATAGGTATGTTTATGTGATATCGGATTATTTTATTTTACGGAGGTTTGTTGGAGTTAAAACGAGCAGTATTGTAGATTACTCCGACATTAAGAGGCTTTGGCAGTTTGGGTGGAAAATCTCTTTTTCTCAAATATTGAATTTTTCAGGTTCGAAAATGTACGAAGTGTTTGTGGTTCTTATATACGGCTCTAGCAGTTTGGCGATACTGGATGTTGGAAGGAAATTGATTGTTACTATATATAATGTATTTATGGTTCCTCTTAATGCCGTAGCAAATTCATTAGTTGCTAGATCTTGTGATCCTAGAGGTTCATATTTTAGGTTTGTTTTTTTTGTTGGTCTTATTATTACTCCAGTTATGGCTTTGTTAGGAGCTTTTTCGGATGAAATAATTGGTATTTTCTTTGGTAATAATTGGCTGGAAAGTGCAAGGGTTTCAGTTCTCTTTTCTTTTGGGGTTGTTGTTCAGGTTAGTCTTTGGTTTGTTGCCAGCTTATACATTCGTATAGATAAACCCGAACTGTTACTAGTTAATCAACTTGTGAACGTGGGTGTTGTGTTTCTAACTTGTGTACTTTCCTCTGTCTTTGTAGAAGATTTCTTTGACTTTTTACTATATAGTGTTGCCGGTCTCTTCTTGTCTGGTTTTTTAAGGCTGGCTATAGCTGTTTTTTATGCACAGTTGGATATTTTATTTAGTATGCTGTTGTTGGTGGGGATCTCAATTATATACGCTATTTTTTATTATTCTTCAATTTTTTTATACGGAATTTTATATTTTGAAAATATGGGCGTGATTTTTTCCTTATTGAGCGTTGTTTTTTCTTTAGCGATAGTCTACGTTCCAATTCTTTATTTTTCTTATGTCAGGCTTTTGGGCGGAATTCGGGTTTGATTGTGTAAAGATTTTTTGGATTTAGTAAACTGCTTTGAGTAGCTATTGGCTCGGATAGGAAGACTTTCGTATGGAAATGGCAAAATCTTTTGGCTATCACAGTGATTTAAAAAACTTGCTGTAGACTTTATTTCTATAATAAGCACACTTATAGATCATCGAGTTTTCATTTTAAAACTTTAAATGCAGAAGATTCGTGCAGAAATTATCCCTAAAATATTGTAGTAATCATAGAAAATGATATTTTATAGATAAACTATTTTTAATTCTCGGGAGGAGCAAGTGAAAACCTATTCAAACGCTATTCTTTTAGAATCAGGGATCAACTTTGGCACCAGTGGCGCTCGTGGTCTGGTCGAGCAGTTTACCGACCCGGTGTGCGCTGCATTCACGCTGGCTTTCCTAAGTGTAATGAAGCAAGAATTCAGCGTAGAACGCGTAGCGCTTGGCATTGACCGCCGTCCCAGTAGTCCGTCGATGGCTGCCGCTTGTGCCGCAGCCGCTGCAGATCTTGGCGTAACGGTGGATTATTACGGTGTGTTACCGACACCTGCGGTGGCATTGCAGGCGATGCAGGATGGTATTCCAGCTATCGTTATTACTGGTAGCCATATTCCTTTTGATCGTAACGGCATCAAGTTTTATCGCCCGGATGGTGAAATCAGCAAAGCTGACGAACAGGCTATTCTGCAGGCGGAAGTAGAGGTTAAACCGGTTCAGTCAGTGTTACCTGGTGAGTCTGCGAGAGCACGGCAATTGTATATGGAGCGCTATACACAATTGTTTGCGCCAGACTTGTTGCAAGGTAAGCGTATCGGCCTGTACGAGCACTCGGCGGCTGGGCGTGAATTAAACGCTGAGGTACTGAAAAAATTAGGTGCTGAGGTAATTTCTTTGGGTCGCACAGATACCTTTGTGCCGATCGACACCGAGGCGGTATCGGAAGAAGATCAGCAGCAAGCGCTTGCCTGGTCGTCTGAGTATGAGCTGGACGCGATTTTTTCAACCGACGGTGATGGCGACAGACCCTTGGTTGCAGATGAACATGGCCAGTGGTTACGCGGTGATATACTTGGGCTTTTATGTGCCCGTGCACTTGATATTCAGGCTTTGGCGGTGCCAGTGAGTTGTAATACCGCAATTGAAAAAAGTGACTTGTTCGCCGAGGTAAAACGCACGCGGATAGGGTCTCCTTATGTGATTGAGGGTATGGCGGTTCTGGCGGAACGTTTTGAACGGGTGGCCGGTTTTGAGGCGAATGGTGGTTTTTTATTACAGAGTGCTGTGGCAATGGGGGCTGCTATAATTGCTCCGTTGCCAACTCGAGACGCTCTGTTGCCTGCATTGATGTTATTGGCTGGTAGTGCCTTGCAGGGTAAGCCAATCAGTGCGTTGTTAGCTGAATTGCCGGAACGATTTACCGCCAGTGATCGAATCAAGGATGTACCGACCGACAAGAGCAAGGCATTGATTGTCAGTTGGGCTGAGAATCTCAACGCGATGCTTGAGTTGTTGCACTTGCCAGGTGAAGCTGTATCTGCAGACACAACTGATGGACTGCGGGTAACCCTGTCTTCTGGTGATATTGTGCACCTTCGGCCTTCCGGGAATGCGCCGGAATTACGCTGTTATGCCGAGGCTGGGAATTATCTGCAGGCTAAAGCACTGGTGAATCAGTGTTTGGAATGCGTCAGCAAGATTATTAACACATAAGTTATGTTGGTGCTGCTGACGATGTCAGGTTTGATGTTTTAATTTATGGTTTACGGATTAATATTGTGAAAATCGCCATTGCAGGCACGGGTTATGTCGGATTGTCCAATGCCATGTTGTTGGCTCAGTACAATGAAGTTGTCGCGCTGGATGTGATTCCAGCAAAGGTGGAGATGCTGAACAACAAGCAGTCTCCCATTGTCGATGTGGAGGTCGAGCACTATTTGGCAGAAAAGCCGCTGAATTTTCGGGCGACTCTTGATAAGCAAGAGGCCTATGCTGATGCCTCTTATGTCGTTATTGCGACGCCGACCGATTACGATACCGCAACCAACTACTTTAATACCTCAACCGTGGAAAGTGTGGTTCGTGATGTGATGGCTATCAATCCTGATGCGGTGATGGTTATTAAATCTACGGTGCCAGTAGGTTTTACCGAGCGGCTGAAGCAGGATCTGAATTGTGCCAATGTGATTTTTTCTCCGGAGTTTTTGCGTGAAGGGAAGGCACTCCACGATAACCTTTATCCCTCCCGGATCATTATTGGCGAACGTTCCGAGCGCGCGCAAGTGTTTGCTCGTCTGCTGTCTGATGCGGCGATTAAACAGGATATTGATATTCTGTTTACCGATTCGACCGAAGCGGAGGCGGTGAAGTTGTTCTCCAATACTTACCTGGCGATGCGCGTTGCGTACTTTAACGAACTGGATAGCTACGCAGAGACGCACGGCCTGAACACCCGTCAGATTATCGAAGGGGTGGGGCTTGACCCTCGTATTGGTACTCACTACAACAATCCGTCGTTTGGCTATGGCGGTTATTGTTTACCGAAAGATACCAAGCAGTTGCTGGCAAACTTTCAGGAAGTACCAAGTACTTTGGTTCGCGCCATTGTTGATGCCAACAGAACCCGTAAGGATCATATTGCGGATTCGATTTTGCGACGCACTCCCAGGGTGGTGGGGATTTATCGCCTGGTGATGAAGTCTGACTCTGACAATTTCAGGGCGTCGGCGATTCAGGGTATTATGAAGCGTATCAAGGCCAAGGGCGTTGAGGTTGTGGTATACGAACCTGTGCTTAAAGAAGACAGCTTCTTTAATTCTCGGGTGGTTCAGGATCTGGATGCGTTTAAACAAGAGTGCGACGTGATTGTTGCGAACCGCATGTCGCCTGATCTTATTGATGTCGAGGCCAAGGTCTACACGCGGGATTTATTTGGTGGTGATGCCTGATGGATCGATCAGGATTTGCAAGTGAGTACGCAACACCATTAGCTTAATTGGTAGACGAGGATTGGTAGGAAACCTGTAGGAGGGCGTTTGCGTCCAGTGTCCGGTGGATGTCATTGGTCATCCATCCGTTTCAAGCAAGGGCAAGCCCGCTCCTGCATGAGAGAATCGAATTCAGTTTCGAAAGCAGTCATTTTTAAAAATAGCTAACGGAGTTAGTCGGCGTTATCTCAAGGAGGAGCTATGTACAACGACACCTATAACGACACCTATAACTACAACATTATTCATCACGGAGCTGTTACGGGAGTAACGGGTTCCTGTCATCGTCTAACGGTCGATAGTGGTGAGTCCCTTCTGGTTGATTGTGGTTTGTTCCAGGGGGCAGAGGCGACTTCGTCGGATGGGCCAGATACGGAGCTGGATCGCACCCGTATCGATTTTGACGTGAGTACTGTGCGAGCGCTACTGGTCACACATTGCCATATTGATCACGTTGGCCGTATTCCCTATCTGTTGGCTGCCGGATTTAACGGGCCGATTTATGCCACAGTGGCAACTTGTGAATTATTGCCAATGGTTATTGAAGATGCACTCAAGGTGGGAGTTACCCGCAATCGCTCGATTATCGCTCAGATAATAAAAACCCTGAAAGCGTTACTGGTGCCGCTACCCTACGATCAATGGTTTGATGTGTCCGGTTTCGAATTCTCCTCTGCGCCGGTGAGGGCACGTTTTCGGGTGGCTGGCCATATTCTGGGTTCTGCCTACATTGAACTGGATATTGGTAACGGACGTCGAGTGCGTGACCGCCAGCGAGTGATTTTTTCAGGAGACTTGGGGGCACCGTATTCGCCTTTATTGCCCGCACCCAAGCCGCCGTATCGTGCCGACACTCTTGTGATTGAAAGTACCTATGGCGACCGTCTTCACGATAGTCGCCGGGTTCGGCAAAAACGCTTGCAGTCGCTACTCGAGCGCTGTTTGCGTGATGGCGGGACTATTTTGATTCCGGCGTTTTCGATTGGGCGCACGCAAGAGTTGTTGTACGAGCTGGAAGATATTTTTTATCGGCTTGGCAAGTCTTCGCCGCAACAGTCGCCATTATCCGAATATATCGATGTGGTGGTCGATTCGCCACTTGCGGCTGAGTTTACCCGCCAATACCGTCGTCTTAGTGAGCTGTGGGATGCCGAGGCTCGTGGAAGGCTGGAGCGGGGCCGTCATCCGTTGTCGTTCGAGCAGTTACTGACCATCAACTCCCACGAAGAACATCTGCAAACGGTTGGTTATTTACGACGTACGGGCAGGCCGGCCATTGTGATCGCTGCCAGTGGCATGTGCGCTGGTGGCCGTATGGTTAACTACCTGAAAGCCTTATTGCCAGATGCGAGAACGGATGTGTTGTTTGTTGGCTATCAGGCCCGTGGTACACCAGGTCGCGATATTCAGCGCTGGGGGCCAGAAGGCGGGTATGTGGTGCTGGATGGTAAACGTGTAACGATTCAGGCCAATATTCACACGCTGTCTGGATACAGTGCCCATGCTGATCAAAAAGATTTAATAAATTTTGCCACCCGGATGCGCCATCCCCCAGGAGATATTCGGATTGTACATGGCGATGCGGATTCCAAACAGGCGCTAAAAACCAAATTGCAAGCGTTATTGCCACAGGCATTAGTTAAAATACCCAAGACGAATACTGCACAAGAGTAAGATACCGATTTTGAGGGAGCTGAGCGGATGGCGTGGTCTGTATGTGTGTAGTGAGAAAGAGCACTAAATAAGTGGTGGAGAGCGATAGAGGCTAACATACGGCTTTCTACTCAAAATACCCTCAATAAAATTTTAAAAATGATAGACAGTTCACGGTGTAGTCGTGATAATTTTGCTGGTTAGCATTGGTCGGAGCCAGAGAGCAGACATCTCTTTATACCCGGTGCTAGCCATGAGTAGCAAAAGATCAGGTGGCGACTGGCGAATGGTTCTGATAGATTTGTTTAAGTTGAGTTACGTGATGTTACAGAGAAGAGTGAAATGACTACTCAGGGAATGATTCGATCTCATCAAAACACCTACGGTGCCTTGTTTCGCTTGTTGGATATCGTGCTGATTCTGGGGTTGTTACCGTTGTGCCTGTGGGCCTACGGCCAGTCCATGTCGTTTATTTATTTTTCTGCCGGCTTGCTGTCGTCTATTTCCTATCTGTTAATCGCCGAGTTGTTCGGAGTATACCGATCCTGGCGTGGTACCTCTGCTCTGCATATTCTCTCTGTGGCGGGGGCAGCTTGGGTGTTGGTGTGTGTTGGGCTGACCGCGCTGGCATTTTTTGCCAAGGTGACATCAGATTTCTCCAGGGTGGTTACTGGGGGTTGGATGCTGTCGGTGGCGGTGTCGATGATGTTATGGCGTTTTGGCTTTGGCCGTTTGCTGGGCTATTTGCGTGCCAAGGGGATCAATACTCGACGGGCCGCAATTGTTGGGGTAAACGAATGCGCTTTGGCAATGCGACACCAGCTGGAGTCGGCCCCGGAGTTGGGCTATGTATTTGGCGGCTTTTTTGATGATCGTAACAATAATAGGGTGCTGGAAGAATACCCGGATATTGTTCTGGAAGGGCAAATTGCCGAGCTAATAAGTAGAACACAGAATGGTGAATTTGAAGTTATTTTTCTGGCGTTACCACTCAAAGCTCAAAAGCGTATTGATGAGATTTTGCAGCACTGTGGCGACACGACGGCATCGGTACATTTGATTCCAGATTTTTTCACATTTAATCTTATTCACGCCCGACTTAGCGAAGTGGGGAATATGCAAACCATTAGTGTTTACGATACACCGATATTTGGCTTTAATGACGTGCTTAAGCGTCTGTTTGATGTTGTTTTTTCGGTGGGGGTGCTAAGTGTGATTACCTTGCCGATGTTGGTGATTGCTGCGGCGATAAAGTTTACTTCCCCTGGGCCGGTTATCTTTAAACAGTACCGTTACGGGCTGGATGGGCGGAAAATTCAGGTGTGGAAGTTCAGAAGCATGAGTGTGATGGAAAACTCTGACAAAGTTGTTCAGGCGCGCAAGGGCGACGCCCGGATTACTCCAGTAGGAGCGTTTATTCGCAAAACCTCTCTGGATGAACTACCCCAGTTTATTAATGTGTTGCAAGGGCGTATGTCTGTGGTTGGCCCCAGACCGCACGCGGTTGCACACAATGAGGAATACCGCAAACTGATCCCCTACTACATGTTGCGGCACAAGGTCAAACCAGGAATCACCGGTTGGGCCCAGATTAATGGTTACCGTGGTGAGACGGATACACTGGATAAAATGTCTGGTCGGGTGGATTACGATTTGGAATATATTCGTAATTGGTCGTTATGGATGGATGTGAAAATTGTATTTTTGACTTTTTTCAAGGGATTTACCGGAAGTCACGTTCACTAATATTTGTCTGAGTAGAGTGACCCTGGTTTGAATAAGTATGGTTCGATGAAGTGCTAGGCAGGGATAATAGGATGATTGTAGAGATAATCATTATCTAGATGGTCTCGAGGTAGTCAGTCTCAGTGTGAATATAGTGAAATGGCATGGTGCCGGTTCAAACTTCGTTTTTTGGTTATTTTATGAATTTACGAATGATTATTACTTGTAATTTTAGCTGCTTGTAATTCATGTTTTATTCATATCCTGAGTGTAATATTCCTCAGGTTGTACCGTGATTTGTAAAGGCTATGCCGCGAGGCTGATGTTTTGTCGGGATTGGGCACGCTTCTTACCTGATTGGTTCTGTTGTTGTGGCGCGGTAGCAGATTGCAAGGGTATGTTAGTCCCAGCTTGCCGATGCTGCCTTGGAGTGTTCCTGGATCTTTGCGGTTAGCTGGATGCCTGTCGATTTAGCCGGTTTAGTCGGTAGCTTTGTAGGTCTCAGAGGGTGACTTTGCTTCCTGCAGGATGACTTGGTGAAAATTTCACCGCAATGATGCATTTTTGAGGCAATTAGAAAGTTGCCGTACTGTTAATTTCTGTAAGTAACAGTCATAATTGCCCAAATTTTGGACGCCAGAGACTCTGGCAGACGTAAAACTTTTATCAGCCAGTTATGAGAGGATCGATATGAAAGCTTGGCAGCTACCTTTGTTTGCAATGGCGTCCGTGAGTACGGTCGCGTATGCAGTTCAGCCGGATGGAATCATGCTTGGAAGCGGGGTGACTTTGCTGCCAGGTGTCGAAGTATCCATCAGTGACAATAGCAATATTTATCTGCAAGAAAACGACGAAACTAGCTCTAGTATTACGGCAATTCGCCCGAATGTGGCGTTGAAAGCAGATCTGGGTGTCACTCAGTTAAAAGCCTATTATGAGTTGACGAGCGCTTCCTACGATGCCGACTCTGACGACAACTACCTCGATCAGTTGCTGACTCTGGGGGGAGATGTTGAAATGACTTCCCGCCAGGCGATAGGCTTGGATTTTTCCCTTAATAAAAGTCATGACCCTCGTGGTTCCGGTTCCCTAGTAGGCCAGACTACGGTTGATCCTAGTGAATTCAGTGAGCTGACTTTAGGTGGCGATTATACCTATGGTGCAGCTTCTGCCTTTGCTAATGTCACAGCCTATGCATCAACTTACACCAAAGATTACTCCAACAATTCATCTCTTACTGATGCGTTGAACTACGACAAAACCACCTTTGGTGCAAAGCTCGGTCTGAAAGTGAGTTCTGCCACGCGAGTGTTGTTTGAGTTGCGTAATGCCGGTATTTCTTACTCTGAAGATTCCGGTTCTATCAAAGATGGTAGCATCATGACGCTGTTGGCAGGCGCCAGCTGGGACATCGCCGGTAAAACGACCGGCGACTTCAAAATCGGTACCACCAAACGTGATTTTGACCACTCCTCTGTTGACAGTGATAGCCGCTTTGCCTGGGAAGCCGGCGTTACCTGGACACCGCGTTCTTACTCAGTACTGAATATCACCACCAGCGAATCAGCCAACGAAACCACTGGTCCGGGTAGCTACAACGCGAACCAGTATACTGCGGTTACTTGGGATCACACCTTTTCACCAATGTGGGCTTTAAAGGCAAACCTGTCGTTGAATAAGGATAACTTTGTAGTTCTGACCGGAACTGCTAGTGACCGTCAAGACAAAACCACCACCATGGGTATTGCGGGTATATACTCTCCTAATAAAGTGCTGGATGTAAAAGGGGGTCTGGAGAAGGCATCTCGTAATTCAAATACTGCAGGTCTTGACTATGACTTGCAAGTACTGTCGTTGGGTGTGAATCTGGCGTTCTAAGCTGTCGCACTTTATGCTTGTAAATCATCGGCCTGTTTTCAGGCCGATGATTTTTTTGGTTAGCTGTTTACAGGATGTCCTAATGCTGCGGTTGTCCGGCCTGATTATTGTTTTCTTCCTCTCTTTCGCTGCGATGGCGAACCCTAACCAGTACCGCTTGGGTGCTGGTGATCTTATTCAGATCAGTGTATACGACGAACCTGACCTGAGTCTGGATGTTCGTATTGGTCTGTCTGGCGATATTTCTTTCCCTTTGTTAGGTGATGTCACCGTTGCCGGGTTAAGCCCGAAGGAACTGGAGCTAAACCTGATTAAGCGGCTAAAAGGACCCTATTTACTTGATCCCAGCGTGACGGTATCGATTGTTGAGTACCGCCCCTTTTATGTTACCGGAGAGGTGGAGAAGCCAGGAAGCTATGCCTTTCATCCCGGTTTGACTATTGATAAGGCGATTTCCATTGCTGGTGGTTTTACTGAGCGGGCTTCGAAAGGCAAAATTTTTGTGATGCACGACCAGAGCCCCTATGAATCTATTGCTGAAGATGCGCAACGCAGTAAGGAGAAGAAGACGGTGAAGCTTTACGACGTAGTTCAGCCTGGCGATGTGATTACTGTGGAGCAGAGTTTCTTCTGATTGACTTATGAATATGAATGAGAAAACACCAAGATTTGGCTCTTCAGCATCTCAGTCGGTCGAAGTGATTGATTTGGTGCATTACTGGCATGTATTTCGCCGCCATTTAAGCAAAATTATTGCCCTTAGCGCGGTGGCGACCCTGATTGCGGTTTTGGTAGTGATGTCGATGACGCCGATTTATCAGGCCACAACCACCTTGTTGATTGAAGCAGAAGAAGCCAAGATTTTGTCTATCGAAGAAGTGTATGGCTTGAGTGGTCAGTCTTCGGAATACTTTCAGACCCAGTTTGAAATTCTGAAATCCCGTGAACTAGCCAAGCGGGTCGCACTCAAACTGAACTTGATAAAAAATCCAGAATTTAATCCGTATCATCCGGCAAACAAAAAATCGTTTTCCATCAAGGAGTACATCTTTGGTGAAAGCGAACTGCCAACCGATGCCGATATTCTAGCTGCTACTGTTGATACATTTTGGCAAGCCGTTTCAATAGACCCGTTGCGTAAAACTCAATTGGTAAAAATTTCAGTCGAGAGTCGTGATCCAGAATTGGCTCAGGTTGCATCCGATGCGATGGCCAATGCGTATATTCAGTCACAGATGGAAGCTCGTGTGGGTTTAACCCAACAGGCGGCTGCCTGGTTGTCGGAACGTTTGGGTGGATTGAAAGAACGATTGGAGGATTCCGAACACAAGTTGCAGAATTATCGTGAGGCCAACGACATAATTGATGTTGCTGGTGTTGATACCCTGGTGTCTAAACAGCTGGATGAAATTACAAAACGTCTGGTCGATGCAAGCTCCAAGCGCCTGGAGGCTGAAACAGTTTATCGGCAGCTTAACTCCCTGGCTGACCGTAGTTACAACAGTTTGAGCAGTTTTCCGATAATTCTCAGTAACCCTTTGGTTGTAAAGCTGCGTGAGAATGAAACCAATGCCGAATTAAAAGTATCCGAGCTTTCCAAGCGTTACGGTTCCAAGCACCCGAAGATGATTGCGGCGCAATCCGATCTGGATGCGGTACGAGATTCGGTTGCAACACAAATGAAACGCATCGCAACAGGGATAGAGAAAGAATATTCCTCGGCCAAAATCAAGGAAGCTGCGCTGGAAAAAGCACTGGCAGATAAAATCAAGGACGTGCGTAATTTGAACCGTACGGAATTCGCGCTAAACGAATACACCCGTGAAGTGACCGCCAATCGCACCATGTACGAAACCTTTTTTAACCGTATTCGTGAAACCACCGAAACGGGTGATTTGCAAACAGCGAACGCACGTATTTCCGATCCCGCAGTATTACCAAAAATTCCAGTTAAACCGAATAAAAAGCTGGTTGTGGCCTTGGCGTTGGTGGTCAGTTTGATGTTTGGTGTTGGCTTGGCATTTTTGCTGGATGCATTGGATGCCACACTTAAAAATGCAGAAGACGTCGACCGCAAATTGGGTGTGCCGTTGCTGGGTATGCTACCGATGATCGAAGAATCGGTATTGGAAAAACTGGGTCTTGAAGAGGGGCGGTTGGTACGGGCGTTTTCAGATGATTCGTTACACGGATTTTCTGAGTCGGTTCGAACCTTGCGTACCAGCTTGACCCTGGCTGGTTTGGAGCATTCGTCCAAGGTGGTGCTGTTGACGTCTTCCGTACCAGGCGAAGGTAAAACCACAACCTCTGCCAACCTGGCTGAAGCCTATGGGCAAATGGAAAAGACCCTGTTGATTGATGCGGATATGCGTCGACCGACCATGGCGAAGAAGCTGGGTTTGCCCCATAACAGTAAAGGCTTGTCGAATGCGGTGGCGTATCCGGATACTTTGGAAGAATGTATCCATCATATGGAAGAACTGAATATCGACGTTATTCCATCCGGGCCAATTCCACCGAATCCGCTGGAGCTGTTGAGTTCTCGGAATTTCGAACAGTTGCTGGATACATTACGTGGCCGGTATCAGCGTATTATTATCGACTCTGCACCTATGCGGTTGGTGAGTGATGCTTTGTATCTTTCAACATTGGTTGATGGCGTTGTGTATGTTGTTAAAGCGGATGCAACCAAGGATAAGTGGGTTAAAGGCAGTTTGACCAAGCTGGATGAGTCGAATGCGCGGATATTTGGTGTGTTGCTGAACCAGCTGGATGTCAATAAAGAGGCTCGTTACAGTGGCTATGGCTACTATGCAGGTTATTACGATGCCTACGGTTATACCTCCAACGACAAACAGTCCTGATTCCAGGGCTGTTACTGTGCTGAACACGCCCGCCTGGTTGGTCGTGTTCGGTCGCTTCTTTTGGCTGCCTGCTGTGCCTGTTATTGTGATGTGTGTGTATCTGTCGTTTGTACATTCATTGGTGCTAATGGGGGAGCGCACAAACGTTTTTCCTTCTGCTAATAACGCTTGGCTGGATGTGGCTGAAAATCTGGATGTGTTGGGTATCCCGGATATCTATGAGGCACAGGGCCTGTATTTTCATCAACAAGGGATGCTGCTGGAAGGTGCTGTCAGAACGGAAGTGCTGGAGCGCTCGGCGGCTTATTGGGATTCTGCGGCAAGGTTACGCCCGGATTGGCCTTATTATCCCTTGTCCGCTTTGGCTGCCGAGGTCGCCTACAATGCTCCTGCAAAGCGCATTCAGGATCGCTTGGATCAATTGATGCAAATAGCCCCTAATGAGCGCGGCTTGTACCTTAATTTGTTTCAGTATGCTTTTCTGGAGTGGGATAAGCTTCGTATTGATCAGCAGGGTTGGGTTTTACAACAAGTCCAATTACCGGGTGGTAATACATTCAGCCAGGCTGTTCAGGCTGCCAAACATACTGACAAACTGTATTTGCTCTGTGCCAAGTTACCATGGAACAAGATTGGGAAATTTTGTCGTTAGTTGTTAACAAGCGCCGCCAAGCGTAATACACCACCGCAAATTTTAGCGCTGAAGAGCGCTACAATTGGTAGGAGGTTCTTGGTAGGGTGTATTAGCCTCAGGCGTAATACACCGCAACATTGCAGAGGATGGGGTTTTTAGAAATTTTCTGTTGACGTAAACAAGCCAACGCGAAGATCCTTGGCGGTGTAAATTTCACGACCATCAACTTCCATACTGGCGTCGGCAATGCCCATGACCAGTTTCTGTTCCATCACGCGTTTGATGCTAATGCGATAAGTTACTTTTTTAGCGGTCGGCAAGACTTGTCCGCGAAATTTGACTTCTCCGCTACCCAGTGCTCGGCCTCGGCCTGGGTTGCCGCGCCAGCCAAGGTAGAAGCCTACCAATTGCCACATGGCGTCGAGTCCGAGACAGCCTGGCATCACCGGGTCGCTTTCAAAGTGGCAATCAAAAAACCACAGTGATGGATCTATATCCAGTTCGGCAACAATTTCACCTTTACCATAGTTTCCGCCTTCGTTGCTGATGTTGGTGACGCGATCCATCATCAGCATATTGGGCAATGGCAAACGGGCGTTCCCTTCACCAAAAAGTTGACCGTGACCGCAAGATAAAAGGGCTTCGCGATCGTAAGAATGTTGGCGAGTCATGCACGCTTCCTCGTTGTTATGGCATGTTCTTCAAAGTGCCGGGTAAGATGACACAGCGGTTTGTTTAACGCTAATGAAGGTTACTTGAAATAAAGGAAATAATAGCAATCGGCTGTTTTGGGTTATGAATTCGGCAGATTTCTATTGTTTTCGGGTTATTTGCGTTTTGTGTCTTGTTGGTGCATCGGCTTGTTGGTGTTCACGGTATGAAAATGAAAATTCCAACTCGGTGTTAACTGCTTGTCCGTGTAGTGGTTTTGGGTAGTCAGCATTTTTCTACCAGCAGGCTGCCAATGGAATAGCCCGCTCCGAATGAGCAGATCAGGCCCTTGTCGCCCGCTTCAAAATCATTCTGGTGGCGATGGAACGCAATGATGGAGCCGGAAGAGGCGGTGTTGGCAAATTCGTCCAGTACGACAGGGGCTTCGTTATTTTCCGGCAGCCGTCCAAGCAGTTTTTTTACGGCGAACAGGTTCATATTGATGTTGGCCTGATGCAGCCACATGCGCTTCAAATCGCTGGCGCTTAGCTGGTTCTGGCTCAGCTGGCGTTCTATAAAGTCGGTGACCAGCGGCAGCAATTCCTTGAATACCTTGCGTCCTTCTTGTTTGAAGTAGGGGCGGCTGTCGGGCAGGGCGTCCTGACAATGGTCGGTATAATTGCCGTCGCAACGGATATTATCGGAAAAACGGGTGAGCTGTTGGGTGTCCAGAATTCGGAAGCCGGATTGTTTGTCATTGTGGTGTTCCGGTTCCAGTACCGCTGCTGTGGCGACATCGCCAAAAATAAAATGGCTATCCCGCGAGGTCAGGTCGACCTGAGGGGTTACAAATTCTGGATTAACGAGCAGGGCGCGTTTGGCGGTTCCGGCTTTGAGGGCGTTGTAAGCACTGATCAATCCAAAGGTGGCGGATGAGCAGGCGATCCCCATATCGTAGGCATAGCCAGAACAGCCCAGCTTGTGCTGGATTTCAACTGCAATCGATGGGTAGGCACGTTGATGATTGGTGCAGGCGACGATCAGCAGGTCAATGTCGGCTGGTTGCAGGTTGGCCGCTGCCAGCGCGGCACGTGCTGCGGCCAGTCCCATGGTGACGGCTTCGGGTTCTTCGCCTTCCCTGGTTGGGTCAAAAGTCGGGCGCATGCGCTTGATGTCCAGCATGCCTTGTTTGTGCATGGTGTAGCGGTGTTTGATACCAGAGGCTTTTTCAATGAATTCGGCGCTTGAGAGTGGTGCGGCGCTGGTTTCTCCGGCGGCAATGGCGCTGGCGTTATCGCTGTTGTGTTGTTCTGCCCAGGTATTGTAGGCCGCTACCAGCTCTTCGTTGCTGATGCTTTCGCTGGGGGTATACAGGCCGGTGCCTGTTATCAGGATGTCTGTCATTCTTGGCTACCTTGTTTTTGCCTATTATCGACAGATTGCTGTCATATTCCAAATATTCATGGATGTTTTTCCCTGAGCTGTTTTTGTTTCTTGAAATCAAGGGCGACACATGCGGAAATTGGAGCTTGCCAGTCGGGTGAGGGTTTCTTGTGGTTCGGGATTATTTAATGGTGTTACGCACTCTCTGGCTGGGAGGAATTTGGGTGTGTGCCTGGCTGGTACGGCCGTTACTGGAGCAACAGGGCTATTTCCCCCATCATGGTTTGGTTGTTATGCACTGGATGGTTGCGGTGGGGGTGGCGGTCGCCGCCTTGATGGTAGTGCTGGCAGCGTTTGGTCGAATCCTTCAGTGGGACTCAAGAGCGGTTCAGTTGTTACTGGTCATGTTGCTGTTATCGCTGCTGTATTTTGGCCTGATGCCTTGGTGGAAGCTGCAGATGATGGTACTGCATGCGCTGTGTGTTCTCGGCGCGGTGTGGGTGATGCTGGCGCCCAGATCCGTGTTGTGAATTCGGGTAAATCTTTATTAATACAGGAAAAAGCAGGCCACGATATCTCGATGCATCGTGGCCAGAGCGGGGTCAGGGCTTGCTATCGCCACGCTGCAGGTTAGACAGGTTGATCTTGGCGCGTGGATTGCGGCGCAACAACAGTGCCGTATTGCCAATCTGCTGTACCAGCATGGCTTTGGTGATTCCGAGCAGCTCGGCAATGACGGCTTTTTTCAGATCTCTGTCGCCCACGGATACCTTGATTTTGATCAGCTCGTGGTCGTCGAGTGCGCGATTAAGTTCTTCGAGCACGCCTTCGCTCAGGCCATTGCTGGCAACGGTAACAACCGGGTTCAGGTTGTGGCCAATAGCGCGATACGCTTTCTTTTGTTCGTTGGTGAGCGGCATTTGTTTGTCCGGCCCTCGGGTGAGAGTGTTAAAATAATCTGCCCTGATGAACAGGGTATGACGCAAGAGTATATCTGACCGGAAGGCAAACCCCTATGGCACGATCCAAATCCAGCGCAGGCTGGTTAAAGGAACATGTGGACGATATGTATGTCCAGAAGGCACAGCAGGATGGTTATCGAACCCGTGCCAGCTACAAATTGATTGAACTGGATGAAAAAGATCAGCTGCTGCGCTCCGGCATGACCGTGATTGATCTGGGGTCGGCTCCTGGAGGCTGGTCGCAGGTGGTGGTGCAGCGGGTTGGGGAGCAGGGTACGGTGATTGCCTCTGATATTTTATCTATGGACACGATAGCAGGGGTTGACTTTATTCAGGGCGATTTTACCGAGGAATCAGTATTTAATGTACTGATGGAACGTATCGGTTCCAATCGGGTAGGCCTTGTAATTTCAGATATGGCCCCCAACATGAGTGGAGTGAGTTCGATTGATCAGCCCGGTGCGATGTATCTGGTTGAGCTGGCGCTGGATATGGCGCGGCAAGTGTTAAGTCCTGGTGGCAATTTTGTCGCCAAGGTGTTTCAGGGAGAAGGGTATGATGATTACCTCAAGGATCTTCGTGCATCCTTTGATAAAGTGCTGATTCGCAAGCCCAAGGCGTCCAGGCCCAGGTCTCGAGAGGTCTATATTGTTGCGAAAGGTTTCCGTGGCTAGTGGATGCTTGCTAAGCTAAGACAGAATCAAGGCGTTATACGCCTGTAATAGAGAGGTAGTGCCACCCATGGCAAAGAATTTCGTACTGTGGGCAGTGATTGCTGCGGTCCTGATGATGGTGTTTAACAACTTCCAGAACGTCGGGCGTGGTAATGAACTGTCGTACTCAGAATTTATCACTGCTGTTGAAAGCGGCCAGGTTGAGCGCGTTACGATTGCGGGTCAGAACATTACCGGCACCAGCAGCAATGGTGAGTCGTTTGAAACTGTACTGCCAGCTTATGACGACAAGCTGATGGATACGCTGCTGAATAATCAGGTCAAGGTGGTTGGTGAAAAGCCTGAAAAACAGGGCTTCTTTACCCAGTTACTGCTGGCGTCGCTGCCTATTTTGATCATTCTGGCGGTGTTTATGTTTTTCATGCGTCAGATGCAAGGGGGCGGTTCCGGTCGCGGAGGCCCGATGGCCTTTGGTAAAAGCAAGGCCAAGCTGCTGAGTGAAGACCAGATCAAAACCACCTTTGAAGATGTGGCTGGTTGCGATGAAGCGAAGGAAGACGTTAAAGAGCTGGTTGAATTTCTGCGTGACCCTGGCAAGTACCAGCGACTGGGAGGCAAGATTCCCCGTGGTGTCTTGATGGTGGGGCAGCCCGGTACCGGTAAAACCCTGCTGGCCAAAGCGATTGCAGGTGAAGCCAAGGTGCCGTTTTTCTCCATCTCCGGTTCTGACTTCGTCGAAATGTTTGTTGGCGTGGGTGCATCCCGTGTGCGGGATATGTTTGATCAGGCCAAGAAGCAGGCACCTTGTATTATCTTTATTGATGAAATCGATGCCGTTGGTCGTTCTCGTGGTGTTGGGATTGGCGGCGGTAACGACGAGCGCGAACAGACCCTGAACCAGTTGCTGGTTGAGATGGACGGCTTTGAGGTTAACGACGGCATTATTGTGATTGCTGCTACTAACCGCCCTGATGTACTCGACCCTGCGCTGTTGCGTCCTGGTCGCTTCGATCGCCAGGTGGTGGTCGGTTTGCCGGATATTCGTGGCCGTGAGCAAATCCTCAAGGTGCATATGCGTAAAGTACCTGTTGCAGACAATGTTAATGCTTCTGTGATTGCCCGTGGTACGCCAGGATTTTCCGGTGCAGATCTGGCGAATCTGGTGAATGAAGCAGCGTTGTTTGCGGCACGTGCAAACAGCAATCACGTTACCATGGAAGAGTTCGAGCAAGCCAAGGACAAGATCCTGATGGGTGCCGAACGCAAGACCATGGTGATGTCGGAGAAAGAAAAGACCAACACAGCCTATCATGAGGCAGGTCACGCCATTGTTGGGCGTCTGGTGCCGGAGCATGACCCTGTTTATAAGGTTTCGATTATTCCGCGTGGACGGGCACTAGGTGTCACTATGTTCTTGCCTGAAGAAGATCGTCATTCCATCAGCAAACGTGGTATCGAAAGCAATATCTGTTCGCTTTATGGCGGACGTATTGCTGAAGAGATGACTCTGGGTCGGGATGGTGTTACGACAGGTGCTTCCAACGACATTGAGCGTGCGACCAAGTATGCCCGCAACTATGTTACCAAGTGGGGGTTGTCCGAGAAACTGGGCGCACAGCTGTACACCGAAGAAGAGCAGCAAGGCTATTTGGGAGCGGCAGGTGGTGGCCAGTTGTCCCATCTTTCAGACGATACCGCGCGAGTGATTGATGCTGAAGTCAAAGGCCTGCTGGATCGTTGTTATCAGCGTGCAGCGACCATTCTGGAAGAAAATCGTGACAAGCTCGAGCTGATGAAAGACGCCTTGATGGAATATGAGACGATCGATGCAGATCAGATCAACGAGATCATGTCTGGACGTAAGCCGAGCCCGCCAAAGTCATGGGATGACCGCAATTCCTCAGGGCCTTCTGCACCTGCCAGCGAAGAAAGTCGCGATATGGCACAGGATCCAGATGATGATGCAGCCGGAGAAACTGCCAGCGATCGTTGACAGCTTCTGTTTGGTTTTTAAAGAGCGGCAGTCGCCGCTCTTTCTGTTTCTGATTGTTTCTGGCTGTTTCTGTTTTTGTACGTTGCCAATACGGGTTCAGAGGTTTCCCTGAGTCAATTTGCCGTGGTCGGAGATGGACGAGCCGGTTTAGTTACACGTGTGTGGAAACAGGATGGTTCTCCGCTATCTGAATGGATAAAAAACGCAGTGATTCTTCAATGTGGTAAACGCCAGTTGTCCCTTGTTCGCCCGGTGGTGATGGGGATCGTGAATACAACTCCTGATTCTTTTTCTGATGGTGGCTGCTACAACAGTCTGGAGGCTGCTTTGCGTCAGGCTGCGCGTCTGGTTGCTGACGGTGCTGAAATAATCGACATTGGTGGTGAATCTACCCGGCCTGGTGCCGATCCGGTGTCGACATCGGCAGAGCTGGATCGGGTGGTGCCTGTTGTTGCGGCCATTGCCCGAGAGCTCGATGTGGTTATTTCTGTTGATACCAGTACGGCTGAGGTGATGGCTGAGTCTGCCGTGGCAGGCGCGCATTTGATTAACGACGTTCGTGCACTGGGGCGGAATGGCGCGATCGAAGCTGCTGCGGCGTCTGGCTTGCCGATATGCCTGATGCATATGCAAGGGCAGCCGGATTCCATGCAGCAAGCCCCGTACTACGACTCTGTTGTTGACGAGGTCTACGGTTTTCTTGAGCAGCGAATTCAAGCCTGTCTGGCGGCCGGAATCGATAGCAGCCGGCTGTTGGTTGACCCCGGTTTTGGCTTTGGTAAAAGCTGTGAACACAACTTTGAATTGATGCGACGACTACAAGCGTTTGCCCGGCTGGGTCTGCCAATATTGGCGGGCTTGTCCCGCAAGCGCATGATTGCTGAAGTAACCGGTGTAATACAGCCGACTCAGCGGGTGACGGGCAGTGTTGCTGGCGCGGTGATTTGTGCTATGAATGGTGCCCGGATTCTACGGGTGCATGACGTTAAGGAAACAGTTGAAGCGAT
Organism: uncultured Oceanobacter sp.; assembly: GCA_913061185.1. Lineage (GTDB taxonomy): Bacteria > Pseudomonadota > Gammaproteobacteria > Pseudomonadales > Oceanobacteraceae > Oceanobacter > Oceanobacter antarcticus. The sequence goes on from CAJXTI010000001.1 coordinate 127,300, forward strand.
GAAAGTAGTGTCGGCGACGTTGGGAGTACTTCATGGCTAGGCAATATTTTGGTACCGATGGTATTCGTGGTCGGGTAGGTGAAGCCCCTATTACACCGGACTTTGTTATGCGGCTCGGCTGGGCGGCGGGCAAGGTGTTCTCTCAGCAGGGTAAAAGCAAAATCCTGATTGGCAAGGACACCCGTATCTCGGGTTATATGTTTGAATCGGCGCTTGAAGCCGGGTTGTCTGCAGCGGGGGTTGATATTGCCTTGCTGGGACCAATCCCCACACCGGGTATAGCTTACTTGACCCGAACGTTTCGTGCTCAGGCCGGGATTGTCATCAGCGCTTCTCACAACCCTTATTATGATAATGGCATCAAGTTTTTCTCCGGGCTGGGACAAAAGTTACCTGACGCGACCGAGGAAGCCATTGAGCACTATTTGCAGCAGCCCATGGTTTGTGTCGATTCGCAGCAATTGGGCAAGGCGGTACGGATCAATGATGCGGCCGGGCGTTATACCGAGTTCTGTAAGGGAACCGCCAGCTCGTTGAATTTACGTGGCCTGAAAATTGTGCTGGATTGCGCTCATGGTGCAACCTATGCGATAGCGCCGGCGGTATTTTCTGAGCTGGGGGCCGAAATTATTGTGCTGGCCAATCAGCCAGACGGATTTAACATTAATCGTGATGTGGGTTCGACCGAACCAGAATTGTTACGCCGCCGGGTATTGGAAGAAAGTGCAGACCTGGGCATCGCCTTTGATGGTGATGGTGACCGGGTGGTGATGGTGGATCATCGCGGTGAACTGGTTGATGGCGATCAGCTGTTGTATATCATGGCTGTCCATGCACAGCAAAGCGGTCGCTTGCGGGGTGGGGTGGTCGGAACACTGATGAGTAATATGGGCCTGGAGTTGGGCCTGCGCGAGCTGGATATCCCTTTTTTGCGAGCCAGGGTGGGTGACCGCTATGTGATGCAAAAACTGGATGAACAAGGCTGGCGTCTGGGTGGAGAGTCGTCTGGTCATTTGCTGGCACTGGATGTGCAGACCACTGGTGATGGTATTGTGGCTGCGTTGCAGGTGCTGACGGCCTTGATGGAAACCGGCACTTCGTTACATGACTGGCACACGCGCATGCGCAAAATGCCGCAGGTCATGATTAATGTACAGCGCAGTAAACAGATGGATATCAATACGTCGGTCGCTATTCGAGAAGCCGTTGTGGATATTGAATCGACTCTGGCTGGGCGCGGTCGAGTGTTATTACGACCGTCTGGTACTGAGCCGGTGGTGCGGGTGATGATTGAGGCAGAAACAGACACGCTGGCCAAAACGTTGGCACAGCAGCTGGCTGCTGTTGTTGAATCTGAATTGAGTGGGTAAAGCAGAACTGAATTGTTGAACGGACTGCTTATTGGGTGGCCGGGGTGAGCGGGTGAATGCGCGCTTCGGCTTGTTTCGCGGACGCTTCTTGGATAGTATCTGCGCTCTTTGAATTTGGGAGTATCCCGTGCGTCGCTTGATGATTGCCGGTAACTGGAAAATGAACGCTGCGAGCGACACAACGGCTGCATGGCTTGATGCCGTTGTCGCAGTGAATGCACCGGAGCGCGATCTGGTGGTGTGTCCGCCGTTTCCGTATCTGGGTCAGGTGGTTGCAGGGCTTGAACAAAGTCAGCTCCAGGTGGGTGCACAGAATTGTGCCAGCGAAGAGGCCGGTGCTTATACCGGTGAGGTGTCTGTTGCCATGCTCGCTGACGTAGGCTGCCAGTACGTTATTATCGGCCACTCCGAGCGTCGTGCACTGTATGCCGAAAGCAACGAGCTGGTACTGGCGAAAACGCGTCGTGTACTGACGGCTGGCCTGAAAGCGATTGTTTGCGTTGGTGAAACACTGTCAGAGCGTCAGGCGGGTAATGCTGAGCAAGTTGTTGGTCAGCAGTTGTCGCTACTGCTTTCGGAGCTGAGCACCTCGGAATGGCAAGCGGTGATTATTGCCTATGAGCCGGTCTGGGCTATCGGTACTGGCGAAACGGCAACGCCGGAGCAAGCTCAGGCGGTGCATCAATTTATTCGCAGTCAGCTGGCGGCTCGTGATGTTGGCTTGGCCGAAGCGACTCAAATTCTCTACGGCGGCAGCGTAAAAGCAGATAATGCCCGAGAATTGTTTTCTCAACCCGATATCGATGGCGGTCTGGTGGGCGGTGCTTCACTGGATGCTGACCAATTTCTGAAAATTTGCACGGCTTAGGAAAGTATGGAATCTATCATTCTCGTTGTTCATGTCCTGTTGGCACTTGGTATCGTTGGTTTTGTGATGTTGCAGCAAGGCAAGGGCGCTGATGCCGGCGCTTCGTTTGGTGCTGGCGCGTCGCAAACTGTCTTTGGCAGCAGCGGCTCAGGCAATTTTCTCAGTCATACGACGGCCTACCTGGCGGCGGCTTTTTTTGTTACCAGCCTGGGGTTGGGTATTTATGCCAAGCAAAAGGCCGAAAGTGTGGCAAATATTGGTATTCCTGCTCAGGAAGTGATTGAAAAGCTTGAGAAAGATACCCCACTTGTGGAAGAATACGCGCCTGCTTTGGATGCACCTGAATTAGATGCATCTTCGACCGATGAACCTGTGGTTGAACAAACCAACCAGTAGGCTCATTTGGCCAAGTCTTGATGCGGATGTGGTGGAATTGGTAGACACGCCATCTTGAGGGGGTGGTGAGCAATGCTCGTGCGAGTTCGAGTCTCGCTATCCGCACCAACCCAGCTTTAGTGAAAAAGCGATGCTGTTCGCTTTTTTGGTCTGAACGCCCTATAATGCGTCGGCCTTAAGCTGTCCCCAAGCCCCTCATGTCAGGGGCTTTTTAGTAGCTGTCGTCACCGTCAAACGCTGTCTGGTGACGAATGCCGGAAGATTGGTATCGTTCGGCGTAAAGATTTGGCAGATCTGTTGTCTGGTAGTCAGGCAGCAATATCGGGCTGGGCACTAGGTGCCCAGTTTTTGTTTCTGAGAGGTAAAAAATATTGGCACGTGACGCCCGCTTGCTGGAAATGTTGGCTCCCGTTGTTGAATCAATGGGCTTTGTCTTCTGGGGTCTTGAGCTTGTTGCTCAGGGACGCCATGCGTTGTTGCGGGTGTATATTGACCATGCAGACGGGATTACTGTCGACAATTGCGCGGACGTCAGTCGTCAGATTGGCAGTGTGCTGGATGTAGAAGACCCGATTTCCCAGGACTACACTCTGGAAGTGTCTTCCCCCGGCATGGATCGTCCCCTGTTTACCATGGATCAATACACGCAGTCGGTTGGTGAAATGATCGAATTACGTCTGCGTATGCCTTTTGATGGACGCCGCAAATTCAAGGGACGTCTTCAGGGCATAGAGGAGCAGGATCTTGTTTTGCTGGTCGATGACCACGAATACCTGCTGCCTGTCGAGCTGATTGAAAAAGCTCATATTGTTCCCAATTTTGATAACTAAGGTTGCATAGCGAGGCTGGAAGATGAGTAAAGAAATTCTCCTGGTCGCGGAAGCGGTTTCCAACGAAAAAGGCGTATCGCGAGACGTTATTTTTGAGGCCATCGAATCGGCATTGGCCGCCGCCGCGAAGAAACGCTACGAAGATGAAGAAGCGACAATTCGGGTTGATATTGATCGCAAGACGGGTGACTACGATACTTATCGTAGCTGGCTGGTCGTGAGCAACGATGTGGTGCCAGGACTGGGGGACGAGTTGACCTTGCAGGAAGCGCATGACATCGACATCAATCTCCAGCCCGGTGACACCTACGAAGTTCAGGTTGATAATCCGGATTTTGGTCGTATTGCAGCTCAGGCTGCCAAACAGATTATTGTTCAGAAAGTACGTGAAGCTGAACGCGCCCAGATTGTTGAGCAATATCAGCACCGGGTGGGAGAGATTGTTAACGGCACCGTTAAAAAAGTGACCCGCGACAACGTCATTGTTGATCTTGGCAATAACGCTGAAGGCCTGCTACCGAAAGACCAGCTGATTGGCCGGGAAATCATGCGTATGGGGGATCGCGTACGCGCTATTCTGCATGCCGTTCGCCCTGAAAATCGTGGTCCCCAGCTGATGCTGAGTCGTACCATTTCAGAAATGCTGATCGAACTGTTCCGCATCGAAGTACCTGAAATTGCAGAAGAAGTGATCGAAATCAAGGGTGCTTCTCGTGATCCCGGTTCGCGCGCCAAAATTGCAGTAAAAACCAACGACAAGCGAATAGATCCAGTCGGGGCCTGTGTTGGCATGCGCGGAGCGCGTGTGCAGGCGGTGACCAACGAACTGGGTGGCAGTGAGCGTATTGATATCGTGCTCTGGGATGATAATCCGGCGCAACTGGTCATCAACGCTATGGCTCCTGCCGACGTTGCCTCCATCGTTATGGATGAAGAAACCAATACAATGGACGTGGCGGTAGAAAATGACAACCTGGCTCAGGCGATCGGTCGTGGTGGACAAAATGTCCGCCTGGCATCGGAGCTGACGGGCTGGACAATCAATGTCATGACGATCGAAGATGCTGCCGCCAAGCAGAATCAGGAAGCGTCGGCTTACATTGATAACTTCATTAACGCACTCGACATCGAAGAAGATTTTGCGGTGTTGCTGGTTGAAGAAGGCTTTACCACGCTGGAAGAGATTGCCTACATCCCGATTGACGAGATGCTGGAAATCGAAGAGCTGGATGAAGACATGGTAAATGAACTCCGTACTCGCGCCAAAGACGTGCTGCTGACCCGGGCAATTGCCTCGGAAGAGAAGCTCGAACAGTCGCAGCCAGCAGCAGACCTGCTGGAAATGGAGGGCATGGAAAAACACCTGGCACTGGTATTGGCCAGTAAAGGTATCTGTACGATGGAAGATCTTGCCGAGCAATCCATTGACGACCTGATGGACATTGAGGATATGACCGAGGAGAAAGCGGCGGACCTCATCATGACCGCACGCAAGCCCTGGTTTGAGGGCAATGATTAATCTACTCACTCGGCATAGGAGAAACGTATGGCAGAAGTAACAGTTAAAGAACTCGCCGACGTGGTGGGGACCAGCGTAGACCGCTTGTTGTCCCAAATGAAAGAAGCGGGCCTGCCACAGACCGCAGCAGAACAACGAGTGTCGGACGATGAAAAAGCAGGCTTGTTGGCCTTTTTGAAAAAAAGCCATGGCGATGCAACGGATTTGGCACCCCAGAAAATCACCTTGAAGCGCAAGGTGACAACTACCTTGAAAACCGGTCAGGGTGGCAAGAAAGCCGTTTCTATTGAAGTGCGCAAAAAACGTACTTACGTCAAGCGCGATGACATGGATAAGGACGTTGAAGCGGCACGTCAGGCAGAAACTGAACGTCTGGCTGCAGAAACCAAGGCGGCAGAAGATGCTGTTCGAGTTGCAGAACGACGTGTGATTGAAGAACGTACTGCTCGCGCAGCACGTGATGCCGCAGAAGCAGAGTCTCGTGCCCAGGCCGAAGCTGCCAGCAAGCCAATTACAGAAACCGCACGGGTCAGTATTGCACCGCGTGCGGATTCGAAGGCAGGTATTGCCAAAGCAGCCGCTGAAAAAGCCGCAAAAGAAGCCGCCGCCGCGAAAGCAGCTGCCGCCGCCAAGGCAGCGAGTATTGCTCGTGCCAAGCCAGCAGTGGCCAAGACAGAACCAGCACCTGCCCAGCAGCCCAAGCGCGATGACCGTGCCCCTCGTCCGAGTAAGCCGGTAGCGACTGCGAAAGCCAAAGCGAAGCCGCTGACGGCAGAAGAAGATGCAGCCCAGAAACGCGCTGAAGCGGAAGCGGCTCAGCAACGCCAGGAAGAGCATCGCAAGAAGAGCAAGGTTGTTGATAAAAAACGCTCGGATACCCGCGAAGACAGCCGTTATATGGATGCCGATGGTGGCCAGAATGCCGGACGTCGTCGCAGCAAGCCAAAAGGCAAGGGCAGTCGCAGCCGTCAACAGCAGCAAAACAACAATGAACACGCCTTTACACGTCCAACCGCTCCGGTTATTCGTGAAGTTGAATTGCCAGAAGCCATTACGGTGGGTGAACTGGCATCCCGGATGAGTGTAAAAGCCGGTGAAGTGATCAAGATTCTGATGGGTATGGGCGTGATGGCGACCATCAACCAGACTCTGGATCAGGACACGGCGACCCTGCTGGTCGAAGATATGGGTCACAAGGTGACCAAGCTGATCTCTGATAACCAGCTGGAAGAAGACGTTACTGACTCAGTATCCTACGAGGGTGAAGAAAAACCTCGTGCGCCAGTGGTTACCGTCATGGGTCACGTTGACCATGGTAAAACCTCGTTGCTCGACTATATCCGTCGCACACGGGTTGTTGCTGGTGAAGCCGGTGGTATTACCCAGCATATCGGTGCCTATCACGTCGAAACGGATCACGGCATGGTGTCGTTCCTGGATACACCGGGACACGCCGCCTTCACGGCTATGCGTGCTCGTGGTGCGCAGTCAACCGACGTGGTGATCCTGGTTGTTGCTGCCGATGACGGTGTTATGCCGCAAACAGAAGAAGCGGTGCAGCATGCTCGTGCTGCTGGTGTTCCTCTGGTGGTTGCGATTAACAAGATGGACAAGGAAGGGGCGGACGTCGATCGCGTCAAGAACGAATTGTCGGCTCGCGGTGTTTTGCCAGAAGATTGGGGCGGTGATGTGCCGTTTATTCAGGTTTCTGCGCATACCGGTCTGGGTGTCGATGACTTGCTCGAAGCGGTATTGCTGCAGGCTGAAGTACTTGAACTGAAAGCGCACTTTGATGGCCCTGGACGAGGTGTCATCGTCGAATCCCGTCTCGACAAGGGACGTGGTCCGGTAGCCACTATGCTGGTACAGAACGGTACGCTGAAGAAAGGCGATATCGTACTGGCGGGCACCTGTTATGGTCGTGCTCGTGCCTTGCTGGACGAAAACGGCAAACCGGTTGATGCCGCTGGCCCATCGATTCCGGTTGAAATTCTGGGTCTGAATGGCACACCAGATGCTGGTGACAGCTTCATGGTGGTTGAAAACGAGAAAAAAGCCCGTGAAGTGGCTGAATATCGTGAAAACAAGGCCAAGGAGCAGGTTCATCAACATCAGCAGGCAGCCAAACTGGATGCCTTGTTCAGTGGCATGGGCGAAGGTGCCCAGGCCGTGCTCAACATTGTGCTGAAGACTGATGTTCGCGGTTCGCTGGAAGCCATTGTGTCTTCCTTGCAGAAGCTGGCAACGGACGAAGTGAAGGTGAACGTTGTATCGTCCGGTGTTGGCGGTATTACCGAAACGGACGTGACCCTGGCGGTTGCTTCCAGCGCGGTTGTCTTCGGCTTTAACGTTCGTGCTGATAACGCCGCACGGCGTATCGTTGAAAACAGCGGACTGGACATGCGTTATTACAGCGTGATCTACGATCTGCTCGACGACGTGAAACAGGCGATGGCTGGCTTGCTGGCTCCCGAACTGCGTGAAGAAATCGTTGGTATTGCGGAAGTGCGTGATGTGTTCAACTCGCCAAAATTCGGCCAGATTGCTGGTTGTATGGTGATAGAAGGCACGGTTCACAGAAACAAGAAGATCCGCGTGCTGCGTGAAAACGTAGTGATTTACGAAGGTGACCTGGAATCGTTGCGTCGTTACAAGGACGACGTGGCTGATGTTCGCCAGGGCATGGAGTGTGGTATCGGCGTGAAGAACTATCAGGATGTTCGCCCAGGCGATCAGATTGAAGTATTTGACGTGCGTGAGGTTGCCCGTACTCTGTGATCCACAAGACGCATTGTGCGTCTCGGGTCTGAACCCTGACCAAAGCCCGGCCTTGCCGGGCTTTGGTGTCTGTAGCCTGCGCACCAGTCGCAGCAAGAGAGAGAAATCATGCCAAAAGATTACAGTCGAACCTCCCGTTTGTCGGAACAGATTCAGCGCGAACTGGCCTTGAAAATCCAGTTTGAAATGAAAGACCCGCGCCTGGGTATGGTGACTCTGAATCACGTCAAGGTGGCAAAGGATCTTGGTTACGCCGATATCTATTTCACTGTGATGGGTGCCCGTGGAGAAACCGATCAGGAAATTCAGGCGCAAACCGTAGCTATTCTTAACGATGCAGCCGGTTATTTACGCTCGGAACTGGCTCGAATCCTGACGACGCGTATAACGCCGATGTTGCGTTTCCATTACGACGAAAGCATGGATCGTGGCCACCATCTGACAGGGCTGATTCGGCAGGCTCGCGACAAGGATAAGGCGAACCAGGCGTCGGACGAGCAGGAAGACGTATAGCGCAATTTGTCCTGGCTGGGTAGGATGGCCGCAAGTGAATGATCCTGATTCGACATTCATCGGCATTCATTGATATGAAAAGTCCTGCGGTGGCCGAAACATAGTACTAGCCTCGAAGAGGCACCTTCAGTACAATTATGGGCCGCTGATTCGGGGTTTGTCAGTTTTTCGGAATTGGCAGTATCTGCGACGGGCGTGTTCGACCGCCAGGGTTATTCAACCCGAAGCTGTCCCGGATGCCAGAATAACCTGCTGAAACGGCTGTTAGATTTGATCGCGGTGCCTGACTTTCTCGTGGTTAGTCAGGTCTGCAAACAACATCCTACTGTTAATGTGCACGGTAGCGATGTCTTTACTAACGTCAGGTTTTCCTGATGCACATTATGTTGGAGTTATATATGGCATTATCTGCTGAGAAAAAAGCTGAGATCGTTACAGCGTATCAAACTGCCGAAGGCGATACCGGTTCTCCGGAAGTCCAGGTTGCTTTGCTGACCCACAACATTCTGGGTCTGCAGGGTCACTTCAAGGAGCATGGTAAAGATCACCACTCCCGTCGCGGTCTGATTCGTATGGTTAACCAGCGTCGCAAGTTGCTGGACTATCTGAAGCGTAAAGATGCTAACCGTTACCTGGATCTGATCCAGCGTCTGGGTCTGCGTCGCTAATCTCGCTTGCAGCAAAAGCCCTCCGGGGCTTTTGTTGTATCTGTAGCTCGCTTGTGCGGCTGTCTATACTCCCTCTAAATTCTGCTATCACTGTGGTGCCAGCCCCGCAAGAACGCGGTGGTGCTTCTAACCATTTGTCGTTGGTTCCCGCCGGGGAACCCGATATTCCAACCCTGTCAGCAGGGCTGGAAAGCTGGCTCGTTGTTCAACGGCCAATGCTTAGAAGCACCGGCGGTGATGCAGCTTCGTTTGATTTACAGGAATAATGAATACATGAGCAACAAACCTGTCGCTAATACCAAAACATTCCAGCTCGGTAACGACACCATCACCCTTGAAACTGGCCGAATCGCCCGTCAAGCAGATGGTGCGGTACTGGTTACCATGGGCAAGACCCAGGTGCTGGCTACTGTTGTCGCTGCCAAAAAAACCAAGCCGGGTCAGGATTTTTTCCCGCTGTCGGTTCATTACCAGGAAAAAATGTATGCCGCAGGCCGTATTCCTGGCGGTTACCTGAAGCGCGAAGGCCGCCCTTCGGAAAAAGAAACCCTGACTTCCCGTCTGATTGACCGTCCAATCCGTCCGCTGTTTGCCGATGGTTTTATGAACGAAGTTCAGGTCATCGTCACGGTCATGTCTTCTGAAAAAGACGTTGATCCAGATATGTGCGGCATGATCGCAACGTCTGCGGCATTGGCTGTATCGGGTGTACCATTTAATGGTCCTATCGGTGGTGCCCGTGTTGCTTTTGTTGAAGACCAGGGCTACATCCTCAATCCGAGCCAGACCCAGCTACAGGATTCACTGCTGGACATGATTGTCGCCGGTACCAAAGACGCCGTGTTGATGGTGGAATCCGAAGCCGACGAACTGACCGAAGATGAAATGCTGGGTGCGGTACTGTTTGCCCACAAAGGTTTCCAGCCGGTGATCACTGCGATCAGCGAGTGGGTTGAAGAGCTGGCAGTCAGCAAGTGGGATTGGGCTGCTGAAGCCAAGAACGTTGCTTTGTACGAAGCGGTAAAAGCGGAAACAGCGACTGCGATTGGCGAGGCCTATACCACGTCTGACAAGATGGAGCGTTACGGCAAGCTGGACGCTATCAAGGCCAGTGCCGTTGCGAAACTGGCTGCAGCAGAAGGCGAAGAAGGCTTCTCCGCTGACGACATCGCCGACATGATGGGCGAGCTGAAGTACGAAGTGGTACGTAAACGTATTATCGATGGTGAGCCTCGTATTGACGGTCGTGATAACGATACCGTTCGCCCGCTGACTATCGAGACCGGTGTATTAAACACCACTCACGGTTCTGCCTTGTTCACCCGTGGTGAAACCCAGGCGATTGTTGTGACCACTTTGGGTTCTGCCCGTGATGCACAGATGATCGACTTCCTGCACGGAACCAAGGACGATCCGTTCCTGTTCCATTACAACTTTCCTCCGTATTCTGTAGGTGAAGCAGGCCGTCTGGGCACACCAGGTCGTCGCGAAATTGGTCATGGTCGTCTTGCCCGTCGTGGTATCCAGGCGATGATGCCTGCCGCTGACGAATTCCCTTACACCATTCGTATTGTGTCTGAAATCACCGAATCCAATGGTTCTTCTTCCATGGCGTCTGTGTGTGGTGCATCGCTGGCACTGATGGACGCGGGTGTACCGATCAAGGCACCGGTTGCCGGTATTGCCATGGGTCTGATCAAGGAAGGCGAACAGTTTGCCGTCCTGACTGACATTCTGGGTGATGAAGATCACCTGGGTGATATGGACTTCAAGGTAGCCGGTACTGACGAAGGTATCACTGCCTTGCAGATGGATATCAAGATCGAAGGCATCACCGAGCAGATCATGGAGATTGCTCTGGAGAAAGCCAAGGCGGCACGTCTGAATATTCTGGGTCAGATGAATGCCGTGATCGCTGAGCCGCGTGCGACGTTGGCAGAAAATGCGCCAACCATGAGCACCATGAAGATCCCTTCCGACAAGATTCGTGAAGTGATTGGCAAGGGTGGTGCGACCATCCGTGACATCACCGAGAAATCTGGTGCCTCTATCGACATCAATGATGACGGTGAAATCAAGATCTTCGCAGCGGGTAAAGAAGCTTCTGATCTGGCTCGCAGCATGATCGAAGCCATCACTGCGGATATCGAAGTGGGCACTACCTACACAGGTAAGGTCAGCAAAATCGTCGACTTTGGTGCTTTCATCACCGTTCTGCCAGGCAAAGACGGTCTGTTGCACATCTCCCAGATCAGTGAAGAGCGTGTTGAAAACGTCACCGACTACCTGAAAGAAGGTCAGATGGTGAACGTGCACGTCATGGACGTTGATCCAAAAGGTCGCGTCAAGCTGACCATGAAGGGTGTTGAGCAACCAGCCTGATTGTTGCTGTTGTAAAACTCCCGGTTCAGCCTGGACATCCGTCTGACTGAACCCTGAAACCGCCTTCGGGCGGTTTTTTTATGTCTGCGGTATCCAGATTATTGATACAACGGCCGTTGATTCATGGCAATACGCCGGATCGTCGCTGCTCCTAGACTAGCGTAAGCATCTGATACTTGTTGCCCCTGAAACGACAGCGTTAAAAATCGATTCACATCACAGTATGTAGTGATTACATAAAAACTGCATTTTCACCATTTTTGCCCCGTCTTTTCTGTGTCTACAACAGGTTGATATGCCCCTAACGGCTACCAATGATTGGTCTGGAGAGCGTGATGGCGCATGAGCGAGTGGTACACAGAGAGGCGGCTGGCAATCTGAATGTCAGCCCGGATGTCGACCGGTTATCCCGTGCACTGGTTCGAGTGGGGTGCTCAATCCCAACGCCGCGTGTGGCTGAGGCCCTGTTGATGACTGAACGGCTGTCGGATAGCCTGGATGGCCGTGTTCCCGGTTTGCAGCGGCAAGCGGAGTTTTTGGCTGCGCCCGGTTCGTCGGCCCAGTGGCAGGTATTGATGCGGCTGGTGGCTGCGGGCATGTTGTTAAATCATCTGACCGGTATGCGCCGTGACTGGTTATCGGCACTGCCTGGAATGGGCGCTGCTCTGGAAATCTGGCAATTACTCACTGGCGCTGCCAATCGTTCCCGACAACAGCGCTATCCGTTAACGGCGGCTGGTTGGGCGCGGTTTGCTCAGGAATTTGCCGGTGATAGCGAACAACAGATTTTGCCCGGCCCCTGGATCTCACCCGAGTTGGTCGGTGCCAGGGCTCCGCTGGATACGCTGGTCACACAAGCCATTCATCAACCACTGCCGGGGGAAGTGGCAGTGCTGGTGTTGGATGGGGATGCCAGCGAGCAGCTGGAACGCCTGACGCGCACACTATCCTGGTGGTCCCGGCAGGATTGCGGTGTGTTGATTCCGGTGTGGATTGGTGAGACCAAAGTGCCTGTAACTGGAACGAACGCTAGTCAGGTGCCGTGTTCGCTGGCTGATACCCGGCCCGTCACTATTGCCTGTGCATTACTGGAGGCAGAAGCTGAATGGCATCAATCAATGGGCGAGTTGAAATGTTTACCGCTGATCGCGTTGGCCTGTCAGCCAGCCACTGCGGTGGCAGTTGAATCCACAGCAGTGACCGATTGGCCGGTGACAACTGCGGTATTACGCCAACCACGGCGGCCGCTGCGACCGTTTATGGTAACGGTCAATCGCCCGGATCCTCACTGGCAGCATGGCGACCATGAGGTACTACCGTTGCTGGATCGTTATTTTGCCGATATTTGTGAAATCAATCCGGCATTGCGGCCACGGCTGGCAAGTCATATCGGTGCGACTAGCGCGATATTCCCCATCAGCCATGAACGCTTGGGCACTCGTACTGGTGGCTCGGCAGGCGCGTTGTTACACCACCATGAGGGAGAATTACTGGCTAACGCCTGTCTGGGCAACCAAATGGGCATCAATCTGCTGGTGACCGATGAATCCGCTGGCCTGGCGATGTTGGAACCATTGCTGCAGACCGTTGCCTTCGCCCGGCGGCAAAAACTGGATGATGAACCAGCGCCTTGGACTGGATTACCTTTAGTCAGTCGCCATGATGCTGCAGCGCCGGAGATGACCGAAGCCTTGCTGTCGCAAAGTGCTGATCAGGTTCGGGTTTTGTTGATACCGGATGGCAACACCGCCTTGGCGGCGTTGAAAGCCTGTTATGGTGAGTCGGGTGTGGTAATGCAATTGGTGATACCGGATGGCAGGGTTGATTCACTATTGACGCCGACCATGGCAGAGCAACTGGTGGCTCATGGTGCTAGTTGTCTGCGGGGGCATTGCGCGGCAGAAATCCAGCTGGTGGCCTGTGGTTATCTGTCGTTGCAACAGGCGTTCAGGATCAGTGAGCGGCTGCAACAGTTTCAGCGCCCGCATTCACTGGTTTATGTACTGGAGCCTGGGCGGTTTCGTTATGCCCGTGATTCTACCGAGGCTGGTTGCCAGATAGATAGCCAGATCATCGACGGTTTGTTCCCGGAGCGGGTGCGTCAACGGCTGGTCTTGTGCGATATGCGCCCGGAGGTGTTTATCGGTCATTTTCGACGCTTGCATCTCGAACACAGTCAGGTACTGGGGTTCCGTAATCATCCGGTAGCCAGAACGGGAAGAATGCCTCAGGCCAATGGCTGCAGCTGGTTACACGGTTTGGTTGAGTTGGCGTTATCACTTGGCTTGCCTGAAGATAGCTGGATGTCTGCGGCAGAATGGCTGTCGTTACAACCCCGCAGACATCAGTTCTGACATCCGTCCAGGTTGTCTTACATGTGTCCAGTGGTTTCGTAACGTTGGTGCCAGCTCAGTGCCTCACCGAGTAAGTGCGGAGTGTGCATCCCGCGTCCGCTGGCGCAGGCCCGTTCAAAGTAGTCCATCAATGCCGGGCGGAATGCCGGGTCGGCACACTTCTGGATAATCTGGTGCGCCCGTTGTTTGGGTGACAGACCACGCAGATCCGCTAGCCCATGCTCCGTGACCAGAATCTTGACGTCGTGTTCAGTGTGATCGACGTGAGAGACCATCGGGACAATGGCGGATATCGCGCCATGTTTGGCGGTGGACGGCGTTACAAAAATCGACAGGTAGCCGTTACGGGCGAAGTCGCCAGATCCACCGATGCCGTTCATCATGCGGCTGCCCATAATATGGGTCGAATTGACGTTGCCGTAGATATCGGCTTCGATCAGACCATTCATGGCGATCACTCCCAAGCGTCGAATCAGTTCCGGGTGGTTACTGATATCTTGCTGTCGCAAGATAATACGCTGGCGGTAGAAATCGATGTTGGTATTCAATTCTTCCATTGCCGTGGGGCTGAGCGAAAAGGCGGTCGACGAGGCGGCTGTCAGTGTGCCGGATTTCAGCATCGCCAACATGCCGTCCTGAATCACTTCGGTAAATGCGCTCAGTTGCTTGAAGGGGCCAGCGTCGAGGCCTTCCAATACGGCGTTGGGGATATTGCCGACCCCGGATTGTATGGGCAGCAGCTCTTTGGGCATGCGGCCAATGGCAATTTCCTGCTGAAAAAACTGCAGAATATGACTGGCGATACGGCGAGAAATATCATCCGGTGGATTAAAAGGCGAGTTACGGTCGGGGGCACTGGTTTCGACAATTGCAATGATCTTGTCTGCCGGACAATGGAGGTAGTGTTCGCCGATACGGTCGGTGGGCTGGCTGATCATAATCGGTTTACGATGTGGCGGCAGGGCGGTGCCGTAATAAATATCGTGCATGCCTTCGAGACCGGCACTCTGGGCGCTGTTGACTTCCAGAATCACCTGATCTGCCTGTTCTATCCAGGTCTTGTTGTTGCCAACGGCTGATGACGGAATCAGGCGGCCATCTTCAAGAACGCCACTGACTTCTATCACAGCAATGTTCATTTTGCCGAGAAAGCCGGACCAGGCGTACTGGGACACTTCGGACAGGTGAATGTCGATGTAGTCCATACTGCCGTTATTGATTTTCTCGCGGCAGATCGGATCCGACTGAAAAGGCAAACGCATATTGATGCCGTTGACGGCGGCGAGTTTGCCGTCCAGCTCCGGGGCGGTAGAGGCACCGGTCCAAACGTTGATTCGAAACTCTTCTCCAGCGTTGTTCAGTTGTTCAATACGTTCGGCCAGAGCGGCGGGAATGGCTTTCGGGTATCCCGCGCCGGTAAAGCCGCTCATGCCGACGGTGCTGCCAGCGGGTATCAGGGCGGCGGCGTCTGCGGCAGACATCAGTCGATTGCGGAGTGCCGTGCAGAGCATGCGTGAATCTGTAGCCATGGTGAAATCCCGGTTGTATAAAGGTGTAAAACTAAGTGGCGTATTTTGTGTCTTTTTTGTGCCAATACGTGCCAAATGATATGACCAAATGAGCAGTCTGTACGCTCCGGTGATATCGACTTAAGTCTAAAGAAACGGTCTGTTGGTAAATTTGACCTAATTGCCAGGCTTGGGAAGCGGCAGTGCAATCATGAAAAAGCAGGATTTAAAATTCAAAGGAGGGTGTTCAAGACTGGGTGTTCAAGACTGGATCTAAAAGGCAAGCACGCGGAGGACGTGGATAACGTAGCTCAGCAAACAGCGCCAGAAAGAACGGAAGACGCTGACCTGACGGATGTCAGATCAGCGTGAGGACAGGACAGGTGGCTTTACTGTTGTTTCAGCGACTGATTCACGACCGCCAATACGGCGTTCATACTGGCGCTCAGAGTATCTTCATCTGCTGCTGCTCCGGTATAACGCTGACCATTGATATTGGCCTGAATAAACGCCACGGCACCGGCATCTGAACCTTCGCCTGCTGATTGTTCATCAAATTGCACGATCTGTACGGTCACGCCCAATGCACGGTGAATGGCGTCGGTAAAGGCGCTGATGGCACCGTTGCCGTGACCATGCAAACTGACCAGGTTACTGCCATCGTTGAGGCAAGCCTGCACGGCGCTCTGGTTACCGCTGCCTTCGAGGGTATAGCTGTCGAGCTGCAACTGGCCATGGCTGGTCATAAAGGTATGGCGGAACAAGCGCACAATATCGTCGGTTTGCAATTCGCTGGCGCTGCGCTCGGCGAGCGCCTGAACCGGTTGTGCCAGTTCAATTTGTACCCAGCGCGGCAAGGTAATGCCCATGGCCTGCTCCAGCAAATAACTGGCCCCCCCTTTGCCGGACTGGCTGTTGACTCGAATCACCGACTGGTAACTACGGCCAATATCTTCCGGATTGATGGGCAGGTAAGCGACATCCCATGGTTCATTTTCTGTCTGTGCAGCAAGGCATTTACGAATAGCGTCCTGGTGGCTGCCGGAAAAGGCGGTATATACCAGCTCACCCAGCCAGGGGTGGCGCGGATGGGTTTTGATATTGGTGCAGGCCTCAACCGTGCTGATAATGTCGTCGGCCATGCTGATATCCAGCTGTGGATCAATGCCCTGGCTATAGAGGTTCATCGCCATGGTGACGATATCCATATTGCCGGTGCGTTCGCCATTACCGAGCAAGGTGCCTTCGATACGGTCTGCACCTGCAAGAAGCGCCATTTCAGCAGCGGCCACCGCGCAGCCCCGGTCGTTATGGGTGTGAATGCTGACCAACACGCTATCGCGCTGGTTGACGTGATCACAAAACCATTCGATCTGGTCAGCAAAGACGTTGGGCATGGCCGATTCGACGGTAGCCGGAAGGTTGAGAATGATCTTCTTCTCCGGCGTCGGCTGCCACACCTCAATCACGGCGTTGCAGACTTCAACCGCGAACTCGACTTCGGTGCTGGAGAAGCTTTCCGGAGAATACTGGAAGGTCCAGTCGGTCGCCGGATAATCCCGTGCGACCTGTTGCACCTTGGCTGCACCTTGGCGGGCGATATCGACAATACCGGCTTTATCAAGATTAAAGACTTTCTTGCGCTGTACCGGCGAGGTCGAGTTGTACACATGCACCACCGCACGACGGGCACCATCCAGTGCTTCGTAAGTGCGTTCGATCAGATCATTACGGGCCTGCACCAACACCTGAATGGTGACGTCATCGGGGATGCGGTTTTCTTCGATCAACCAACGTACAAAGTCAAAATCTGGCTGCGAGGCCGCTGGGAAACCGACTTCGATTTCTTTGAAGCCCATGTTGACCAGCAGGTGCCACATGGCCTGCTTCTGACTCACGTTCATGGGTTCGATCAGTGCCTGGTTGCCATCACGCAGATCCACAGAACACCACAGCGGAGCTGTCCGGATTTCCGCATTTGGCCAGCGGCGATCCGTTTTCCGGATGACCGGAAAGCGAGGGTATTTTTCCGGATTAAAGTCCGGGTTGCTGTATTGATGGTGGCTCATGATGGCTCCGTGCTGGGACTCAGCGTGCTGTAATGAAACTGGATACAGTGTAGTGCGAAGCGCGAGCATAAAGATTGTTAATTTCTGCTATTCAGCAGGTTTTTGTTTTTTATTATTGCGGTATTTATTGATTTTTTAGTGATAAATTGCTGGTTTGTTTTTTAACGTAGTAATAGGTGCCTTTTATGAGTACATCTTCTCGCGCCGCCATTGTGATTTTGGATCGGACAGACAAACACATTCTGGCGCTGTTACAACAGCAGGGTGCCTTGTCGAATCTGGAATTGGCCGACAAGGTCGGGTTATCGCCATCGCCCTGTTCGCGTCGCGTCAAGGCATTGCAGGACAGCGGCGTTATTGAGGGTTACCGTGCCCATGTCAGTGCCAGAAAGCTGGGTCTGGACTTGCTGGCGCTGATACACATCAGTATGGATAAACACACACCAGAGCGATTTGCCACCTTTGAAGCGGCGGTTGATGCCTGCCCGGAAGTGCTGGAATGTTATCTGATTACGGGTCAGTCGGCTGATTACGTACTCAAGGTGATCGTCAGTGATATGGAAGCCTTCCAACAACTGTTGCTCGGTACGCTTACCCGTATAGAAGGAGTGAGCGGTGTGCATTCCAGCTTTGTGATGCGCAAGGTGATCGACCGCAGTGCCTTACCGTTAGATTAGGAAGCGTCTGCTGATATGGAGGTTTGCTACTGTTTGGTACCCGTTTGTAGCAGCTCTTCCGGAGGCGGCTATACTCAGGTAGAACCCCTCGGGATCAGGCAAGGGCAACTGTGATTTCTCAATCCCCCTCGGCAGAGAGTAAGCTGACACTCTACATTCTGATGTGCAGCCTTGTATTTGGGGTGCTGTTCAGTGCAGCGCAAATACGTATTGACCATCAGGTAGAAGAAGAGCGCTTCAATACCAATCTCGATGCCTTGCTGGGTTACCAGAGTGGCCAGCTGGCATTGGCGTTACAGCAGTACCACAGCACGGCCATTCAATTGATTTTTGAGGGCTTGATGCTGAATCGCTCCATCGTGTCGGTTTATGTTGAAGATGACCTGTCCGGGTATAACCAGCGGCGTGGTTTGTCTGCCGAGGAGCTGGCCAGTGGCCCAATACATACTTATCTGGTTGAAAAAGCGGTGGGTCTGTTTGGCAATAACCTCGCTGAGCAGCGTCTTGAAAAGGTGGGTACTCTGACTGTCTGGATCGACGAGCGTGCCATTCACGCCGGATTTCGAGAGCGGGCTGCCATTACTGTAGCAATGGAAGTGGCACGTAACGTATTGCTGGCGCTGGTATTGGTGGTGATCTTGCGGCTTCGTCTGACTCGTCCACTCCGTGAATTAACGGATCTGATCAAGGATCTCGATCCCGACAATGCTCTGAAAGCACCGCTGGCAAGCAAGGCCAATCTGCGGGAGCTGCAAGAGTTGGTACACAAGATCAACAGCCTGTTTGCATCCGTCGATGTTGAAATGCAGCGCCGTCGGCAAGCAGAAAGACGAGCCCGCGAACTGAACGACAAACTGGAAGACAAGGTTCGTGCTCGCACTCAGGAATTGAAGAACAGTAATAGTCAGTTGCAGCAAAGCTTTGATGAGCTGCAGCGTACGCAGCGGCTGCTGTTGCAGGCGCAAAGAATGGCGTCACTTGGTCATTTGGCCGCTGGCATTGCCCACGAAATCAACAACCCGATCGCAGTGGTTTACAGCAATATTGCCTCTCTTAGTGAATATCTGACCGAGCTGATAGAGCTGGCAGACCTGTATCAATCGGTAGAGCACTCTATTTCCGATTCGGCGATCCGTCAGTCTCTGGAGGCGATGAGACGCACGGTTGATCTCGGCTTTGTTCGTGACGATGCCCCGGATCTGGTGAAAGCCTCCCAGTCCAGTCTGGAGCGAGTCCGTAATATCGTGGCGGAATTGAGAACCTTTGCGAGTCAGGAAGGGCAAACCAGGCAGCGCGCCGACCTGGCTGAATTGATGCACCAAGCCATCGACGAACTGGATCTTCAACATGATGAGCACATTCTCCTGGATGTCATGATGAGTGGTATTCCCAAGGTGGATTGCGTGGCCAGCCAAATCCGGCTGGCGTTTCGTCATATTCTGGATAATGCCCGTGATGCGATCGATGGGTCTGGCAGAATCGAAGTGGCTGCCGAGCAGGTGGATGACAAGGTACGCGTATATATCAAAGATTCAGGGGTGGGAATGAACGCCGATGATTTGAGTTGTTCCGTCAATCCGTTTTTTACCCGTAAAGAAATCGGCAAGGGCACCGGGCTGGGTCTCACTGTGGTTTACAACGTCATGTCCAATCATAGCGGCGTACTGGATATAGAAAGCGAGCCAGGAATGGGAACACTGGTCACCTTTACCTTGCCTGTGACGGCTTTGCCTGGTGCTACTTTGTCAGTGACGAGTTGATTTGCCGAAAGCGCACGAATGATTTAGCGTTGCGGCAGCAACAACGGGAAATAACATGGCCAAACAACAAAGCAGTGGTGGACTGGTGTATTCCACCGAATTCGGGCGTACCTGCCCGGACTGTCGGGAACCTATTGAGCAGTGTTGCTGCGGTGAACCGGAGCAACCTCAGAGCGATGGCATTGTGAGAGTGGCACGTGAGACCAAAGGACGTGGCGGTAAGGTGGTTACCCTGGTGACCGGTGTTCCGCTGGTCGGTGCCGAACTCAAGACGCTTGCCAAAGAGTTGAAGAAGAAATGTGGCGTAGGTGGGGTACTCAAGGATGGCGTGATTGAAATTCAGGGAGAGCAGCGGGATTTGCTGGTCTCCGAGCTGAGCAAACGGGGTTTTACGGTGAAAAAATCCGGTGGCTAACGGTGGAATTGCATCACAGTTTCAGTGACAGAGTAATGACGATTTGATTAATTTGTGACCAGACATGACGCTCTTCAAGCTGTGATCAATTGCATCTTTCCCTTATCTCGAAAAGAGATAATCTGATTACTTCAAATAAACGCCGGAGCATATTGGGCGATGGAAGAAGTAATCCTGTTTCTGGAACGCGGTGGCGAGGTGGTGTACCCCATTATGGGGGTGATCTTTTTGCTCTGGGCTTATCTGATCGAACGTATTTTGTATGTATTTGCTGTGCACCCGAGACGTCGTTCGGTAGCGTTGCAGGAATGGCAAGCACGTAGCAACAAGCATAGCTGGGCATCGCAACAGATCCATCAGGAGCTGATTGCCAATCTGACGATGGGGCTGGACTCGGGATTCAGCACCATTCGGATGTTTATTGCCATCTGTCCGCTTTTGGGTTTGTTAGGCACCGTGACTGGAATGATTGAAGTGTTTGATGTGATGGTACAAATGGGAGCGGGTAGCCCCAAGCCCATGGCAGCAGGTATCTCTAAAGCTATTTTGTCGACCGTTGCCGGGATGGTGGGGGCGATCAGTGGCTTATTGGCACAAACCGTATTAAAACGGGTTTTTGAAAGCGAAAAGCGTCATTTCAAAACGGCACTGGCTTTCGATTGAGTGGCGGTTATCATGCCGCCCATTTTAGTGGGTGGATAGATATAGATGTTGCCACAGCAGATAATTACCAGGGATGAACAAGCCATGGCGCTGGCGCTGGTGCTGGCGCAAGAAGCGGCTGATGACGGCGAAGTACCTGTTGGTGCTGTCGTGGTGCTGGATGGCAAAGTGATAGGCCGTGGACGTAACCGCCAGATTACCGATCTGGATCCAAGTGCCCATGCCGAAATGCTGGCCGTACGTGAAGCGGCCGCCGCCATCGGTAATTACCGCCTCAGTGGTGCTTGTCTTTATGTCACTTTGGAACCGTGCACCATGTGTTATGGCTTGCTGGTTCACAGTCGTATTGAGCGTCTGGTGTATGGGGCGTTTGAACCCAAAGCCGGTGCTGTTCACAGTGCGATGCAGTTACCCACCAATCCTGTTTTTAATCATACTTTCCAGATTGAGAGCGGTGTGCTGGCCGAAGCCTGTGGCCAGATGTTGTCAGCTTTTTTTGCTGAACGCCGAGCCGCCCGTAAACGGCTGCGAGCATTGACCCGGCTATCGACTGCAGCAGACGATGGGGTCGATACTGATTCTGCCAAAGCAGGAAGCAATAGATCCTGTCAGTCTCTGGAAATACCCGGGCGGGATCACGAAACATAAGCACGTCAAACCAGGATCAGTAAAATCAGAGTCAGTAAAACTAAAAACGCCTCGCAAGCGCGAGGCGTCAAACGGTCGTTGAAAAGTGTTTTTACACTGCCTTCAGCAACTACTGGTGACCTTTGCCAGCGATATCAGGAGTTGGCAGCGGCTTGGTTCAGCATGGCATAGAGCTCGTCTTTCAGAACAACGCGGCGCACTTTCAATTGCTCAAGGCGCTCATCCGATGCCGCTTCTTTTTGTTCTTCAATATGGCGCACTTCCTTGTCCAGCTCATCGTATTCATCGAACAGCTTGGCAAAATGACGGTCAGTCATTTTCAAATCACGAATCTGCTCGCTCAGTTCAGGAAAATCATGGTGCAGGTCATGGGCTTCGATGGACATGTATCTCTCCTTGGTAAGTACGTTCAGAATAACGTACCCAATGGGGGTTAGGCTTGATACAGGTCAGACTCAGGTAGAGCAGACTGGTTCGGTTTGTTTAGCCAGAACAAAAACAAAAAGCGAAGGTATGGGGTTGGTGTAGTCAAAATGTAGGCACAAAGGTATATTTGAGAGTGCAGCAATAAAAAAACCCTAATAGAATCAATCTATTAGGGTTTTTGTTTGGTGGAGATGGCGGGATTTGAACCCGCGTCCGCCAATCCTCCACTAGGAGATCTACATGCTTAGCCGTCTCTATTAATTTAGTTCGTCACGGCCCGAGGGGCAGGGCGTTCAGAACGAGCTCGATTCGGTTTAGCTCTTCAACTCCGAGCGAAGCATCCAAGCGATCCTATAGGGCTTAGCCCTCGTCCCCCTGTTATAGGCACCGGGGTTCAGAGGTAAGCTGCAATTAAGCAGCTAGTGCGTAGTTTTCGTCGTTTGCGACTATATAAATGTAAAACGTTGATTTACGAGATCGTCTTACCCTCTCGGCATGCACCACTAGCTTTGTAATCAACGTCGAATCCAGATCATCCCCGAAATCGGTGTTGCTCAGGCTGTGAGCCCAGGGCTAATGCCCCTTCAGTCTGGAGATTGGATGCCGTTGTACCGGCTTGGTTCCCTTAACTTACCGGGGTTCCTCTTCAGACTGTTTTTTACGGCGCGGTGTTCTGCGCAGCAAGAGCGGGACTATACGTTCCGCGAGTCGATTTGCCAAGTCCGGATTTTTAACGGGTTAGCGCACCGAGTGTTTCATGATGCGTTCTTTTTGTTTGGCCCAGTCTCGGTCTTTGCTGGTGGCGCGCTTGTCGTGGGATTGTTTACCTTTGGCCAGGGCAATTTCTGCCTTGACCCGGTGGCCTTTCCAGTAGAGGGCGGTGCATACGCAGGTGTAACCTTTGGCCAGCACTTTTTGCTCCAGTCTTTCGATTTCTCGAGCGTGGAGCAGCAGTTTGCGTTCGCGCCGGGGTTCCGCAACGACATGGGTGGATGCCTGATGCAAAGGGGTGATCAGGGCACCGGTGAGCCACACTTCGCCTTTATGAAAGGTGACGTATGAATCCAGCAGTTGGCACTTGCCTTCCCGTAGTGCTTTTATTTCCCAGCCACTAAGCACAAGGCCTGCTTCCTGTTTGTCTTCAAGAAAGTAGTCGTGGCGAGCCCGTTTGTTCAGGGCGATGGTTGGGCTGGAGGCTTTTGGCTTTTTTTTGGTACTCATACTGTCAACAAGGATGTCTCTGGGCGGTGTGGGGCTTGTCCGGTCGGACACTGTGGCGAAAGGGCCTGGCTCTTGCGGTTCTGCAACTTGAGGCAGGCGAATAAATCTTTAACAATACAGCCACGGATCAAGCAGAGAAGAATAACATGAATTCAGATAAAACCGGTATGCATGGCGTTTGGAGCAACCGCTGGACGTTTATTCTGGCGGCTACTGGCTCAGCAGTTGGTCTCGGTAACATCTGGAAGTTTCCCTATATCACGGGAGAAAATGGCGGTGGAGCGTTTGTTCTGGTGTACCTGGTGTGTATTCTTGCCGCCGGTATTCCGGTGATGATGGCGGAGGTACTGCTGGGGCGTAAAGGACGGATGAGCCCTATCAATACCATGCGGCAGATGACTGACGAGCAAAATGCCCCGCGTTTTTTTCGCAGTATTGGTTGGATGGGAGCGGTTTCCGGTTTTTTTATTCTGTCGTTTTACAGCGTGATTGCGGGCTGGACGCTGGCCTACGTGGTGAAAATGGCAAGCGGTGTTTTTGACGGTGCGGATGCTGAGCTGGCAGGTAATGAATTTGGCGGCATGCTGGGTAGCCCCGGACTGTTGCTGTTACTGCATACCCTGTTCATTATTCTGACGGGGATTGTGATCTCTCGCGGGGTACACAAGGGGCTGGAAAACAGTGTGCGATTGATGATGCCACTGTTGTTCATGATGCTGATACTGCTGTTTGGCTACGCCTTAACAACACCGGGTTTTGGGGCGGCAATAGCCTTTCTGTTTACTGTGGATTTCAGCAAATTAAGCACTACCAGTGTGGTGGTGGCATTGGGCCATTCGTTTTTTACCCTGAGTCTGGGGATGGGGGCGATCATGGCCTATGGTGCCTATATGCCGAGGCAGGCATCACTGGGGAGGACGGTACTGGCGGTTGGGTTCCTCGATACCCTGGTGGCTCTGGTTGCCGGTGTGGTGGTGTTTTCCGTGGTGTTTTCCAACGGCCTTGAACCTGGTGCCGGGCCTGGTTTGATGTTTCAGACGTTGCCCGTTGCGTTTGCTGCGTTACCTGCCGGGGATCTGATTGGTACGGTGTTTTTTATTCTGGTTGCGATTGCGGCCTGGAGTTCGGCCATTTCCATTGCTGAGCCAGCGGTTGCCTGGTCGGTGGAAAAGGGGATTTCCCGTGGCAAGGCGACGGTGGTGGTGTGTGGTTTGTCCTGGTTGTTGGGGTTCGGTACGGTACTTTCTTTTAATGAATGGTCTGAGGTTACCCTGTTTGGCAAAACCTTCTTTGGCACGCTGGATTTTCTCACCTCTAACATTTTGCTGCCGCTCGGTGGTATCCTCATCGCCGTTTTTGTTGGCTGGTTTATGAGTCGCGAAGCGATTGGTGCCGAGGCGCGTATACAATCTCCCGTTCTGTTTGGCTTGTGGATGTTTATGTTGCGCTACGTGTCGCCGGTTGCCGTCGGACTGATTTTTATCAATGGCTTGCTGCCGTAGGATCTGCGTGGTAGTCGTTGGGCCAGCCGTCCTGTTAATTCGTTTCAAGAGGTATCATGACCACCATTACGCGCAGTGCGCTGGTGATGTTCAGTGCAGAGCAAATGTTCGACCTGGTGAATGATGTCCGTCGTTATCCCGAGTTTCTGGATGGCTGTCGTCAGACCGAGGTGATTGACGAGGGCGAGGATTACATCAAGGCTCGCCTGACTATTACCAAAGCCGGAATCAATCAGAGTTTCAGTACCCATAATCGTCTGGTAAAGCCGGAACGCATGGAAATGGAGCTGCTGGATGGCCCTTTTACCCGTTTTCATGGCATTTGGCATTTTCAGAAGCTGTCCGAGGAGGCGTGTAAAGTGTCTTTGGATATGGAATTTGAAGTTGCCAACAAGCTGACCGGAGTGGCGTTAGGGGCAGTGTTCAAACAGGTGGCCAATATGATGGTCGATTCGTTCGTAAAACGTGCTCAGGTAGTCTATGGCTGAAACAATCGCAGTGGAAGTGGCGTACGCGTTGCCTGAAAAACAGCGCATTCTGGCAGTTTTTGTGCCGTCTGGAACCAGTGTGCTGGAGGCTGCACGGTTGTCCGGTATTACCCGTGAATTTCCGCAGCTGGAGCTGGAATCTGCCAAAATGGGCATTTTTGGCAAGACAGTAAGAAATCTGTCAGACCCTGTACAGGAGGGTGACCGTATCGAAATTTATCGGCCGTTGATCATCGATCCGAAACAGGCGCGGGCCAATCGGGCAGCCAAAACACAAAAATAGCTGCTCCGGCCCGCTGTGCTTGGGCCGGATGTTGTACCATGGTTGAGCTACTCCAACGGGATGGTGTTGATTGCAGATTCTTCCTGCGGCAACGAGTCCAGTTGGCTTTGCTCTGAAAATTCTGCTTCTGGCAGAGTACCTGTGTAGTTCAGATAGTTGCCCTGATCATCAAAAAACACCTGTATGCGGTATTGTTTGGTGATTTTGTCGCGTTCTTCCAACGTGTACACGTAATCCCAGCGTTGGCTTTCAAACGGATTTTTCAGCACAGGCGTTCCCATCACGAACTCGACCTGATGTTCTGTCATGCCTGTATGTAGCTGATTTAGCATATCCTGGGTGACGATATTGCCCTGCTGAATGTTCAGCTTGTGCACACCAGGGAAAACGCAGCCGGAAAGGGTTGCAAAACCAAGTAAAAAAGTCAGAATTGTCGCTCGCATCATTCAGCTGTTGTCTCGTCCGGTGGTTTGCGTTTTTGCATTGGCGGACGATGATACCTGATGAACCAAGTCGCTGTGAAATATTCGAGGGTTGCAATGTCCGATCAAAATATGGAGTTGCGTAAAGCAGGTCTGAAAGTCACTCTGCCAAGAATTAAAATTCTGAGCATTCTGGAAAGTAACCCAGAGGCTCACCTGAGTGCTGAGGATGTCTATAAATCATTGATTGAGGCAGGTGAAGACGTTGGGCTGGCAACCGTATATCGGGTGCTGACCCAGTTTGAGAGTGCTGGACTGGTGACGCGTCATAACTTTGATGGCGGTCATTCTGTGTTTGAGCTGGATAAGGGCGACCACCATGATCATATGGTGGATGTCGACTCCGGCACCGTGATTGAATTTACCAATGAGGAAATTGAGCGGTTACAGCATGAAATTGCGGCGCAGCATGGTTACGATCTGGTTGATCACAGTCTGGTGCTCTATATCCGTAAAAAGAAGTAATGGCCGGGTTCTCGACAAGGCTCCCGGGTTTGACGGGAACGCGGTGAACAGATAACTGTTTTTTGCTCCCATGATCCAGTTGCGGCCACTGGTTGCTGCAGGTTTGATGCGCACCATACTGATGTAACGCTTGGGAGGGATGTTATCCCTGTCGGTTTTGCAATTTTCCCCATAGCTGCGGACGACCATTCTGCGTCGTCCCTGGCATTCCCGCACAGAAGCCAGCCAGTATCAGCTCGAAGTACTGGTGCGGTTTCTCATACGGCTGTCTGCTTGACCAGTGCCAGCATTTCTTCAGCATGAGTCATGGTGCTTTGGGTAATATCGACGCCTCCCAGCATACGGGCGATTTCCCGAGTGCGCTGAGTCTCTCCGAGCTCCTGAATCCGGGTATGGGTATGCTCATCACCGGAAATTTTGCTGACCAGAAAATGTTGGTGAGCTTGCGCTGCAACCTGAGGTTGGTGAGTGACACACATAACTTGTCCTCGTTCACCCAGGGATCGCATCAGGCGGCCAACCCGTTCTGCCGTGCCGCCACCGATGCCGACGTCCACTTCGTCAAAAATCATACAAGATATATCACTGGTTGCGGCAGTGACCACCTGGATAGCCAGGCTGATACGTGACAGTTCCCCCCCTGATGCCACTTTGGCGAGTGGCCCGGCTGGCATGCCTGGGTTGGTTTGAACCATAAACCGGATCTGGTCAAGACCATGTTTGCCGGCTTCGGCAGACGATAGCGGATCAATACAGGTTTCGAAATGTGTCCGTCCCAACGCCATTGCATCAAATTGGCTACATACATCGGCATCCAGCCTGGCTGCTGCGTTGATGCGGGCCTGGCTGAGCGTTTGCGCTTCGGTGATGTAGCGGTTTTCAAAGGTAATTACTCGTTCTTGTAATTCTGCGAGATCTTCGTCTGACAGGCTTAATTCCGCGAGAGCGGCTTCCTGCTGCTGCCAGTGATCGTACAGGTGGATGGGTTGAATCTGGTGTTTGCGTGCCATGCTGAAAATATCGCTGAGACGCTGTTCAACTTGCTGCAGGCGGTGAGGGTTAATATCAACCTGATCCAGATAGTGGCGTAAGGAGTTGCCCGCTTCTTCCAGTAGTATTTGGGCCTGCTGCATCAGATCGCGTGCTTCAATCAGACTGCTGTGCTGATCGTCAATACGCGCCAGTTGCTGATAGGCGATCCAGGCCATTTGAGCCGCACCCTGACCATCGCTGTCATCTCCGGTGCTGACTGCCAGTGCCTGTTGCCCGCCTAATAACATCGATTCGGCATTGGCCAGCCGTTTGTGTTCCTGCTCAAGATCGGCCACTTCGGTAGCGCCGATGGCCAGTTCACGCAGCTCTTCAACCTGATAGCTGAGCAGTTGTCGCTGAGCCTGGATTTCACTGCTTTCTTCCTGCAATTGGCGCAGTCGTTTATGCAGTTGCTGCCATTGCTGGAAATAGTCAGCCACGGTTGTCGCGAGGGGTTTTAGATTGCCGAAGGCGTCGAGAATCTGGCGCGGAGCGTCTTTTTCCAGTAAGCGCTGATGTGCATGCTGGGAGTGAACTTCAATCAGGTGCTGCGACAATTCGCGTAAATCATTGGCGGAAGCCGGACGGCCATTGATATAGCCACGGGAACGACCTTCAGCAGAAACCACCCGACGCAGCAATATGAGGTCTTCCTCGTCAGGTATATCCCGGCAAGTCAGCCAGTTACGGGCATTGGGCGTTGGGCAGAAGCTGGCGCAGATTTCCGCTCGTTCAGCTCCATGTCTGACCATGCCGGCATCGGCCCGTTGGCCCAGTGCAAGGCCGAGCGCATCCAGCAGAATTGACTTGCCTGCACCGGTTTCACCAGTGATGACTGCCATGCCTCGCTGGAATTCCAGTTCGAGGTGCTCGACCAGTGCAAACTGGTGAATAGACAGATGGGTGAGCATGGATTAACTCCTTTATCTGAACGTATAACCAGTGTTTTTATATACAGTAGTAATTGCTGTCAAGTAACAGTTTGAATTCTCTGCCGGTTATGCCCTTGAATCCGACGAGCGGAACCCCATATAGCTGCGAGCGCCATTTTTCGACGAGAGGAATATTTCATGTCAGACGAGCAAAAGATTCAGGACGAAGCCCTGCAAAACGAAGATCTTCAGCCTGAAGTAGCGATCGAAACCGAAGCGAGTGCAGAATCTGCCGCTGCTGGCACTTCCGCTGCAGAAGTGCAGTTGGCAGCTGCCCAGCAAGAAATCGCTGATCTGAAAGAGCAGGTATTGCGAATTCAGGCAGAGATGCAAAACGTGCGTCGTCGTGCGGAGCTGGATGTAGAAAAAGCCCATAAATTTGGGTTGGAAAAATTTGCCAATGAAATGGTTGCCGTTGTGGATAACCTCGAACGAGGTCTGGCAGCAGCACCAGAGGAAGACGCCACCAAGGCTATTCGTGAAGGTATCGAGATGACCCTGAACGGGTTTTTGTCGGCACTGGCCAAGTTTAATGTCGATGTGGTAGATCCGGTTGGGCATCCGTTTAATCCCGAGCACCATCAAGCCATGACGATGATCGAAAGTGCCGACGCCGAACCCAATTCTGTGCTCGCGGTGATGCAGAAGGGTTACGTAATGAACGGTCGTTTACTGCGTCCGGCGATGGTTGTGGTCAGCAAGGCTGCTCCTGCTATTGATGAAAATGCCTGATTGCATTGACTGCAAAAAATTAACGCCATGCCTTGAAAGCGCCAGCTTCGGACACATATACAGGTCATAGGCAAATACATGGCAACGGTCTTCGTTGCAATTGGTTTAAAGACAAGCAAGCAGTGATCACTGCTCGAGTTTTGGAGAGATTTATCATGGGTAAGATTATTGGTATTGACCTGGGAACCACCAACTCCTGTGTGGCGATCCTGGATGGTGGCAAGACCAGAGTGATTGAAAACGCTGAGGGCGATCGTACCACGCCTTCCGTCGTCGCTTATGCCGACGACGAAGTTCTGGTTGGCCAGTCAGCCAAGCGTCAGGCAGTCACCAACCCACACAACACTCTGTTCGCGGTCAAGCGTTTGATCGGCCGTCGTTTCAAGGATGATGTGGTTCAGAAAGACATCAAAATGGTGCCGTACAAGATCGTCGAAGCCAGCAATGGTGATGCTTGGGTAGAAGTGCGTGGCGAACAGTTTGCACCCCCACAGATTTCTGCTGAAATCCTCAAGAAAATGAAGAAAACCGCAGAGGATTACCTCGGCGAAAGCGTGACTGAAGCCGTTATTACCGTACCGGCTTACTTTAACGATTCCCAGCGTCAGGCGACCAAAGATGCCGGCAAAATTGCTGGTCTGGAAGTCAAACGTATCATCAACGAGCCAACCGCTGCGGCATTGGCTTACGGAATCGATAAAGAAAGTGGTGATCGTACCATCGCGGTTTACGACCTGGGTGGTGGTACGTTCGATATCTCTATTATTGAAGTCGCTGACGTTGATGGTGAAAAGCAGTTTGAAGTTTTGGCCACTAATGGTGACACCTTCCTCGGTGGTGAAGATTTCGACATGCGCCTGATTGAATATCTGGCAGCCGAGTTCAAGAAAGACAGCGGTATCGATCTGCACAATGATCCACTGGCACTGCAGCGTCTGAAAGAAGGTGCTGAAAAAGCCAAGGTTGAATTGTCCAGCAGCCAGCAGACGGATGTGAACCTGCCTTATATTACGGCGGATGCAAGTGGTCCCAAGCACCTTAACGTCAAGGTAACCCGTGCCAAGCTGGAAAGCCTGGTAGAAGAGCTGGTCAAGCGCTCCCTGGAACCTTGCAAAATGGCGCTGAAAGACTCTGGTTTGTCTATTGCTGAAATTGATGAAGTGATCCTGGTGGGTGGTCAGACTCGTATGCCACTGGTGCAGAAGAGTGTTGCCGATTTCTTCGGCAAGGAACCACGCAAAGACGTGAACCCTGATGAAGCCGTAGCGGTTGGCGCAGCGATCCAGGGTGCCGTGTTGTCTGGTGATGTAAAAGACGTACTGTTGCTGGATGTTACCCCGCTGACCCTGGGTATCGAAACCATGGGGGGTGTTGCGACGCCAGTGATTGACAAGAACACCACCATTCCGACCAAAAAATCGCAAGTGTTCTCAACCGCCGATGACAACCAGACGGCGGTCACCATTCACGTGGTACAGGGCGAGCGCAAGCAAGCGACGCAGAACAAGTCGCTGGGTCGGTTTGACCTTGCGGACATTCCGCCAGCACCTCGTGGTATGCCACAGATTGAAGTAACCTTTGATATCGACGCTAACGGTATTCTGAATGTCAGCGCGAAAGACAAGGCAACCGGTAAAGAACAGTCCATCATCATCAAGGCCTCTTCTGGTCTGAGTGATGCTGAGATCGAGCAAATGGTTGCAGATGCTGAAGCCAATGCTGAAGCAGACAAGCATTTTGAAGAACTGATTCAGGCTCGGAATACTGCCGATGGCATGATCCACGCGACTAAAAAGACGCTGGAAGAAGCCGGTGACAAGGCGAGTGCAGAAGAGAAGGAAGCGATTGAAAAAGCAATTGCTGATCTTGAAGTTGCACTCAAGGGCGATGACAAGGCTGAAATTGAAGCCAAAACCAACGCACTGACTGAAGCCTCTGGCAAGCTGGCACAAAAACTGTATGCCGAGCAGGCTCAGCCAGCCGGTGCGGATGCGGATTCTTCTTCTGCGGATGACGATGTTGTCGACGCAGAGTTTGAAGAAGTAAAAGACAAGTAAGACGACAGATGGGAGACGGGAGTCAGCTTACCTCTGGTAGGCTGACTCCCGTCTTGCGTCTCACATGGCTGGATCAATAGCTCCCATCTGAGGCAAGAAAGACAATGTCCAAACGAGATTATTACGAGATCCTTGGCGTTTCCAAAGACGTTGATGGCAAGGAACTTAAAAAGGCCTATCGCAAGCTGGCCATGAAGTTTCACCCGGATCGTAACCCGGATGACAAGGATGCCGAAGCCAAGTTCAAGGAAGCGACGGAAGCCTACGAAATCCTGAATGACAGCCAGAAACGTGCGGCGTACGATCAGTACGGCCATGCCGGTGTGGATTCCAATGCGGGTGGTGGCTACGGTGGTGGAGCCAATGGCGCTGGTTTCAGCGATATTTTTGGCGATGTTTTTGGTGACATATTTGGCGGTGCTGGTGGCGGCCGTGGCGGTCCCCAGCGCGGTTCTGATCTGCGTTATACGCTGGAACTGTCGTTAGAAGAAGCCGTTCGTGGTGTCGAAAAGAAAGTACGGATTCCGACGCTGGTCAGCTGTGAAACCTGTCATGGCAGTGGTGCCAAACCAGGTACCAGCCCGAAGCAATGTTCAACCTGTAATGGCGTTGGCCAGGTTCGTATGCAACAGGGATTCTTTTCTGTGCAACAAACCTGTCCTACTTGTCGTGGCCAGGGCACGATCATTGAGGATCCGTGTAACAGTTGTCACGGTCGTGGCGTAAAAGAAGAAACCAAAACCCTGTCGGTTAAAATTCCGCCGGGTGTGGATACTGGTGATCGTATTCGTTTGTCTGGTGAAGGCGAGGCGGGTGCTATGGGTGGTCCTGCTGGTGACTTGTATGTTCAGGTCAGTGTGCGCGAGCATGCGCTGTTTCATCGCGACGGGCGTAACCTGTATTGTGATGTTCCCATCAGTATTGTTGATGCGGCACTGGGTGGTGATCTGGAAGTACCAACACTGGATGGTCGGGTGCGTCTTAAAATTCCGGCAGAAACCCAGAGTGGCAAACTGTTTCGTTTGAAAGGCAAAGGCGTAGCGCCGGTTCGTGGCGGTGGTGCAGGTGATTTGCTCTGTCGGGTTCAGGTTGAAACTCCGGTGAGCCTGAATGATGAACAAAAAGCCCTGTTGATGAAGTTTCAAGAATCATTAACGGGCGAAAAGCATGCGCCGCAAAAAAAGAGCTGGTTTGAAGGTGTAAAAAAGTTCTTCGAAGACGTTTGAAGCCACGCTGAGCGTAGTTGAAAACTGACATTCAAATAACAAGCCCGCGGTTGGATATTGTGCCAACCCGGGCTTTGTTTTATCAGGAATCCAACAATGACACGAATTGCCATTACCGGAGCCGCCGGACGTATGGGAAGGGTGCTGATTCAGGCAGTTGATGCAGCCGAGGGTGCTGAAATTGGGGCTGCGATTGTGCGTCATGATGACCCGATGCTGGGTCTTGATGCCGGTGCAATTGCCGGTTTGGGGAAAGACTTGGGTATCAGGGCTGTTGCCAGTTTGAGCGAGGTGGCTGACCAGTTTGATGTACTGATTGATTTTACAACACCGGCAGTAACGCTGGCCAACCTGTCATTCTGCCAGCAGCATGGCAAATGTATCGTGATTGGCACGACCGGTTTCAGTGATGATGAAAAAACCAGCTTGGCAGAGTGTGCCACACAGACGGGTGTAGTATTCGCGCCGAATTATTCTGTGGGCGTGAATCTGTGCCTGAATTTGTTGCGTATGGCCGCCAGAGTGATGGGCGAAGACAGTGATATCGAAATCATCGAGATGCACCATCGCCACAAGGTGGACGCCCCTTCTGGTACTGCCTTGCGTATGGGTGAGGTGGTTGCAGAAACCATGGGATGGGATCT
The DNA here is from genome assembly GCA_913061185.1 of uncultured Oceanobacter sp. Classification (GTDB taxonomy): domain Bacteria; phylum Pseudomonadota; class Gammaproteobacteria; order Pseudomonadales; family Oceanobacteraceae; genus Oceanobacter; species Oceanobacter antarcticus. The sequence goes on from CAJXTI010000001.1 coordinate 160,208, forward strand.
GAATGAAGTCGCTTGTTATGGTCGTGAAGGTCAGACCGGAGTTCGGCCGCACAAACAAATTGGCTTTGAGACCATTCGTGGTGGTGATGTTGTCGGCGATCACACCGTGATGTTTGCCACCGATGGTGAACGAGTCGAAGTGACCCATAAAGCCCAGAGTCGCATGACGTTTGCTCGTGGTGCCGTACGTTCGGCCTTGTGGATAACCGACCAGAAGGCCGGACTGTATGATATGCAGGACGTGTTGGGCTTCTGATTCGGCCCTGGTAACAAGCGCTTGATGACCTGCCTGCGTGACGATTGCTGCGTTAAAAATGACCGTGAAATGCGTATTTATCACCTGTAAATACCATTTCTTTGGTCATTTTTGCCTTGTATTTATAGCCTCAATAACGCTTCAGTGACCTGTCAGTCCCGACCAATTTTGCTGGACTTGCGTTCGCCTGATGGCGGCTGTTTCACCAACAGCAGATGATCGATAGCGCGATTGACAAGAGCATTCATATCATCCGGTTTACCCATCGGGTCAAACATCATTCCGGTCAACATTTGACTATTGCCCAGTACCCAGCGTGCGCGTTCAGCAGCTGATAATCCCTGGTCGAGTTCATCGAGATTGATGGCGTCTTCAATCTGGATCGTCAATCGTTCCAGTAGCTCTGCTTGTAGCGACAGATATTGTGGCCAGACTTCTTCGCGTGGTGAGGCACTCCATTCGAGCCAGACCTTGATGTAATCCGGCTGCTCTTCGCAAGCCCGTAAAAAACGCTGGAAATAGTCACGAATCCGGGCCAGCGGTGTGGTTGCTGCCGAAAAAGCGTCTTCTGCCATGGCGTGCATAAACTGGGCAATTTCATCCAGTACATCGGTGACCAGTGCATCACGGGTCTTGAAATAATTGAATACGGTTGCTACCGACACCCCGCCAATTTCGGCAATGTCGGTATGTCCTCCACGCCCAATACCACGGCGGGAGAAAACTTCAACAGCATACATCAGTAACAGCCGCTTACGTTCCTCGGGGGCCAAGCGACGGCGACCATCAACAGCAACAGGCATGAAAATCCCTCATGTGTGTAATTTTATATGTATATGCCTGAATCCAGAGCGTTGACACGTGTTCGACATCGACCAATGTTCGGTGAGAAATCGATAAACTAATCAGCAACTGGCTCATCCATGGTTACTATGTAAAGAATTACCCCTACTTGTGGGAAGTAAAATACCGTTTAAAATTGTATGTAACGATATGTAACTGATATGTCACACAAGAGTGCACAGTTCAAATTCCTGGGATTTAAAACGTAACCTGTTCCCGTCTTGTCTTCGATATCGTGGACAGAAAAGCTCTTTTTGCGTATAATTTGCGGTTAATCAAAGCTCGGAGCTTCTCAAGCAGAAGTGACCGACCATTACATAATTTCTGAAATTAGCGGAATGCCGATGAGCGGATCAGCATTCCGCTTTTTTACGCATGGGGTACCCGCCTAGTACCTCGCTTCGCCTGTTTTTCTTTGCTCGGGGATACAGTTTTGTCTACGCCAGCCATTCTAGCTCTTGAAGACGGCAGCTTGTTTAAGGGCACCAGTATCGGTGCTTTGGGAACGTCTGTTGGAGAGGTTGTTTTCAACACGTCCATGACCGGTTATCAGGAAATCCTGACTGACCCGTCCTACACCAATCAAATCGTTACACTCACTTACCCACACATTGGCAGCTACGGTACCAACAGCGAAGACGTTGAGTCCGCTGGCATCGCCGCCAAAGGGCTGATTATTCGTGACTTGCCATTAACGGCGTCCAACTTTCGTAGCGAACAGGCGCTTGATGAATACCTGCGAGCCAATAATGTGGTTGGGCTGGCGGATATCGATACCCGCCGCCTGACCCGTATTCTGCGTGAAAAGGGTTCCCTTAATGGTTGTCTGCTTGCCGCAGACGATGCCTGGAGTGATGCAAGTCAACAACAGGCACTGGCAGAAGCCGCCGCTTTTCCTGGCCTGAAAGGCATGGATCTGGCCAAGGAAGTTACAGTTAACGCACCTTACCGCTGGACCCAGACCGACTGGGCACTGGGCAAGGGCTATGGCGAACAGACCGAAACCCGATTCAAGGTTGTCGCCTACGATTTTGGTGTCAAGTACAACATTCTGCGCCTGCTGGCTGAACGAGGCTGTGAACTGACCGTTGTTCCGGCGCAAACATCGGCTACCGAGGTGCTGGCGATGAATCCAGATGGCATCTTTCTGTCGAATGGCCCCGGCGACCCGGAACCCTGCACCTATGCAATTGACGCCATCCGGCAAATTCTGGAGACCGAAATTCCGGTATTCGGCATTTGTCTGGGTCACCAGTTACTGGCACTGGCTTCGGGTGCGACAACGTTGAAGATGAATCTCGGCCATCACGGAGCCAACCACCCGGTACAGGATCTGGCCACTGGCAAGGTAATGATCACCAGTCAGAACCATGGCTTTGCGGTCGATGAAAGCTCGTTGCCAAACAACCTCAAGGCAACCCACAAGTCACTGTTCGACGGTACGCTGCAAGGTATCGCCCGTACTGACAAGCCAGCCTTCAGCTTTCAGGGTCATCCTGAAGCCAGCCCAGGCCCCCGTGATGTCGCACCGCTGTTCGACCACTTTATTGATCTGATTGAAACCGCCAAAGCCAAGGCCAACGGATAACCACAGGACTGACTGAGTAATGCCAAAACGTACTGACATCAACAGCATTCTGATCATTGGCGCTGGCCCCATTGTTATCGGCCAGGCGTGTGAATTTGACTACTCCGGTGCCCAGGCCTGTAAAGCCCTGCGTGAGGAAGGCTATCGCGTCATTCTGGTCAACTCCAACCCCGCCACTATCATGACCGATCCATCGATGGCGGATGCGACCTATATCGAGCCGATTACCGTTGAAGCCGTTGCCAAAATTATTGAGAAAGAACGCCCTGACGCGCTCTTGCCTACCATGGGTGGCCAGACGGCACTGAACTGCGCCCTGGGCCTGGAAAAGGCTGGCGTACTGGAACAATTCGGTGTGGAAATGATCGGCGCCAACGCCGATACCATCGACAAGGCTGAAGACCGTGATCGCTTCGATCAGGCGATGAAAAAAATTGGTCTGGCGTGCCCTCGTGCCGGGATTGCCCACACTCTGGAAGAAGCGCGTGAAGTGCAAAAAACGCTGGGTTTTCCCTGCATTATTCGCCCTTCTTTTACCATGGGTGGCACCGGTGGCGGTATCGCCTACAACAAGGAAGAGTTTGAAGAAATCTGTACTCGTGGTCTGGATTTGTCACCAACCAGCGAGTTGCTGATCGACGAGTCGCTGATTGGCTGGAAAGAGTACGAGATGGAAGTGGTGCGCGACAAGAACGACAACTGCATCATCGTTTGTGCCATCGAAAACTTTGATGCCATGGGCGTTCATACCGGTGATTCCATTACCGTTGCCCCGGCACAAACCCTGACCGACAAGGAATACCAGATCATGCGCGACGCCTCGCTGGCGGTACTGCGCGAGATCGGAGTGGAAACCGGTGGTTCCAACGTCCAGTTTGGTGTCGATCCAAAAACCGGCCGCATGGTCGTGATCGAGATGAACCCGAGAGTTTCGCGTTCTTCGGCACTGGCTTCCAAGGCAACCGGCTTTCCGATCGCCAAGGTGGCTGCCAAATTGGCGATTGGATACACTCTGGATGAGCTGCAAAACGATATTACTGGTGGTGCAACACCGGCATCGTTTGAGCCATCGATCGACTATGTTGTAACCAAGATCCCTCGTTTTACCTTCGAAAAATTCCCCCAGGCTGATGGCCGCCTGACTACCCAGATGAAATCCGTGGGCGAGGTGATGGCCATTGGCCGTACTCAGCAGGAGTCGCTGCAAAAAGCCCTGCGTGGTCTTGAAGTGGGCTCTTCCGGATTTGATCCGAAGGTCAATCTGGCCGACGAAGGTGCGCGGGACAAGGTTATCTCTGAACTGGTGACGCCGGGTGCCGAGCGTATCTGGTACGTCGGGGATGCCTTCCGCATGGGCCTGACGGTCGATGAAATTTACCAGTATTCAGGCATTGATCCCTGGTTCCTGGTACAGATCGAAGATTTGATCAAAGAAGAAGCCAGTGTTTCGGCCAGCAGCCTGACGGTACTGGATGCCAGTGCGGTCTTGCGACTGAAGCGCAAGGGTTTTTCCGATCAGCGTCTGGCGACCTTGTTGGGAATTTCTGAAAAAGCGTTTCGCAAGCATCGTCAGAAGCTGAATATCCGCCCGGTCTACAAGCGTGTTGATACCTGTGCCGCTGAATTCTCGACCGATACTGCCTACATGTACTCGACCTACGAGGAAGAGTGCGAATCGAACCCGACCGACCGCGACAAGATTATTGTGCTCGGTGGTGGCCCGAACCGCATTGGTCAGGGTATCGAGTTTGACTATTGCTGCGTGCACGCAGCACTGGCGGCGAAGGAAGAAGGGTACGAGGCCATCATGGTCAACTGTAACCCGGAAACGGTTTCGACCGATTACGACACCTCCGACCGCCTGTACTTTGAACCGGTAACGCTGGAAGACGTGCTGGAAATCGTCGAAAAAGAAAAACCCAAGGGTGTCATTGTACAGTACGGTGGTCAGACACCACTGAAGCTGGCCAACGAACTGGAAGCTTGTGGTGTACCCGTGATTGGTACGTCGCCTGAATCGATTGACCGTGCCGAAGATCGCGAGCGTTTCCAGCAAATGATCCAGCGTTTGGGTCTCAAGCAGCCGGTGAACGCCACCGTAACCTCTGCCGAAGAAGCAGTGGCTCGCGCTGCCGACATCGGTTATCCGCTGGTGGTTCGTCCGTCCTATGTCCTGGGCGGTCGGGCGATGGAGATTGTCAGTAACGAAAAGTCCCTGCGTCGCTACATGAACGAAGCGGTACGGGTCTCCAATGATTCGCCGGTGCTACTCGACTACTTCCTGGATCGCGCGATCGAAGTGGACATTGACGCCGTTTGTGACGGTGAAGAAGTCGTGATTGGTGCCATCATGCAGCATATCGAGCAAGCCGGTATTCACTCGGGTGACTCGGCCTGTTCATTGCCGCCTTACAGTCTGCCAGCGGATGTTCAGGATCTGATGCGTGAGCAAGTGAAAGCGATGGCGCTGGAGTTGGGTGTTGTTGGTCTGATGAATACCCAGCTGGCTTATCAGGACGGTGAAATCTACGTGATTGAGGTAAACCCTCGCGCATCCCGTACTGTGCCATTTGTATCCAAGTGTATAGGCGTTTCCCTGGCTTCTATTGCGGCCAAGGTGATGATGGGTCGTTCACTGGCGGATCTGGGCTTTACCAAGGAAATCATTCCGCCGTATTTCTCTGTGAAAGAAGCGGTATTTCCGTTCAACAAGTTCCAGGGTGTTGACCCGATTCTTGGCCCGGAAATGAAGTCCACCGGGGAAGTCATGGGTGCTGGAAAAACTTTCGGCGAAGCCTTTTTCAAGGCTCAGTTGGGGGCCGGTGCCGATTTACCCGTCGGTGGTACCGCTTTCCTGTCTGTCCGCGAAGCCGACAAGTCCGGTCTGGTGGCGGTTGCCAGAGGGCTGGTGGAATGTGGTTTTGAACTGGTGTGTACCGATGGCACCCGTCGTGTCCTGGAGGATGCCGGGGTGCAGTCCAGCCGCATCAACAAGGTAACTCAGGGCCGTCCACATATCGTGGACACAATTAAAAACGATGGTATTGATCTGATCGTCAATACTACCGACGGTGCCCAGGCTATCGCAGACTCGGCAGACATTCGTCGCAGCGCATTGCAACACAAGGTGTATTACACCACCACATTGGCGGGTGCAGAGGCCATTGTTGAAGCGCTGCGTTCCGAAGGTCTGAAAGACGTTCATCGTCTGCAAGATCTGCATGCCAGTATCGGCCAATAAACCAAGCTATCAGGAGTCAATGCAAATGCAGAAGTTTCCTATGACCCTCGAAGGGGAAAAGGCATTGCGCGACGAGTTGCAACGCCTGAAAAGTGTCGAACGTCCGACCGTTATCCAGGCAATTGCGGACGCGCGCGAACACGGTGATCTCAAGGAGAACGCCGAGTATCACGCCGCCCGTGAACAGCAAGGCTTTATTGAAGGTCGTATCCAGGAGATTGAGGGTAAGCTCTCCAATTGCCAGGTGATCGACATCAAGACCATTCCGCGAACTGGCAAGGTGCTGTTTGGTGTGACGGTGACCATTATCAACGTTGATACTGACGAAGAAGTGGAATACAAAATCGTCGGTGATGACGAAGCGGATATCAAAGCCAATCGTATTTCTGTTTCATCGCCGATTGCTCGTGCCCTGATTGGCAAGGAAGAGGGCGACACCGTTGTCGTCAAGATTCCAAGTGGCAGCGTGGAATATGAAATCGATCAGGTCAAACACCTCTGACCTGTGACCGCCGGATTGTCAAGTCGCCTCCTTCGGGAGGCGTTTTTGTATCCGGGAATTGTCAGCCTTAGATTCGGATCTTGAAATTGCTTTGTGGTAGCCTTTTCTTTCACACACAACGTTTTCGAAGTGGCCGTCTTTAAATGGTCCTTTGATTCTGTTGATAAAAGGCAGGGAGGCAGGGATGAAATATCTGGTTGCAGGCATGATGCTGGTGCTGGTGGCACTGAGTGCAGACGCGCAGATATATAAATGGCTGGACGCTAACGGCAAGGTGCATTTTGGCAGCATGCCGCCGACTACGGCGAATGCCGAATCGTTGGATCTTTCCACGGCAACGACCAGCTCGTCCCCTGCGGCAACGATCCCCGCTATTAATCGTGATGAAGCACAAAAAGCCTACCTGGAAAGCGCCGCCGCAGAGCGTAAAAAACGTGAAGCAGAGCGTGAACACCAGCGTGTTGTGGAACAGCAGACCAGGCGTACCTGTGGTGTCCTGAGTGGTATGAGAAAAGATCTCGAAGACAAAAAAGCGTTGTATCGCTACAACGATCAGGGTGAAAAAGTGTTCCTGAATGATGTCGAGAGCAAGGCCTTTCACCAGCAGGTTAACGAAGAGTATGACAAAAATTGCCACTAATTAGTGGGGAGTTGAAAAGTATCAAGGCAGGTAACGTTACGATTGATCGTAGCGTTACCTAAACTATTAGTGCGTATTGTTTGGGCAATGAGCGTGTATTGCCACTGCCATAATCAGTGACGTATTTCGGGAGAATGACATGGGCAACCGTTTTGGCATTCTTGCCATCGATCAGGGAACAACCAGTACACGAGCTATCGTGTTTGACCCGCAGCTGCAAACCGTTGCCATGGCCCAGCAGGAGTTCCCCCAGCATTATCCGGATGATGGCTGGGTTGAGCACAATCCGGATGATCTCTGGCAAAGCACCTGCGCAGTGGTTCAGCAAGCCCTGGCAGAGGCGAGGGAGCAGGGCTGTGAGGTTTCTGCCATCGGCATTACCAATCAGCGCGAGACGACGCTGGTGTGGGATAAACACAGCGGCGCTGCTGTATATCCTGCGATTGTCTGGCAAGACCGTCGCACCGCCAGGCTCTGCGATCAACTGCGGTCAGAGGTTGGGGATGATTATGTACAGGCCCGCTCAGGCCTACGGCTTGACCCTTATTTTTCTGCCACCAAGGTGGCCTGGATTCTCGATAACGTTGATGGTGCTCGCCTGCGGGCAGAACGTGGTGAGCTGCTGTTTGGCACGGTCGATAGTTATCTGATCTGGAACCTGACCGGTGGCCAACGGCATGTGACCGACGCGACCAACGCCAGCCGTACCAATCTGTTTAATATTCATCGTGGTGAGTGGGATAACGAGCTGCTCGACCTGTTTCGTATTCCATCTGCCATGCTGCCTCAAGTACAGGATTGTTCTGGTCATTTTGGCACCGCGCTGGCCCGCTTTACCGGCGATCGGGATATTGCCATCACCGGGGTAGCCGGAGATCAGCAAGCGGCCAGCGTCGGCCAGTGCTGTTTTGAGCCAGGACAGGTAAAAAGCACCTATGGCACCGGGTGTTTTGTACTGCTGAATACCGGTCAAAAACCGCTGTTTTCATCCCATGGACTGCTCACCACGATTGCCTTGCAACTGGATGGTCAGCGCACCTACGCCCTGGAAGGGGCGATCTTTGTTGCCGGTGCGACGGTGCAATGGTTACGGGACGAGCTAGGCATTATCGAACGGGCGTCCGATACGGAACGGTTAGCCAGCGGGCTGGACAGTAACAAGGGTGTCTACCTGGTGCCTGCGTTTACGGGGCTGGGTGTGCCTTACTGGCGTGCCGACGCTCGGGCCGCGATTGTTGGCCTGACCCGTGGCGCTGGCAAGGCGGAACTGGCCAGGGCAGCGCTGGAAGCCGTCTGTTATCAGACCGCCGACCTGTTTGCAGTGATGGAGCAGGAAGGTCTGCGGCCAACGTCATTGCGGGTTGATGGCGGCATGGTGTCCAACAACTGGATGCTGCAATTTCTTGCGGATGTGTTGAATACCGAGGTACTGCGTCCGGCACTGCTGGAAACCACCGCACTGGGAGCTGCCTATCTGGCCGGGCGAGCAGTGGGGCTTTACGGTGATACCTCGGAATTCACCCGCCTGTGGCAATGCCGGGCAACCTTTACACCCGCCATGAGCGAGGCCCAGCGTGCTACTTTGCTGGCCGGATGGCAAAAAGCCGTGCAGCGTGTGGTGCTGGAATGACTACGATTCTGTCAATAAGGAAACCAGTGTGACGCAGCGACAAGATACTCTGAAACAACTGGATGGTGAGTGCTTTGATGTGCTGATTGTCGGCGGTGGCATTAACGGTGCGGTGTCGGCAGCGGCACTGGCCAGTCACGGTGCTCGGGTCGCCCTCATTGATCGTGATGATTTTGGCAGCGCGACCAGTGCCAACAGTTCCAATCTGGTCTGGGGTGGCATCAAATATCTGGAAAGTGGTGAAGTGGCGCTGGTGAATGAACTGTGCCGCAGTCGTAACCGGCTGATGCAGCGTTTTCCCAGTCGAATTCGCGAAATACGCTTTCTGACGACGGTACCCAAAGGTTTTCGCAAGCCCGCCTGGATGGTTTACATCGGTGCTTTGCTGTATTGGGGTTTTGGTCGCGGGGCAACCCGGATGCCGGAGTACCTGTCGCGACGGCGGCTGCAACAGCGTCAGCCATTGATCGACATCGCCGTTGCCCAGGGCGGATTGGAATATTCAGATGCCTGGCTGGTTGATAACGACGCCCGGCTGACGTTTGATTTTGTTCGTACGGCGATACGACAGGGCGCGGTGGTGGCCAACTACGTAGCCTCTGAAGGATCACAGCAGATCGATAATGAATGGCATACCCGTGTAGTCGACCAGCAAACGGGTGCACAGCGGCTGATTCGCTCCCGTGTATTACTGAATGCCACCGGCCCCTGGGTCGACGGCTACAACCAGTTAAGCCAGCAATCGGCTGGCCATCATCATGTGTATTCAAAAGGTATCCACCTGATTGTGCCCCGGCTGATCGAAGAAGAGCGTGTGCTGGCATTTTTTGCCAACGATGGCCGGCTGTTTTTTGTGATTCCGATGGGCAGCAAGACTTGTCTGGGTACGACCGATACCCGTGTAACGCGGCCTGAGTCGGTGGTGACCGCCGCCGATCGCCAGTTTGTGCTGGATAACGTCAATCAGCGTCTGAAGCTGGACAAGCCGCTGACCGCTGCTGATGTGATATCCGAGCGCTGTGGTGTGCGGCCGTTGGTGGTGGCCAGTGCGGCGGCAGAGAATCAAGATAACGCAGAGAATCAAGCCGACTCTGTTAATCAAGACAACAAGGAAGCAACAGGAGAAGCAGGAAAAGAGCAGGGTGACTGGCTTAACCTGTCGCGCCGCCATGCGATTGATGCCAGTGCCGACCATCGTTACCTCAGCATTTTTGGTGGCAAGCTGACCGATTGTGTCAACGTCGGCGAAGAAATATATGACCATATCAGTGCGTTCGGTATTCCGCTGCAGCCGAGATCCGATCGCTGGTTTGGTGAGCCGGACGAGCGCCGCCGGGAAGGCTTCTGGCGTCAGGCAACGGAGCAAGGGCTGGATCAATACTGGTGTGAGCATCGCCGGGAGACCTTGTTGCAACGTTGGTGGCGGCGTTATGGCACCGATGCTTTCGAGTTGCTGGTCGATGTGGCGGATCACCCGGAATGGTTACGGCCGCTGCTGGAGGGTGACGACCTGCGCGAGGCCGAAGTCCGGCTGGCGGCACGGCTGGAGATGGTCACCCGGCTGGAAGATTTTTTACGTCGTCGTACCATGCTGGAGCTGACCAGTGGCAAGGCGGCGCTGGCACAATCCCCCGTATTGGCGCACATCAGCGAATTGTTATTTGGCTCTGCTGGCGAACAACAATTGCGGGATTATCTGAACACGAATGTTGCGGATCACTTGCCAGAGGCTGATCTCTGACCTGCGACTTCCTCTGGTCGTCAGCAGCAGGTGAGCTTTCAGCTTGGCCACTGTCTGCCTATACTGCCGCGTTTGGTCGCCATAGGAACACTGCATGAAAACCGCTCTGATTATCGGCTACGTCTGGCCGGAGCCGGCATCGTCCGCTGCGGGTAGCCGCATGTTGCAGCTGATTGCGGCACTGCAATCGGGTGGTTATCGGGTGGTGTTTGGTTCGCCAGCCGACTGGAGTCCTCATGCGGTGGCGCTGGCCGACTACGGAGTGGAAGCCGCCAAACTGCAGCTTAACAGCTCGACGTTTAACGACTATATCGCCGGGCTGCAGCCGGATCTGGTGATGTTCGACCGTTTTATGATGGAAGAGCAATTTGGCTGGCGGGTGGAAGAAACCTGCCCGAATGCGCTGCGGGTGCTGGATATGGAAGACGTCCACAGCCTGCGTCATGCTCGCCATCAGGCGCTCAAGGAAGGCGTAGAACCGGGCTTGAAACATATTCATTCTGAATTGGCGATACGGGAAGTGGCGGCTGTTTTACGTTGCGACCTGGCGCTGGTGATTTCGGAATTTGAATGGCACTGGTTGCAGCAACAATTCCAGATACCGGCAGCTCAGCTGATCTATCTGCCTTTTATGCTGCTGGCATCACAATGGCAGCGGCCGTTGACGGCGCTGTCTCAACGCCAGCATTTTGTCTGTATCGGTAATTTTCGCCACGAGCCGAACTGGGATGCCGTACGCTGGCTCAGAGAAGCCCTTTGGCCCGCCATTCGCCAGCAGCTGCCAACGGCGGAGCTGCACGTTTTTGGTGCTTATCCGCCTAAAAAAGCGACCAGCTTGCAGAATGAACAACTGGGTTTTTATGTCCCCGGTTGGGCAGACGATGCGCTTGAGGTGGTGGATTCTGCCCGTGTCATGCTGGCCCCGTTAAGGTTTGGTGCCGGGTTGAAGGGCAAATTGCTGGATGCAGCAATCACCGCAACCCCAGCTGTCACCACTCCGGTAGGGGCAGAAGGCATGTACGGTTCTGCCATGGGCAATCAGCGTGACCTGGGCATATTGGTGGCCGATTCGGCGACCGTTTTTGTTGATGCCGCCGTGCAGCTGTATCAGAACGACAGCCTGTGGGATACGTGTTCCGCTGCGGCGGTTCGGTTGGCACCAGACCGTTTTGCCTTTGCAGATCATGCACCGCGCTGGCTGGCACGACTGTCCGAGTTGGCAGGGAACCTTGAAAACCATCGGCTGAGCGGGTTTTACGGTGCCATGTTACGGCACCATACGCTCAAAAGTACTCGCTACATGTCGCAGTGGATCGAGGCCAAAAACCGGTTGTCGTAGTCTGTTCGCGTGGTTGAAGTGGTTGAAGTGGTTGAAGTGGTTAGGCGTCAGCCCGGCCAGCGCTTCCAGACATGGGTCGAGAGACCATGCAAAAAGATACTCAATAATACCGTCAATACCGCTGTGCCAAACACCGTATCGTAAGCTGCGATACGGTCGGCGTACCCCATTTGCTGAATAGCCAGCATCAAATACAGAATACTGGCAATGCCACGAGGGCCAAACCAGGCGAGAAAAATCTTCTGTCCAAATGGCAAGCCACTGCCGGTCAGGGAAATCAGGACTGGAATCATCCGCACCAGTGTCAGGCTGAGCAGGGCATAAGCCAGCATGGGCCAGCTGAACAACGGCCAGGCTTCGGCGACAAATACCAGCCCGAAGAGGAAAAACATCAGCAAGCTCAGTACTTCACCTTCCGCCTCACCAAATTCACGCAAGCGAGTCATCACGGTGACCCGGTGCGATTCCAGAAACAGCCCCGCCAGAAAAGCAGCAATAAAGCCATTGCCCCCCAGTGATTCAGCCCCGGAGTAAGCCAGAAAGGCCAGCGATAACGACGACAAGCGTTGGAACAACGGCATCATTTGGTGGGCGTCCGAGGCCCATTGCACCAGTCGGCCACCCCAACGGCCAACCACCACCCCTGTCAGGCCTCCGACGACAAACTGTTGGGTGACAAACACAGGCCATTGCATGGAGTCGAGAAAGGCATAGTCGCCAGCGTTCATCACGGCCAGTACAAATAACAGCACCGGCAGGGCCAGGCCGTCGTTCAGGCCACTTTCAACGGTAATGGTATGTCGCAGCGGCAAACTGATACGTTTGTCGGAAAAGATCGCCTGAGCCAGAGCCGCATCGGTAGGAGACAGCATGATGGCCAGCCAGGCCGCAGGCAGCCAGGCCAAGCCCAGTAGCGGTACTGCCAGTACCCAGCCTGCCAGCATGGTGAGTGGCAAGCCAATGGCGAGCAGACGAATAGGTAAAATTTCGTAGCACACCAGTTGTGAACGTTTGATCTGGCTGGCGTCGGTAAACAGGATCAGTGCCAGAGTGAGTTCAGCCAGCACGGTCAGCTCGCTGGCCTTGATATCGGCGGGCACCCAGGCAAGTACTTGCGGCCCGACCAGAATCCCCATCAGGGTGACCAGCATGGGAGCACTGATGCCAGATTGATCAATACGTTTTGAGAAAGCACTGTAGAACAGCAGTGTTGCCGCCAGGGTCAGCAGCAGGGAATGGTTACTCATCGTTTGGCTGGTTATTCATCTGGCTATCCATGGCGGGCTGGTACGGCAGGTGTTATTCCCAGACTATACGCAAGGGCTCACCAAAATCATCATAGATTATTTTTTTACGCGGACGACGGCGTGGCTGACTGGCAGCTGCCGCAGGGCGTTTGGGCTTGCGTTGGGAATCACGGCGCTGGTCAATGGCTTGTAGCACCTCGGGCACGGGTGTGCGTTCTTCTTTGGGTTTTTCGAACGCCATGCTGCGTTCGTCATAACGTCCGTTTTGCAGACCCGTAGCGCCCCTGGCGACCTTGCTGACCTCTCCGCCTTCTTGCAGATACTGTTCAACTTCGTCGTTCAGTTGCTGACGTATTTCCGTTTTGGTGGGTCGTTTCATGCGTAGCTCTTGCGCGCGTGGGCAATCAACGGATCAGAGTGCCAGACGGTGGGTTACAGTTCAATGTATTCATTACGGATTATTGTGCTGCTGTTGGATCCTGTGGTGCAGGTCATAATAGCCCCTTTGCAACCGGTTTCTGCAATACCTTCGTTTCTCCTATCGTTGGTAGTTAGTGGTTACCCAACCAATACCGGGGCTACCCAGCCAACACCGGGGTTACCAGGCATCAGCAGCTATAAAAACAGCTCGGCCAGTCGGACACTGGAACGTTTGCCGATAGCGCCCTGATGCTCTTGTAGCCAGAGCTCGGCACGGTGTCTGCCCATATCCCGTAATTGGTGTAATACGCGTTGGTCGGGCAGCGCCCTGGACGTCGAGGGTAACTGATCCATTTCGCCATTGGGGTCAATCAGATGGAACCGCAGCCGGTTGAGGGCTTTTTCCAGTCGACCAAAGGGCCGCCAGCTTTCCCGAGCAAAGGCTCGTGCCTGGGCCAGAATACGCATTTCGCGTAAAAATCCGGCATTAAAAGCAATATCCATGGCCCGGTTTTTAATCGCGGAGGCTGTTTTTGGGGTATCGCCATGGTGCATGGGTGCCAACAGCACCATCAGAATATCGGCACAATTGCAGTGATAATACAGCGGGAAAATCGCCGGGTTGGCGGAGTAACCACCGTCCCAGTAAGGCTCGCCTTCGATTTCGACGCTGTGATGCACCATTGGTAAACAGGCCGATGCCAGCAGTGCGTCGGCACTCATATCCTGATTACGGAAAATCCGTAAATGGCCGGTGTTGGCATTGGTGGCGGCGATAAACAGTTGTACCGGGTTGTGGCGACGCAGACGTTCAAAATCAAAGCTCTTTTCCACAATGGCACGCAGTGGATTGATGTCGAGGGGATTGAGCTGATAGGGCGAAAAGTAGTGGGTAAAACTCATCATAAAATTAAGTGCCGGAGCCACCGACATATCCCCGGCAGTGCTCAGTCCACTGAGTTTGAAGGGTGCACTGGCAGCTACGGCTTCCCAGAAATCATTTAATGCTTCGCGTGCACCGTCACGGCCTCCCACCATCATGCCATGGGCCAGCGCTACTGCATTCATGGCACCAGCACTGGTACCGCTGATGCCTTCAACGTGGATGTGTTTTGTTTCCAGTAAACGATCCAGTACGCCCCAGGTGAAGGCTCCGTGCGCTCCTCCTCCTTGTAACGCAAGGCTGAGAGGGTGCTTGACGGGTGCGAACAGAACCATGGAAATACCTGGGTTGTCTGTGAGGTCGTCCAGCCTACCAAGCTCAGGCTCAATTGATATGGCTCTCTGGTGGACAAGAGCATTCAGTCAAATTGGCAGAGGATTGTCTGCCTTTATTCACAGTTATATATCCGGTGCAGAAACACTATACCCAAATCGTTATCCGGGAAAGAATGTCGACATGGCATTCTTCCAAGTCTGCTCCAGTACGGTTTCGACCGGTAAGGCTTTTACCTCGGCAATTTTTTCGGCCACGAAAGGCAGGTACTTGGGGGCGTTTTCAATACCACGGTAGGGCATTGGCGTCAGGTAGGGGGAATCGGTTTCGAGCAACAGACGCTCGATTGGTGTCGCGGCCACTACTTCCCGAACGTTCGTGGCCTTGTTAAAGGTGACGATGCCATTAATGCCAAGGTTGAAGCCCAATGTGACCGCCAGTTGGCCCAGCTCCAGCCCGGAGGTGAAACTGTGGATCACCCCTTTGCGGTTCATTTGTGGAGCGTATTCTTGCAGAATCGCCATGGTGTCATCGTCGGCTTCGCGGGTGTGGATCACCACCGGCTGATCGAACTCGATCGCCAGCTCCAGTTGGCGGCAAAACACCTGGCGTTGAACCTGGTGATCACAATGGTCGTAGTAATAGTCAAGACCGATTTCACCCACGGCAACGACCTTGCCATGGCCCGAGTGTTCTCGCATATAGGCTTCGGTCGCAGCGTCAAACAGCGCGGCTTCGTGCGGGTGAACGCCCAGGGTGGCGTAGACGTCGTCGTGCGCCAGCGCCAGCGCCAGCGCGGTTGGCATGTTATCGGGCTGCACGCTGATGGTCATAAAACGTTCAACACCAATGGCACGGGCTTCGGCCAGAATAGTGTCGACAGGCGCCTCCTTGAGGTAGTCGAGATGAAAGTGTGTCTCGATGATAGGGCGTTGATAGTCGGGCACGGCACGGCGGTTCTTTTTGCTCATGGATACTCCGGTTGTCTGACTGCAGTCGGTAAGTTCCGGGGCAGATCAATGAATGAGAGTGTCATTATAGAAATGTGGCCAACCTTATGGCCAGTCTGCTTTGCTGCAGTCTGACTGTGGTATAAGTGCCTCCTCTGATCCATTTTTTTGTAAGGAACTCATCATGAGCATGATTCACTTTGTCGGCGGCGAGAAAGGCGGTGTCGGAAAATCCGTGGTTGCCCGTTTATTGTCACAGTATTGTCTGGACAAAGGACTGCATTACGCTGGTCTGGATGCTGACCAGTCGCATGCTACGACGACTCGTTATTACAAAGAGTTTACCCAAGCGTTGACACTGGATCAGTTTGAAAGCACTGACGCTATCATGGAATGCGCACTGGAGGCCGATCAGCAAGTCGTGGTGGATTTGCCAGCCCAGAGCCAGCGTTTCCTGGATCGCTGGATCGACGATAACGGTGTGCTGGATATGTGTGAAGAAATGAATATCCCGATTGTCTTCTGGAACGTCGTCGACGACAGCCCGGACTCGCTTGAATTGCTGGAAAAGTTTCTCGCCAAGTACAAGTACTACATGAACTGCATCGTGGTTAAAAACGAAGGCCGTGGCACGGTATTCAAGGACGTCGATGCACTGCCAGCACTGACTGAACAGGATGACCTGGCCCGTATTCTCAGCATGACATTACCTGCCCTGCATTCGCCCACCATGTTCAAGATCAACAAGCGCGAAATGTCCTTCTGGGCGGCGGTGAATCAGAGCGATGCCTCTGGTGCCAGCCTGAGCCTGATGGAGCGTCAGCGTACCAAGGTCTGGATGCGCAAGGCCTACGCCGAGTTTGACACAGTGTTTTCCCGTGTGACCAACTCCAA
Organism: uncultured Oceanobacter sp.; assembly: GCA_913061185.1. GTDB lineage: Bacteria > Pseudomonadota > Gammaproteobacteria > Pseudomonadales > Oceanobacteraceae > Oceanobacter > Oceanobacter antarcticus. Next base: position 176,715 of record CAJXTI010000001.1, read on the forward strand.
CGCGGTTCCGCTGATTGATTAAACGATTTAATTAAATTGATGACAGTGACGGACAAGCTACTGAACTGTCCTGGATGCTGACAACGGGGTGATTGAGCCACTGCGTGTTGGCATCCGGTATGACGCACTATCAGCAACCGGCCAGGTTATCCCGCTTATGAAACCTTCCGATAACACAACGAATACCACGGCGTTACAGGGCAGTATCTGGCTGCAAGGTCAGCAACGGCCCTTTGCACGTGAGCAGGTTGACCTGCTGCAGGCGATTGCCGATACCGGCTCGATCTCTGCTGCTGGCAAACAGGTGGGCATCAGCTACAAAACCGCCTGGGATCGTATTGATACAATGAATAATATGGCCGACCAGCCACTGGTTGCCCGAGCCGCAGGCGGTGCCCGTGGTGGTGGTACGGTACTGACCGGTTACGGTGAGCGGATGCTGGCCGGGTTTCTGATATTACAGGAAGCACATGACGTCTTTTTGCAACGTATTCGTCAGCGGGTACAGTCGCTGGGGGATGTGGCCGATGACATCAGTGATTTATTAAGGGCAGGACAATTGAAAACCAGTGCACGTAACCAGTTCCGAGGCGTGGTTGAACAAGTGATTCCTGGTGCGGTGAACGCCGATATCCGCTTGCGGATAACGTCCGATCATATTGTTACCGCCCAGATTACCGAAGAAAGTCTCAATAGCCTGGCAATTGAACCTGGCCACACCCTCATCGCCCTGATCAAGGCACCGGCAGTGATGCTGTCGAGTGATCTGGATATCAAGCTCAGTTCCAGCAACAAGCTGGTGGGCACTGTCTCCCGTATTACCCGAGGGGCCGTGAATGCCGATGTGGTACTGGCGCTGGCTGATGGCAAAACCATCAGCGCGATTATCTCCAACCGCAGTCTTGACGAGATGGAACTGCAAGAGCAGCAACAGGCTTGCGCCTTGTTTGAAGCCAGCAGTGTGGTGCTGGTGGTCGACGTCTGAGCACTGGCTACTGACTCACTGGGGCTGTTGGCTCTCTGTTCTGCGGGCTTACTGCGGAATGTCATAACCATACTGGCGGATAATCAACCGTGCCGGTGCTGATTGCAGGTACTGCAACAGCGCCACTGCGGCCTTGTTGTGTTCTCCGCGTTGCAGCAGTACTGCGTCCTGACGGATGGGGTCGTGCTGCTCTAGCGGCACCACCCATGCCGTTCCCTTCGATATCTTGCCGTTGAGGCTGATCTGTGACAGCGCCACAAAACCGAGATCCGCGTTACCGGTACTGACAAATTGCCAAGCCTGGGCAATGCTATCTCCTTGAACCAGTTTACTCTCGATAGACTCGCTCAATCCCAACTGGGTGATGACCTGGGTGGCCGCCAGTCCATAAGGGGCCAGGCGTGGATTGGCAATGGCCAGCTTGTTGAACTGGCCATTACGCAGGGTTGCAAGCGGATCAATGTCTGGCTGGATTGTCCACAACGCCAAGCGTCCCAGTGCATAGCTGAAGCGGCTACCTGCAACCGCAGTTCCGGCGGTTTCCAACACTTCCGGTTTTTGCTGATCAGCCGATAAAAACACATCAAAAGGAGCTCCATTCTGGATCTGGGCTACAAACTTGCCTGATGAGCCAAAGGACAGTTGTGCGACATGGCCGGTTTTTTCTTCAAATTCGGCGGCTATTTGTTTCATCGGAGCAGTGAAATTGGCCGCAACGGCGACGGCCACTGTATCGGCATGGGCTGTTGTCAGGCACAACAGTGTGCCCATGAACAGAGCGATGTCTCGGATTATTCGCGGGCTTTGGTGACGGTACTGGCGCCTGTCTGTATCGGGACGCGAGAGAGTTGAGAAAGTCGTTGGTTGATCAATCATGCCAAATACTCCGGTAAAAAATGTGGTTATTGGATTCGCTGTATACTAGCCTATATAACGATTGTGGCAACCAGGAAATACTGGTGTGCATATCGCCCCATACCCACTACTTGACATTCTGGACGATTAAAATGAAGACAACGAGACTGTATTTCACCGCAGGAGTCATCCTGCTTGGCGCGACATGGCAGGCAACGGCGGTGGAGCTGGGAGACCATCCCCTGAACTTTTACGGCAGCTTGCATGCCTCGCTGGATTATCTGGATTCCGATATATCGGAGGCTGAAGCAGCTGCCAGTGCCAGCGACAAACTGTCGTCGGGGGATGTCAGCCTGTCCTTCAACTCTTCGAAAATCGGCCTGCGGGGAGAAATACCTACCGATGTCGCCGGGCTGACAGCCTTCTATCAGATAGAACAGAACATCACCCCGGATGGCAGTAGCAGCAATACCTGGACGACGCGTAACAGTTATCTGGGCTTGCGTTGGCAGCCAAGTGATCAACGTACCGCAGAACTGCTGGCGGGTCGCTACGACAGCCTGGTGAAAGGCATTGCGCTGGATTACAGCTTGCTCAAGCATACTGTTGCCGACCGCGGTGCAATTCTGGGGGCCGGAGCCAATCGCGGCAATGCCCTCGACTTGCGGGTGGAAAACATGCTGCTGGGACGCTGGCAAACCCCGCTGGCTGGCGGAGCGCTGCATTTGGCACTGCAATATTCACCAGATGCGGTGAAGTCGTCCGGTTACGTCGATAACAATCAGCGGCTCTACGTGGGTGCTCGGGCCGACTGGTCGCGTGCAGGCTGGACGCTGGCAGCCGCCACAGAACACTGGCAGCAACTGGCACTGGGGTCAGCCAGCGGTGACTCTGACAGCTGGCGTATTCTGGCGCGTTATCGGGGGGCACAATGGACACTGCAAGGTTTGATGGAAAATTTGCGTTACCAGCCCGACGACCACAGTATCACCGACCTCGACCGTAAAGCCTGGGCACTACAGAGCGCGTGGAAATCGGGCAAACTGACCTGGCTGGGCAGCATCATGAAAGCAGCCAGCTATCGTCACAGTGAGGACACTGGTGCTGTGATGTTATCTGGCGGGGTAGAGCGCAAGTTGTCCAAATCGCTCAAAACCTACGGTGTTTATACCCGCACCAACAACGACAGCAACGCCAGCTTTCAAGGCGTTGACGGTACTCACGGTGATGAGCTGGCAACCTTGCCAGGCCGCTCGCCACAAGCGTTATCAGCAGGTTTGGTACTGTCGTTCTGAGGCTTTCGTCGACACTGACGCCACAAGGCGTCAGAATTCCCCCTGTTATTCTTGCCGACAAGTCCTGTTATGACCCCAGTTTACTCCGTCCCCGTAACGCCAGAGCCTCATATCCGCGAGCTGGAAATCAAGCGTAGCCAGTTTATAACCTTTGTGGGGCAGGCCAGCGACCGGGCAGCGGCAGAGGCCTTTATTCGTTCAATTCGGGAGTTGCATCCCCAGGCACGCCATGTGTGCTGGGCCTACATTGCCGGAGCACCGGATACCACAGTGATGTCTATGAGTGACGACGGCGAACCGGGCGGCACCGCCGGACGGCCAATGCTCAAGGTGCTGCAACACAGTGGCCTGGGAGAAATTGTAGTGGCCGTGGTGCGTTATTTTGGTGGTATCAAACTCGGTACCGGTGGACTACAGCGGGCGTACTCTGATGCCGTTATCCTCGGGCTGGCGGAATTGCCAACTGAACAGCGTATCCCGCAAACCCGGTTAACGCTGGAATACGACTACCCGATGGAAGCCGTTGTCCGGCATTTGCTGGATCAATACCCCACCACCATAGAACACTGCGATTTTCAGGCACGGGTCTGTATGAAGCTGCTGGTGGCCGATAGTGACCGAGAAAATTTTATCCTGGCTCTGACCAACCAGAGTGGCGGTGCTGTCAGGGTGGTCAAGCCAATCCAGCATGATCACTCGTAGAGGCTGGTGTTCAACCTCTCAATCATAAAACGTCTTGTCCAGCGTAAGACCTGTTTATCGGGACGACCCTCTGTCGTCATCTGCAGACCCTTGTATCTACATTGTCCAGTATTGGCATTTTAATCGGATGTTATGACTGAGACAGATCAATTGCGGCGGTTAATTTTAGGCGTCGTTTTTCTACCCGTGTGCTGTCCCGGTGCACGCTTCTGTGGTGATGCTAGGTACGGCTGGTACTGGTTGCACCAGTCTGATTCCTGCTTTTCCAAAATCGGTCACTGATCTTTTTATCAACGCTTTGGGTTACACCTGCAAGCACATTTTCAGCGCATTTAATCGTGACTGAAACCCTTGTTATGGAATGCAAGCACCACCGTCCACTTTGACATATGACAGATGCACCCTGTCGGTGCGCTAGCGAGATGGCATATGGATTGCCCGTTAATCCGGTGATCTGTCACACCGCACTTTGTGGGGTTGGCCATGGCTGTGTCTGGGGGGAGATAGCCATGGCTGTCACAAGGTTGCTTTTTATCGCTATATAACAACGAGGATAATATATGCGCAGATTGGCCGTAGTATTCATCGGCTGCCTGATCGGGTTGCCAGCCCAGGCGGAGGAATCCGTCGTTTCCACTCTGGCGGCCGATACCATTTGGGTCGTGACTGCCGCTGCATTGGTGTTTTTTATGCAAGCAGGCTTTGCCTTACTGGAAGCTGGCATGTCACGGGCAAAAAACTCCGTCAATGTGATGATGAAAAACTACATGGACGTGTGCTTGGGAACCCTGATGTTCTGGCTGGTCGGGTATGGGCTGATGTTTGGTAATAACGTCACCGGGTACTTTGGTACCAGTCACTTCATGATGTCGGGTGCCGAACCCTGGGATTACACCGTCTTGCTATTCCAGACCATGTTTGCCGCAACCGCAGTCACGATTTGTAGCGGCTCAATGGCTGAACGTACCCGCTACGATGCCTATCTGGTGGCGTCGGCTGTAATTGCGGCTTTTATCTATCCGGTGTTTGGCAGTTGGGTTTGGGGTGGCCTGTACGGTGGCTCTGGCTGGCTGGCTAATATGGGCTTTATTGATTTTGCCGGTTCGACCGTGGTGCACTCGGTCGGAGCCTGGTGTGCTCTGGCGGGCATTATGGTGTTAGGACCTCGTACTGGTCGTTTCTCCCGTGAAACTGGCGAAGCCCGCAATATTCCAGGGCATAACCTGTCGTTGGTCGCTCTGGGTGGTTTTATTCTCTGGCTCGGCTGGTTTGGCTTCAATGGCGGTAGCACCTTGGCTGCGACGGCGGATATCGGTTTGATCGCGTTGAATACCCAACTTGCAGCCGGTGCCGGTGCGCTCGGTGCCTTGCTGTTCAGCCGCGTATTCCGAGTCCCTATCCTGCTGACAGCAACCGTCAATGGCAGTATTGCCGGGCTGGTTGGCATTACCGCAGGATGCGCCAGCATGGAGCCTCAATGGGCCATTCTGACAGGACTGATTGCCGGTATGATCGCCGTCGCCGGGTCATTGATGATGGAACGGATGAAACTGGATGACGTCGTGGGTGCGGTACCAGTGCATGGCTTTGCTGGCGTCTGGGGTACGCTGGCCGCCGGTATGTTTGTGACAGGGGATCTGTTTAACACTCATCAGGTGATGGTGCAGTTGATTGGCATTGTGGCTGCGTTCGTATGGGCTTTCCCGCTGTCACTGCTGACGTTTGGGCTGATTCGGATGACGATAGGTTTACGGGTTACCACCGCTGAAGAGCAGCAGGGCCTTGATGTGTCTGAACACTATGAAGTGGCCTATCCCGAGTTCCACAAAGACATGACGTACTTTCGTCAGTAAGTATGGAGCGTGCGGATGAATATCAATACCAAACGCCGTGCGGTGTATACCGTACTGAGTGAAGTACTGGATGGCGACGAGCTCTGGGACGTGATGTGGCGCTGGGAAGAAGGCTATGCCCAGAAATCCCAGTATGAGTTGAACGGCTTCTTTAACGACTGTCGGGATTTGCATGCCATCGCCTCCAATCGATCACAGCTTTATCGTGATCTGATTGGCTTGCTGATGAGAGGGACATCTGGCCTGAAGGCTGACCCGATCTCGCAAATGGAAGCCTATCGGCAACGTAATGGCATACTGGACAACCCGGTTACGCTCAATACGCACGAATGGATGCCCTGTTTCAGCGCTGTGGTACAAGAATTAATGCTCCAGGTACCAGCCGCGCAAGTTCAGCAGGTACGGATGCAGGCTGAAGAACAGGCGCAACAACGTGGGGTGACGCCGGATCTGGTGTATGCGTTTTCCATGCTGGCCTTAGGCAAGTCGTCCACTAATTTGCTGTCGCCCGATTTTGGTGAATTAAAAACACTGTTGAATCTGGTTTATGTCGCCATGTGTGAGCAGCTCGGGCCAGTGGCCACCGATCGCATCCTGTCACAAGCGATTGAACGTGCCAGAAAAAAGTTCAAAGGAGTGGACGCCCGTCTGCTATTGCAGCATCGCACACGTTGAGCAAACAGGTTATACGGCAGACTGAAAGAATGCTGTTATCACCGTAGCGGTGTGCGGACTGGGCCGTTGACCCAATGGCTCAGTTTCCGCGCACATCTTGCAGAATTGTATACAGACAAGGCAGTAGCCCAGCAGCAGAAAAGTGGCGATCAGCAACCTGAAAGTCACATTAATGACCAGCGGGATCAGAGCGCGAAAAAGTCCAGCCTTGCCTTGCCGCCAAAATAATAACTCACCATCGCGACTGTGCAGAGATATCCCGAATCGTCAGCGAGTGATAAGAGCGATCCTCAAGAAAGACGCGGGCCGCGCCAACCGGTTTTTTGCCGCTTCTCAATATCACGGTCACGGGACATCCGCGTTGGGGCATGCATAAAACGGCATCTCAAAATCCACTGGCTTAGGTTGACACACAGGGCCCTCGGCTAGCCGATTAGCTGCTGCCATACTCATCACTCAGTAAGTACTTCCTCAATTGCATCTCATCTCTCATGAGATGAAGGGTAAGCACATTATTTCCATCACACCTATAGAAAACTCGGCATGGGTTGCATACAACTTCTCGGTAAATAGAGTCAGGAAGTTCTGGCGGCTCTCTCCCTGAGTTCGGAAACTGCTCCAAGCGGTCTACTTTTTTGAAGACTCTAGCTACAAGTTCTCTTGCTGCATCCGGCTTATCTACAGCAATATATTCGGCAATGTCATCCAACTGATCAAGAGCTGGTTCCGTCCAGACTATTTTAGCCATTTACCCATTCGCTCCTTAGCTTGGGTATGAGTCAACGTCTTTTTATCAAGTACCGCCCTTTCTCCTTTTGAAAGAGCTTCCAGCAGAGTCAACCGACGTTGCATAAACTCGTAGTCTTGAACATCCACAAGATAGGCTGATGGTTCGCCATGTTCGGTAATTAAAACGGCCTCTTTAGACGTATGTAGATCTGCAAGGATTTTAGTAGCTTGCCTCTTTAGGGTGGTCACCAATTCAACCTTCATTCTTCTGCCCTCAAAAATCAAAGTGCTACTATAGTAGCACCCAGATTTTTGACTTGCCATCTGAACTAGACGTAGGTAACCGCTTCATTAACCCCATCTACTCTTGCGTCTGATTCCAGGGCAATAATGCCTCTATCGCTTCCAGACTGTCTGCCCTGTATGTCAACCTAAGCCTGAGCCAGTGGATTTTGTACCTCTCGGGGTTGGTCAGTTATCCGCACTGTCGTGGGCCAGACCGTCTGCTTGTAGCCGATTATGGGCCGTTTTTTTTGATCAGGGTTTCATTCATCCGGGACGCCATCACATACAGCCCGATCAGCCCGGTGGCGGCAATCAGTTGTGAGCAAAGTAATAGACTACCGGCTGTTAGAAGAGCACTGATTGCCAGTGGTGCCGCCGCCTGGCCAGAATCGGAAACCAGTTTCCAGACCCCCATAAAGCGGGCGCGTCCGGTGGCTGGTGCAAAGTCGGAACCCAATACCATCACCAGGCCAGCACTGACGCCATTGGCAAAGCCGATGAGCAGGGCGCTGAGTAGCAGTCCCAGGTAGCTGTCTGCCCAGCCGAGGGCGGCGAGTCCGCATGCAAACAGCAACAGGCTGGGTGCGGCGGCGGCCTTGCGTCCCCAGCGATCCATAATAATGCCCGCCGGAATAAACATCAGGCTGTCCATCAGGGCGGCAGCGGCGACCACCAGGCCGATCTCGGCGACTGAAAGCCCGATGGCATTACCCGCCAGTGGCAATAATACCACTCGGCCAGCACGCATGAATTGCAGCGAAATCATCGCCAATCCGGCACTGAGAAACGCCTGACGGTGATCTGTCAGCACCTGAACAATGGCAATAAAGCTGTGGGGTGTGCGATCGGCTTCTGGTTCACCACGGTCGGCCGACAAAAATACAATCAGTAACGACAGCAGGCATAACAGTACCAACACCACAAAGGTTGCCTGGTAGCCAAACTTGACCGCCGCAAGGCCGCCCAGTGCCGGGCCTAACAGGGAGCCAACGCGCATGGCTCCGGCCATCAGTGAGATGGCCCGGCCCCGTTGGTGAACCGGGGTGCGGGTGGTGACGTACGATTGTCTGCCGATCAGTGAAAATGACATGCCCATCCCGGCGATCACGCCGCCCAGTCCCAGCAATAATGGCACATCGGTCAGCGTCATCAGGCCGTAGCCGACAACGTAGGCGGCAGCGCCGAGCATCAGGCAAATCTTGTCGCCCCAGCGTCCAGCGACGATACCGGCGGGAATATCCCCTGCCAGCTGGCCAATCCCTCGGGTTGCCAGCATCAGGGCGGCGACGGAGGGGCTGTACCCGAGTTCGAGTACGTACAGCGGCAGCAGTACCAGGATGGCGGTTTGAGCGGTGGCGGTTAATAACCCTGGTAAGTAAACAGGCCAGACAAGGCTGGTGAGTAATAGTCGTAATGATGGAGACGATGTGGACACGGAGGGATCTCGTTGCAGGTCGACTGAGAGTCTAACGGTGCATTACTCAAGGGGACATCTATTTAATCCTGCACGACTCTGCGCGAGTGTTGCCGGTGATCAGGGCAAGGCGGCGAATGCCGCGAAATGACGAGTCCTTTTCAAGTTCGCCAACACCGCTCTGGACGGCGGCAACCCGCGCCCTCCGGGGGCTGCCGGATGATCTCGACTCTGTGTCGCCGACGTTTGACGTGACCCGTCAGGCCTGCAAGTCGGCTTCGTGATTCGACACCATCCGGTAGCCCAGAGTGAGTACCGGATTAAATAGATGTCCCCTGTAGCACAGTTGTGGGTATAAAGACCCTGTGCATGGCTCTGTCCTGCAAACGGGCTGCTATTTCACTTCAATGTCGCAAAACTTTCGCGATTAATATATGAAGTGGATAGAATGGCGGTAACAAATGTTCACAGAATACGACAAACACTCATGGCAGAACTAATGATCGGAAGCGAAGAGTCAACGTTTGCAGTGTCGTTGAACCTGGTAAAAGCCGAGGTAGCCAACGCACTGGATCAGGCAGCAGCACAGCTGGATGTGTATTCAGAAACCGGTAGTCCAGATCAGTTGCGCGCATTTTTTGCCGAGGTTCAGCAGGTGCGCGGCACCTTTAAAATGCTGGATTTTCGTGCTGGTGAGCGTATGTGTGAAGAGTTTGCAGAAACCGGTCGGTCAGCTCGTGGAGAGCGGCTGTCGGATCAGACCTTGACGATATTTACCCAGGCAATCGTATTCCTGAAACGATTTGTCGATTTATTGGGGGCGGGTTATCCGCTGTCACCCAGTTTGCTGGTGCCATCAATTAACCAGATTCGGCGGGAGCGTAACGATGCGCCTCTGCCGGAAGCCTACTTCTTCCTGGTGAATTTACGGCCGCGCGTGGTCATGCCGAAGCTGGAATCCGGCATGATGCGTTTCCCGTATCGTCGTGCTCGTCAGATGTACCAGCTCGGGTTGCTCGGCCTGATGCGTGGTCAGGGGCGACGTGGCCCGGTGCTGGTTATGTCACGCGCCATCAGTCGCTTTGAAAAAGCAAGCCGGGGCGGCGCTTCCTGGTTGTTTTGGCATACCGTTATGGGCGCGCTGGATGCCTTGTCTCAGCAATCATTTGAGATGACGCCAGCGCGTCTGATTCTGCTGGGGCAGCTTGATAAACAGGTGCGCCACGTTCAAGACACCGAAGGCAAGGCGTTTGCCGAAAAGCAGCCAGATTGGCTGCTAAAAGAATTTATTCATATCGTTTCTCTGGCCCAGCCAGATTCTGATTTGATTCGCGTCATTCAGGAAGAATTTCAGCTTGGCCGTGGCGTCAAGGAATCCCAGTTGGTGGAGTTCCGCAGTCAATTGCGTGGCCCGGACAGTGCTGCGATGGAATCCCTGGCGACGGCACTTCAGGAAGAGCTACAGATCATTAAGGATCAGATTGATCTGGTGGAACGAATTGATATTACGGAAGAAGATTTTGATGACCTGTTGTCATCATTGTCACGGATTGGCGACACACTGATGATCACCAATCAGACACCGCCTGCCAGCCGCACCCTGGCTCTGGTAGAACAGTTGCGGGCAGCCGGTTCCAGTGGGCTGAAAGATAACGCAGCCAGTGTGGCAGACAGTATTATCCGGCTGGAACAGGATTTACGTGCCATATCGCACAGTGGCCTGGATACCAAGGCGCTGGTTGACCCGATCAGCTTGAGAGAGGCCCGTATTGCAGTAGTGTCAGAATCCATGACGGCGCTGGCGATGATCAAACGGGCGATAGGCAGTTATCTGGAGTCGGATGGTGATCACCTCCACGTTAAAAATGTGGGTAAAAGCCTGCTCGACGTGGCCGGGGCCTTGTTGTTTCTGGATAAGCGGCCAGCACATGATGTCCTGTTGGCACTTAATACGTTTATTACGCAACAGGTACTGACTGCTCGGGAACCGATTGCAGAACATAAAATGGAAGCATTTGCCGATGCGATAACGGCAATTGAATATTTCCTCGATACTCTTAATGGTCAGTCTGCGGGTGCTGATGAGGCGATTCGACTGGCGCAAGAGAGTCTTGTGCATCTGCAGAGCTGATTAATATGTTGCACGATACCCTGATCAGTTCTCTCGGTTTTGTTATTTTTCTGATTCTCGTCATTGTGGCGTTTATGTGGTTGGGGAAATCCTGGTTTATCCAGTGGCTCAAAGGTACAGCCGGAATGCTGATGTTGTTCGGTGGCTTCTTGCTGGTTTATGTCATTCTGGATTTATGGAGTTACGATCAGGCGCATCCGGATGTTCCGGCGCTGACGGTCAGTGTTTATCAAACCGGCGAGCAGGTTTACGACATCAGCCTGGTTGATGAAGAAGGTCTAGAAGAACGGTATGTCCTGCATGGTGACCAGTGGCAGCTGGATGTGCGACTGCTGGCCTGGTATGGCCCGTTTGATGCCTTGAGTGCGGCGCCGATGTATCGGCTTGATCGCTTGTCTGGGCGGTTCTTGTCACTTGAGCAGGAGCGAACGGCTGAACGAACGGTGTTTGAGTTGTCGACGCCCGGGGTTATTGATGCGTGGAGCATGATCAAAAAATTCGGGTTCTGGTTACAGGCAGAGATGGGGAGTGCCGTCTTTATGCCCCTGGCGAACGGAGCGGTGTATGCGGTTTATATTACCGATACTGGTGTTGCTGCCAAACCTTTGAATGATGTTGCAGAAAAAGCGCTAGGTGGCGACTGGTAAAGGCGGATAAAGTAACTGGTCAGAAAACGGGCGCTAGCCCGTTTTTTTGTTTTGATCGATCAGGCTGGAAACAATTCGCCAATTTTGGTGGCCAGCATCATATCGCCTTCGACGCGTAATTGACCGGACATAAAGGCTTGCATGCCATCTGTTTCACCGCTGGCGATACCGGCAAAGGTTTCGGTGTTCATAACCAGGGTGACATCAGCATCATCATTCTCACCTTCGCCAACGGTGCAGGTTCCGTCTTTGATGGTGATGTAATAATCATCGCCATCTTCAATACTGAACTGGAAAGTGGCATTCAGATCGTCAGCGGCATCTGAATCGAAGCGGTTGTTCAGTGTGTTGATAATATCTGCGACGGAAGTCATTGGCTTGTTCCTTTATTGTTAGTGTCATGCACTGACTTTTGGGTATCTAAACGAGTTAGCAGTGGTTTGTTTAACCATGGCAACACTCTATGTGGCACTTGAACAAGTGTCAACTTGAATTCAAACGACCGTATGAATTCGGGCGATTATTCCCGGTTGGCAACTTGTTGCTTAACCGGGTTCAGGTAGACTAGCTGTTTTACATTTAAGGAATCGTGCGTGGAATTTCTTGCCGACTACGGGTTGTTTTTGTTGAAGACTGTGACCATTGCCGGAGCGATTATTTTGTTGCTCGGGGCGGTAGCCAGTATGGGTATGCGTCATAAGTCGCGTACCGAAGGGGAGTTGGTCGTCAAGCGGCTGAATGATGATATCGAAGAGTACAAGGAAGTGATTGAAGATGCGGTGCTGGAGAAAGATGAACTAAAAGCCTTGCACAAGCAGCGCGACAAGGAAGACAAGGCGGAGGAAAAAGCCGAGCGCAAGCGGGTCAAGGATGGGCTGGAGTCTAAATCGATCAAGAAAAGAGTGTATGTTATTGATTTTAATGGTGATGTTCGAGCCAGTGAAGTCGATCTGTTGCGGCATGAAATTACCGCAATTCTAACCTCCATTCGACCTGATGATGAGGTAGTACTACGCCTCGAAAGTGCCGGTGGTATGGTGCATACCTATGGTCTGGCTGCGTCCCAGCTGAAACGGATTCGCGACAAGGGTGTCACGCTGACCATTTGCGTGGATGAAGTTGCCGCAAGTGGCGGATATATGATGGCGTGTCTGGCCAATCGTATCGTGGCAGCGCCGTTTGCACTGGTCGGCTCCATTGGCGTAATGGCGCAATTGCCCAATTTCAATAAATTGCTGAAAAAACATGATGTCGACTTCGAGTTGTTTACCGCCGGAGAATACAAACGTACGGTGACCATGTTCGGCCAGAATACAGCCAAGGCTCGGGACAAATTCCAATCTGATCTTGAGGAGACGCACACTCTGTTCAAACAGCATATTCAACGTTATCGTCCAAGGCTGGATATGACCGCCGTTGCTAATGGCGATGTCTGGTACGGCCAGCAGGCGGTTGAGTTGAAACTCATTGATGAGCTGGGAACCAGCGATGACTATATCGTTGATGCCTGTGCGAATTCGGATGTTTTCAGTGTTCGTTATGAATACCGAAAGACACTGCAGGAGCGGATCGGTTTTGCTGTTCAGGGAGGAATTGGCAAGGCGGTGACCACAGTGCTGAACCGGGTGCAGCAGCAGGCGGTCAGCAAAAGCTGATGATGGTGAGGGACGGGGTGTTAGCCCCGTCTGGCAGGCTGTTGATGTTCTACCTGCGTTGCCACTGCGGTGTTAAAAACAGGCTCAAATCGGTCATTTGTCAACCATAAGCTCCCTTTTCTCCTGTTTTTGCCTTGCATTGACTGCTTCGAAAACAAAAATCAACGCCCCCTAGTCCCTTCTCAGTTTGTCGCTGACAGCAATCGGATTGGGGTAGTTAAACACCACGATATAACTCGATACCACGAAGGTGATAATGGCCGTTGCTTGTATCAGTAGTGAGCCACGTTCGGTGAGCAAGTCACTTTCGACAGCTACAAACCCTATCAATAACGAGAACTCGCTGATTTGTCCGAGACGAAAGCCCACGTCCCAGGCCAGGCTGGTGCGTTCGCTGAAACGTCGGAGCAGTATTCTGAAGGCGACGGGTTTCAGTGTCAGCACGACGATGGCCAGGGCGATGGCGCTGAAGGCGACGGAAGACAACATGCCAAGGTTGAGGCCGGCTCCGAGGGCAAAGAAAAACATCACCAGGAAAAAATCGCGCAACGGCTTGAGGCTGATGGCAATAAACTGGGCAATGGGGCTTGTGGCGAGTGTGATTCCGGCAATAAAAGCACCGATTTCATAAGTCAGCCCAACCAGTTGTGCGCCCTCCGCGAGTGCCAGACACCAACCAATCGCCAGAATAAACAAATACTCCTGATAACGATCAAAGCGGGTGATCAAGGGTAGTAAGATGCCTTTGACCGTCAGGTAGGCGACGCCGATCAGTAGCGGCAAGGCAATAAATGGCTGCCAGACCGGCATGTCGCTCTCACCTTTCATGACGCCCAGAAGAATCAGGGTGAATATGGCTAGCATATCTTGCAGCAGCAGCAGTCCGACCATTAATTCGCCCATGTGCTTGTGGTGCAGAACGGTGGTTGGTAATAATTTCAGGCCGATAATAGTGCTGGAGAACATCAGTGCCAAGCCGATGATGATGCTGTCCATCTGGCTGTAGCCAAAAACCCAGGTAACGGCAAATCCGGCGATAAAGAAAAGCAGCGAGCTGACCAGCCCGACTGTGGAGGCCTGCCGCAAAACTGAAATGAGCGAACTGGGCTGCATGTCGAGGCCAAGCAAAAACAGCAGGAAAATAATGCCAATATGAGACATGTCTTCCAGTTGTTCCGGGTGTTCAATCCAACCCATGCCAAAGGGGCCAACCAATGCGCCAAGAGCAATGTAGGCAATTAACACTGGCTGGCGTGTGTATAAGGCGAAGGTAGCCAGTACAGAGGCACCTGCAAAAATCAAAAAAGTTGAAAAAACAATATCTTGCTGCATTTTTTGCCTCCTCTGCCAGATTACCAAGGTTACGTCAGCGGATCGGCAGCCGCCAGCCTGTTATGGCTTGATTTGTTGCCTATAGCGAGTTGCTGAGTATTCGCCGATAAGGGCGGCGGTAATGACAGGAGATGAAAACAGCACAGGCTCCCGAAGGAGCCTGCAGGCAGGTTGACTCAATCAGCGAATCAAATCAGCGAGTGATACGTGCAAACAACGGCCGTTGTTCATCCATAGCGCCCTGATAAGGTTGGCTGAATGTCGAAAAAGCCGCCAGAGCGTACTCTTCTTTTTGGTCGTCGCGCAGAGCGTAGGAGCTGAAGCCGACTCGCTTCATAAAAAACAGTTGATCAATCAGTACGTCACCGACAGCCCGCAAGTCGCCGGCGTAGTGGTACTGATCGCGCAGCAGGCGGGCAATGGAGTAGCCCCGACCATCAGCAAACTTGGGGAAGTCGACGGCAATGACGGCAAAGTTACGGCACTGTTCTGCCACCATATCAGCAGTCTGGTCGCTGTTCAGAAACAAACCCAGTTTGCCGCGTGACGCCAGTGGTTGTAGCTCGGCTTGTTGGTGCGTCCAGCGTTCCAATGAAATCAGGCTGTATTCTTCCGCCATGGCGTTGTCTTCTATACGAGTCCAGGCATCGTTGGCTACAAACGCACCATCTTTAATCAGCTTTGCCATATACCGCCTCCTTGAATGTGTCATGACCAATACGTTTGTAGGCTTCCAGAAAGCTTTCTCCGGTGTGACGAGTCGCCACATACAAGTCGAGCACTTTGGCGATAACGTCGGTCAGCTGTTCGCGTGAGAACGATGGGCCAAGAATCTTGCCCAGCGATGTCGGGCCGCGACCACCGGAGTTGCCGCCCAGTGATACCTGGTAAAACTCCTGACCTTTTTTATCTACCCCGAGAACACCAATGTTGCCAATGTGGTGATGGCCACAGGCGTTCATACAGCCAGAAATGTTCAGATCGATCTCACCCAGGTCATGCTGGTAGTCCAGGTCTTCAAAGCGCACCTGCAAGTCTTCGGCGATCGGAATGGATTTGGCATTGGCCAGGGCGCAGAAATCACCGCCCGGACAGCAAATCATATCCGTCAGCAGGCCCAGGGTGGGCGTCGCCAGTCCCAGCGTCTTGGCTTTTTGCCACAGGGTGAATAGTTGACGCTGCTCGACATTGGCCAGTACCAGATTTTGTTGGTGGGTAGAGCGCAGCTCACCGAAACTGAATACGTCAGCCAGGTCGGCAATCTGATCCATCTGTTCGGCCGTCACATCACCGGGAGGGGTGCCTTTCTGCTTCAGGGTCAAGGTTACGACGGCGTAGCCTGACTGCTTGTGCTCGCGCACGTTACGGCCCAGCCAGCGAACGAAAGCAGGATTTTCTGCTTTGGCTGTTACCAGTTCGGGCGGGTTGTTTTCCAGTGCAGCATAGGCAGGGTCTATAAAGTGTTTCTTGACGCGCTCCAGCTCGGCGGCTGTCAGTCGGGTGGCGGAATCCTTGATACGCTGCCACTCGGCTTCTACCAATTCGGACATGCGCTGAACGCCCAGTGCCTTGGTAAGGATCTTGATGCGTGCCTTGTACTTGTTGTCGCGACGACCAAACTGGTTGTAAATCCGAATCACGGCTTCCAGATACGTCAGCAAATCTTGCTCTGGCAGAAATTCCCGTACCACTTCGCCAATGATTGGCGTACGGCCCAGGCCGCCACCGACCAGCACACGATAGCCCAGCTCGCCCGCGTCGTTACGAATGATATGTACGCCAATGTCGTGAACTTCAGTGGCCGCACGGTCTTCGCCTGGGACGGCGTTGACGGCAATTTTGAATTTGCGTGGCAGAAAGGCAAATTCCGGGTGAAAGGTCGACCATTGACGGATGATTTCGCAGTATGGGCGCGGGTCGACAATTTCTTCGGCAACGACCCCAGCGTATTCGTCGGTGGTGGTGTTACGAATACAGTTACCGCTGGTTTGCACTGCGTGCATCTGTACTGCAGCCAAGTCGGCCAGGATTTGTGGGCAGTCTTCCAGTTTTGGCCAGTTAAACTGCAGATTCTGGCGGGTGCTGAAGTGGGCATAACCCTTGTCGTAGTCTCGGGCTACCTTGGCCAAGACACGCATCTGCTGGGCATTAAATGCACCATAAGGGATGGCAACTCGCAGCATGGGTGCATAGCGTTGCACGTAAATGCCATTCTGCAGGCGCAGCGGCAAGAACTCATCTTCAGCGATTTCCCCGGCCAGATAACGTTCAGTCTGACTTTTGAATTGGGCAACACGCTCGTTCAGGATCTGCTGATCGTACTCGTCGTATTGGTACATAGTATCTCGGTTGCTTTTTTACACTGGCGCACGGTCAGTGATGTTTATTAGTTGGGCGAACATTACCAAAGCCGCTTTATTCTTAAAACGACTATTTATCTATATCGTAATTACTTTTATGCCTTATATCGTTCGGCTAAACCGAACAAGTCAGTCTGAGATGATGTGGGCCGATGTGATGGCTAAATCCGGGATGTCGCTGAAGATGGCGTTTACGCCCATTGCGATCAAGGCGCCTGCTGCTGCTGTATTGTTGACGGTGTAAGCGCGCACGCTGAAGCCGCTGTTGTTTAATGCCAAGATTGCAGCTTGATCCACCAGTTCGGCGCAAAAATGTAATCCCTCGCAGTCAAGTTGTTGCAGCCGCAAAACGGCATCGGCAGGGATGGCTTCGGTCAGCAGTGCGCGTGGGATGGTGGGCAGGGCAGCCCGAACGTGGGTCAGGGCGAGTGGGTTGAAGGAGCTAAGCAGGAGCTGGCTGGCGATATGGTTGTGACGTGCCTGGGCTGCCTGTAGTGCAATCACCAGGGCATCGACAGTTTCCGCTTCACGGCCAATAACCGGTTTGATTTCCAGATTCAGATTTATCGACTGTTCGGCGGCCCAGAGCAGCAAGGCTTCGAGCGTAGGAATCTGCTCATTATGAAATTCAGCGGCAAACCAGCTGCCAGCATCCAATCGCTGCAGTTCGGCCAGTGTGTGATTGAGCAGCCAGCCATGACCATTACTGCAACGGTTCAGTTTTTCATCATGAAAGATCACGGCCTGGCCATCAGCGCTCAAGGCCACATCCACTTCTATCCATGAAGCACCGGCGTCGCGGGCCTTACGAAACGCGGCCAAGGTGTTTTCCGGTGCCAGGCGGCTGGCTCCTCGATGTGCAATCACCTTGCTGGTAATCATGCAGTGGCACTCCGAATAATATTAGACGGATAAATGGGTCCATTGGCGTCGCTGCCAAATCATACTGTAAATCAGTGATAATCCTGCACGCTGCAAGCCTTGCAGTGCCCATACCCCAATCAGCCCAAAGCCGAAGACTGGCCCGACCAGATACGCCAGTGGCAAAAATACACACCATTGCATGGTCAGATTGATTTTCATCACCTGACGACTGGCGCCCGCCCCCAGTAATGCCTGGGTCAGCACCATCGCAGTGACTTCAAAGGCGATAAAAATACCGGTGATTTGCAATGGCACAATCCCCGCTTGAACCAGACCCGTCTCGTTGGTGAAAATTCTCAGTATCCATTCCGGAAATACCCATAACGGCAAACCAAGCAAGGCCAGCGTAAAACTGGCCACTCTGACGACTTCCCATCCCCAACGATGGGCGTCCTTGTGGTTGCCAGCACCGAGCGCATGACTGACCAGACTGGTCGCAGCAATGCCCATACCAACCGCAGGCAGAATCAGCACCAGCTGCAGGCTGATCAGTATGTGGCCAATGGCCTGTTCCTGTGTGCCGATCTGGCCGATGATCCAGAACAAGATGCTGATACCAAGGGCAAACAAGGCTTGTTGGGCCGAGTTTGGCCAGGCCAGTCTGATCAGCTGCAGCAGTGTTTGCCGGGTGGGGAATTTGATCTGACCCAGACGCTGGCGCTGATTGGTAAAGGTCAGCCAGGAATACATGGCGCTGCCAAATACCAGCGCCATGGCAGTGCCAATACCGGAGCCTACAGCACCCATGCCTTGCCAGTTGCCGACTCCGAAAACCAGTACGTAGCTGAGCGAAATATTGACTGCGTGCATGATCAGCAGGACCTGCAGGTAACGGCGGGTTTCACTAATGCCGCTCCAGTAGCCCCGATAAACAAAGTTCATCGCTACTGCAATCAAGGCCGCAGTGCGCCACTGAAAATAAGGTGTGGCGATGGCGGCGACGTCGCTATTGGTGGTCAGTGCTGGCATCAGTGTAGGAGCGAGGAAGATAAACAGCAACGACAGTGGTGCTGCCAGCAAGACGGCTGACAACAAACCGGCCATCAGCGGTTCGTGTAGTTTATCGGTTGCGCCAGCACCAATGCGGCGGGCAATCAGTGCTTGTACCGCTGCAGATAGCCCCATGACGATAGAGACCATCATAAACGAGGCATAACCACCAACGCCGACGGCAGCCAGCGCCGCATCACCCAGGCGACCGACCATGGCGGCATCAATCAGGTTGATCAGGCTTTGTGACAGCATGGCGCCGATAATGGGCAGGCCGATACCAAATATACGACTCAGGCGCTGTGGCTCAATCTGTAACAGTCGCCCGAGCCAGCGATCAGCAGGCATCAATCAGCGATCGTAGTTGAGGTTAGGGGCGAGCCAGCGCTCCATGGTCTCGAGATCCATCTGCTTGCGGGCCGCTATATCCTCAACCTGGTCTTTGCCGATTTTCCCCAGGCCAAAATATTTGGCGTCCGGGTGGCCCAAATACCATCCACTAACGGAAGCTGCCGGACTCATGGCAAAGCTTTCGGTCAGGAATACGCCGGTGTTGGCTTCTGCATCCAACAATTTGAACAGGGTGGCCTTTTCGGTGTGATCCGGGCAAGCCGGGTAGCCGGGAGCCGGGCGAATACCCTGATATTTTTCCTTGATTCGTTGTTCGTTATCCATTTGCTCATCCGGGGCGTAGCCCCAGATGTCCTGACGGACTTGTTCGTGCAGGTACTCGGCAAATGCTTCGGCCAGGCGATCGGCCAGTGCCTTGATCATGATGCTGTTGTAGTCGTCATGGCTGGCATTGTAATTTTGCGCCAACTGTTCGGCCTCGATGCCGGCGGTGACCACAAATGCACCCATGTAATCCTGTTTGCCATCGGTCAGCCTGGCTTCCGGAGTGACAAAATCCGCCAGTGAATAATTGGGCTGATCGTTTGGCTTGTCGGTTTGCTGGCGCAGGTGATGCAGCACCGCCAACTCCTCCGCTGGATTGTCAGGGTTGAAAATCACGGTGTCGTCATTGCCGCGTTTGGCGGCAGGCCACAGGCCGATGACAGCGCGGGCGCGGAACAGTTTGTCATCCACGATACGTTGCAACATGGCCTGGGCATCCTTGAACAGATTGGTGGCGGCTTCACCAACCACTTCATCTTCCAGGATGCGGGGGAATTTACCGGCCAACTCCCAAGACATGAAGAAGGGCGTCCAGTCGATGTAATCGACCAGCTCGGCAACATCAAAATGATCGAATACGCTGATACCCAGCCGGTTGGGGGTGACAGGTTGGTAGCTGTCCCAATCACAGTTGAAGGCATTGGCCACGGCTTGTGAATAGGGTAATAGAGCCTTGGCCTTGCGATTGGCATTACGCTGCCGTACGTGAACGTATTCGTCGCGAGTGGCGGCAATAAATGCAGGCTTGGCTTCCGGGGTGACCAGTTTCTGGGCAACGCCGACAGCGCGGGAAGCATCTGCCACGTAGATGGTAATGTCATTTTTGAACTGGGGTTCAATTTTTACCGCTGTGTGGGCTTTAGACGTTGTGGCGCCGCCAATCATTAAGGGGACATGGTAGTCCAGGCGCTGCATTTCACGGGCAACGTGAACCATTTCGTCCAGTGATGGCGTGATCAGGCCAGACAAGCCGATGATATCGACGTTCTCTTCTTTGGCGACCTTGAGGATTTTTTCGGCAGGCACCATCACGCCCAGGTCAATCACTTCAAAGTTGTTGCACTGCAGTACCACACCAACGATGTTTTTACCGATGTCGTGCACGTCGCCCTTGACGGTAGCCATCAGGATTTTGCCTTGGGTTTCAGACTTGCCGTTTTTTTCTTCTTCGATGTAGGGCAGCAAGTAAGCTACTGCCTGTTTCATGACGCGGGCGCTTTTTACCACCTGCGGCAGGAACATTTTGCCGGAGCCAAACAGGTCGCCAACCACATTCATGCCATCCATCAGCGGGCCTTCGATCACTTCAATCGGCCGTGCAAACATTTGGCGGGCGGCCTCGGTATCTTCTTCAACGTAGGCGTTAATGCCTTTGACCAAGGCATGAGTCAGTCGCTCTGTGACTGGCAGGGTGCGCCATTCTTCGGTTTCTTTCTCCGCGACCGAGCCATCGCCACGGTAGTTTTCGGCGACCGCCAGCAGGCGGTCGGTGGCATCGTCGCGGCGATTGAGGATGACGTCTTCAACCAGCTCTTTTAATTCGGCCGGGAGATCGTCGTAAACCGCCAGCTGACCGGCGTTAACAATGCCCATGCTCAGGCCATTTTTTATGGCGTAATAAAGGAAGACAGAGTGGATGGCTTCGCGCACCGGGTTATTGCCCCGGAACGAGAATGAAACATTGGAAACACCGCCAGAGATCTTGGCGTGGGGTAGGTTTTTGGTAATAAACTGACAGCTGTTGATGAAATCAACGGCGTAATTGTTGTGCTCTTCAATGCCGGTGGCAACGGCAAATATATTCGGGTCGAAGATGATATCGGCTGGATCGAAGCCCACTTCATCGACCAGAATACGGTAGGATTTTTCACAAATATCGTTCTTGCGGGCTTCAGTATCTGCCTGACCTTGTTCGTCGAACGCCATGACCACCACCGCCGCGCCGTAACGCAGACAGCGTTTGGCTTTTTCGACAAACTCTTGCTTGCCTTCTTTTAGCGAGATGGAGTTGACCACCGCCTTGCCCTGAATGCACTTCAGGCCAGCTTCGATGATTTCCCATTTGGAGGAGTCCACCATGATCGGTACGCGAGCAATATCCGGCTCGGCGGCAATCAGATTCAGGAAGCGCACCATGGCGGCCTGAGAATCCAGCATGCCCTCATCCATATTGATGTCGATGATCTGGGCGCCGTTTTCTACCTGTTCACGAGCTACCGTCAAGGCCTGGTCGTAATTCTCATCGACAATCAGGCGTTTGAATACCGCTGAGCCTGTGACGTTGGCGCGCTCACCGACGTTAACAAACAGGCTGGTTTCGTCAAAGTTGAACGGCTCCAGCCCGGCCAGTCGGCAGGCCGGCTTTATCTCTGGAATAACCCGTGGCGGGTGTTTTGCCACCGCTGCGGCAATCGCCTTGATGTGTGCCGGTGTGGAGCCACAACAGCCTCCCAGAATGTTGAGGAAGCCGCTGGCGGCAAATTCTTCAACGATGGCGGCCATTTCTGCCGGAGTCTGGTCGTATTCGCCGAACTCGTTGGGCAGGCCGGCATTCGGGTGGGCGGAAATAAAACACTTGGCCTTGTTGCTCAGCTCTTCAATGTGAGGGCGAAGCTCTTCTGCTCCCAGGGCGCAGTTCAGCCCGATAGTCAACGGCCGGGCATGAATCAGCGAATTGTAGAAGGCTTCGGCGGTTTGGCCTGACAGGGTGCGACCGGACGCATCGGTAATCGTGCCGGAAATCATGATGGGTAATTCTTCGCCGCGCGCTTCAAAGACTCCTTGTACCGCAAAAATGGCGGCCTTGGCATTGAGGGTGTCGAAAATGGTTTCAATCAGAATCAGGTCGGCACCACCATCCATCAGCGCTTCGGTGGCTTCGGTATATTCGTCAACCAACTGATCAAAGGTGATCGCCCGGTAGCCGGGATCATTGACGTCCGGTGAAATTGAGCAGGTCTTGCTGGTCGGGCCAAGTACTCCGGCAACATAGCGCGGAATGCCCGTCGCAGCTTCCACTTCGTCACAGACGCTGCGGGCGAGGGCAGCAGCTTCGCGGTTTAATTCCGGTACCAGATCTTCAAGCTGGTAGTCTGCTTGCGAAACTCGGGTGCTATTGAAGGTGTTGGTTTCGAGGATGTCAGCACCGGCCTCCAGGTACTGGCGGTGGATGCCAGCGATAATGTCGGGCTGGGTCAATACCAGCAGGTCGTTGTTACCCTTGATCTCCTGGCTCAGGTCGGCAAAGCGCTCGCCGCGATAGTCTTTTTCTTCCAGCTGATGCGACTGAATCAGTGTGCCCATACCACCATCCAGGATGTGGATGCGCTGGGTAAGATTCTCTTTTAACTGCTGGATGCGACGTTGGCGACTGACGTTGGACATTGCTCTTTGACTCACTCGGATGAACTGCAGATCGACATTAAAAAAGGCGCAAGATTATATCAGAGGTGCATAAGATTGTCTTATCCAACTATTTTGGTGGGGTATTTCGCTACCTACGGGGTTTCGTTACAATGGCGGTCAGTTTTGAGGATACGTTTATGACCGAATACGTAAAGATTACCCCGGATGCTGAAGTTTACCTGGCTGATTTGCTGAGCAAGCAGCCCGCAGCAGATATGTCCGTCCGTGTGTTTATCACTCAGCCCGGTACCCGTTACGCTGAAACCTGTCTGGCTTACTGTCGCCCGGAAGAAGTGAATGATAATGACAAGTTGCAGCAGATGGAGTTGCTCAAGGTTTACGTTGAGGGAATGAGTATTCCGTACCTGGAGGAGTCGATTATCGACTTCGCCAAAGATCGCATGGGCGGGCAGCTGACCATCAAAGCTCCCAATGCCAAGATGCCCAAGGTGACGGCAGACAGCCCGGTTGAAGAGCGCATCAATTATTTGCTCTACACCGAAATCAATCCGGGACTGGCGTCTCATGGCGGCGAAGTCAGCCTGGTTGAATTCACTGAAGACGGTTTGGCTATTCTCAAGTTTGGCGGTGGTTGCCAGGGATGCAGTGCCGTGGATATGACCTTGAAAGACGGCGTCGAGGCCAGTCTGATTGCCAAGATTCCTGAGGTTCAGGGGGTTCGCGATGTGACGGATCATACCGTGACGGATCAGGCTTACTTCAAATAGGGCGGTCAGTAAAAACGCAGGCGTTCTGCCAGGCTTCTTCAGACGCCGGCCCCGACAGCTTGGCAGCGTTTTGGTGGTCGGCTTTCTGCTGATTGACGCTATCGCAGGTTTGTTAGGGTGACGGCAATATCTTCGCTCTCATTTTCTGTTCGACTGACCCGCACGACGGAGGCATCAGCAACCAGTGGGGTCGTCGTTCCGCCGCCGCTGGATATTGTCACCACACCCTGCTGTCCAGCTTCCAGGCCGCTGTCGGCATGACAGATCAGGCGGGCACCCGTGGTGCTCAAATCAATACAGGTCAAAGACAATGTGTGACTTTCTATCACCAGACTGGCTTCGGTGTTAACCGACATCCGGATGAAATCGCGTTTTTCGGAATAGTGATTACGCCAGCTCATGGCTGCCTCCTTGATAGCTTGCCGGTATGCGGCTTCTTCTATGCCAATCAGTATAGTTCAATATTCCCTGGTTACAGGACAAGTGGGGGATTGCATGGCGATTCGCTTGGCGTTAGTGTTCGCACCCATGTTGCCTGCCCCGTAGGGGCAACGATGGGTTGGTCCAATGACACGGATATTTATGTCTGGTAGTGGGCTTGCTTGTCGAGGTGTACCTCTTATTCTGAATGCTTTCCGGTGTTAGGAGATGCGAATGGCCGCGAATGTGCTGGTCATTGATGACGACCCCTCGGTGCTCGAGAGTATCGCCACGTTTTTAGTGGACTACGATTACCAGGTGGTAACTGCACCTTCCGCTGCAGCTGCCTGGCAAGAACTCGATCGTCATCATATTGATATTGCGATTTGTGATTTGCGAATGCCTGGTACCAGCGGGATCGAGTGGCTGGAGCAGCTAAAAAAATGCCGCCCCGAGCTACCAGTGATCGTGGTATCCGGTGCCGGGGTAATGGACGATGTGGTGCGAGCCTTGCGACTGGGGGCTGATGACTTCCTGGTGAAACCCATACTCGATCTGGAAGTGCTGCATCATGCGCTCAGGCGGGCGCTGGAGCGTGCCGATCTTGAGGCAGAAAACATTGCGTATCGTGAGCATCTGGAAAAAACCAATACGGAGTTGAAGCGCGGTCTGGATGAGCTGAGAACCGATCAAATGGCCGGTCGTCAAATTCAGATGCGGATGTTGCCCGACCCCCTGAACTACAACGGTTTGCAATGTGACCATCGGATTTTTCCTTCACTGATGTTGAGTGGTGATTTTCTCGATTATTTTGAGTTGGGAGAACATCGGCTGGTTTTCTATATCGCCGACGTGTCTGGTCATGGTTCTTCATCGGCATTTGTCACTGTCCTGCTTAAAAATCTCACTTATCGCCTGCGGCGTAACTTTCGTCGAGGCTCCAGCGATGATCTGTTGCATCCGGCCCAGGTGCTCGAGCGGATGAATTCCGAGATGCTGGCAACCGGGCTGGACAAGCATCTGACCATTTTCTACGGCATACTGGATACGCGGGAGTTGGTTCTGGAATACAGCGTCGGCGGCCATTTGCCGATGCCGGCGCTGCTGGATGCCTCAGGTTGTCATTATCTGGAAGGGCGAGGCATGCCGGTTGGTTTGTTCCGTGAAGCAGAATACAAAACCATGCGACTGGAACTTCCTGATGCCTTCCGGCTTCTACTGTTTTCGGATGGTGTGCTGGAAATTATT
Source organism: uncultured Oceanobacter sp. (assembly GCA_913061185.1). Lineage (GTDB taxonomy): Bacteria > Pseudomonadota > Gammaproteobacteria > Pseudomonadales > Oceanobacteraceae > Oceanobacter > Oceanobacter antarcticus. Next base: position 202,023 of record CAJXTI010000001.1, read on the forward strand.
CCCGCTGCCAGCCTGACAGAGAAAGAAGCAAGCCTGCTGGACATGGTTAAAGGCCAGCAGGGCGATCTGGACGGACTGACGTCTGTGCTGGAGCTGGAAACAGAACACGCGTTGGAAGTTCCTGACGATATTGCGATGGTCTCTATTGGTCGAGGTGAACTATGACGTCGGGTCAGATCCAGGTAGCCCAGTATCACGGCGTCGAGATTGTGCGCCTGATAGGGGATGTGCGACTCAATCTGTGTACCGCCTTTGATCGATACATTCGGCAGGTGCTTTCCGATGGCATGTTTGCCAATGTGTTGATCGACTTGTCAGCGGCTGAGGGCGTCGACAGCACGACGCTGGGCCAACTGGCAAAAATATCCATCGTAAGTCGGGATCGGTTTGATATCACCCCGACGGTGTTTTCCCCGGATCCCAGTATTACGCGAATTCTTATGAGCATGGGTTTCGACCATGTTTTTCATATTCTGGAAGAGCCATTTGCCAATGAAGCCGAGTTTCGGGACTGGGTAGATGATACGGTAGATGAAGAAGCCGCTCGCGATCAGATTATTTCAGCTCACAAGGTATTGATGGATCTTAACGACAGCAATCGCGATACCTTCAGTGAGCTGGTTGAAACTCTGGAATGCAGTCGAACCCAATAACCCATCAGGAGATTTTTTGTGGGCATCCGTACAGCAGCCATCATAGGTGGAGGCAGTTTTGGCACGGTCACGGCCAATATTCTTGCAGATAACAATATTCAGGCCATTCAGTGGTTACGAAATCAGGATATTGCGGACAGCATTAATCAACAGCACGTCAATGAACAATATCTGCCCGGTATCGCCCTCAACCCGTCACTCAAGGCAACAACGGTTATTGAAGAAGCAGTCGTTGGTGCAGATGTAATTTTTGTTTCTGTACCCAGCAAGTCCGTCAGAGACGTTATTTCCGGATTTGCTCATCTGATCAGCCCGCAACAAGCATTGGTCAGCACCACCAAAGGAATTGAACCCGACGGTTTTTTATTGATGAGTCAGGTCATTCGTGAGGTGTTCCCTGATAACCCGGTGGGTGTTCTCAGTGGCCCCAATCTCGCCAAGGAAATTGCTCGCAAGGAACTGGCAGGAACCGTTATTGCCAGTGAAAACAGTGACTTGCGTCGCGATATTCAAGAAGCCTTGAGTTGTGATTACTTGCGTGTTTACGCCTCCAATGATGTCTATGGCGTCGAACTGGGTGGGGCGTTAAAAAACATATACGCGATTGTTTCCGGCTTCGTGGCGGCACTGGGCATGGGGGAAAACACCAAGAGTATGATTATTACCCGCTCGCTGGCAGAAATGAGTCGCTTTGCGGATGCCATGGGAGCCAACCCGCTGACGTTTCTTGGCTTGTCGGGCGTGGGGGATCTGGTGGTGACCTGTATGTCCCCCCTGAGCCGCAACTTTCGTGTCGGTTATGCCATCGGCCAGGGTAAAACCCTTGATCAGGCGATCGAAGAGTTGGGTGAAGTGGCTGAAGGTGTGAATACCTTGCGCTATGTCAGGGCCAAGGCAGAAGATTCAGGTATCTATATGCCTCTGGTGATGGGTGCTTACGAATGTTTGTTTAATGGCGCCGATCCCGGAATGGTCGCTCGAGGGCTGATGACCGGTGAACATGCGTCAGATGTAGAATTTGCCTTACCCAAGCACGAAATCTAACAGGAGCGGGTTAAATGTCAGACGCGAATTTCAAAACCAATGTCACCTCAGATGCTTTTTGGCTTCGAACAATTTATACCGTTATCTTTATTGTTGTCATAAGACTCCTCGACCTGGTCTTGTTGCTGTCAACACTGGTGCAATGGGTGTCACGATTACTGACCGGCCATCCGCACAAGGAGTTGGGTGGTTTCTGCCAGGCGCTGGGAATTTACTACCAGCAGGTGGTGCATTACCTGACCGGCTGCAGTGACGAAAAGCCGTTTCCCTTCCGGGAGTGGCCTTCAACACTGACTGCGACTGCGGAAGAAAACGTTCCAACGTCGCCCGATCAGTAGTCAATGATGATCCAACAATAAAGAAGCGCCTTGAACAAAAAGGCTGATATTTTGTGAAAATCTGTATAGTTCGCCATGGTTCTGCAGTCGTCGGGAGTCTTGATGATCAACATCGGGGTCTAACCGACAAGGGACGACATCAAGCTCAGGCTGCCGGAGGTTGGCTGGCGGAGCAGGAATGGCAGAATCCACAGATATGGGTCAGTCCTTATTATCGGGCCCAGCAAACGGCGGCGCTGATTTCGGAATCGATGCCATTAGATATGGAAAATCATGCTTCGCTGATACCGTCATCCGATGTTACTCCGATAGTGGATGAACTGATTGAACGGGACGGTGATGTGATTCTGGTGTCCCATTTGCCGCTGGTCGGACGATTGGCAGCCTATCTGGTCGAAGGGCAGGTATTTGATCAACCCTGGTCACCGGCTGAATGTTGGGTGTTGAGTGGTGATATTGCCGGGCCCGGTTGCTTGTCCGTAGAGTCAGTCTGGTATCCGGTACTGGAAGGACTCTGATATTGCTCCCTCCGAGCTGTACTCAATCAAGTCAGTTGTCATAATAGCCGCTTGCAATGTTGCCGGTGGTGTTCCAGTTTGAAAGCGATACAGTTTGATTATCCAGGTGGTTCTATCGAAGGGCTGGCATGGGGTGAACCCGGTCAACCAACGGTGATTGCTGTTCATGGCTGGCTGGATAATGCCGCCAGCTTTGCGGCCTTGGCTGACCAGTTACCGGGTATTTATTTGATAGCGATTGATTTGCCGGGTCATGGTTTATCGGCCTGGCTACCAGGCGGCTATCCCATCTGGGCGCCTGCGGAAGCCATTGCCTGGGTCGCCGAACAGTTTTCTCAACCGGTTCACTGGCTGGGGCATTCGATGGGGGCTGCGGCGCTGGTGTTGGCGGCCGGGGCTTTCCCTGAACGTTTTGCCAGCACCGTTTTATTGGATGGTATTGGCCCTGTCACCCAAACCAACGAACAAGCTGTCGACACCTTTCGGCGTCATGTGGAGACATCGGTTCGCGCTGGTTTTGCGGGTTACCTCAATCCGGAACAAGCCATTGCGGCACGGATAAAGGCTACGCCGTTTGTTGGTGCGGAAGTTATTGCGCCCGTTATTCTGCGTAACCTGGAGCCGCGTAACCAACGCTGGTTCTGGCGTACCGATCCGGCTTTGCGTCGTCCTTCGGCTTTTCGTCTGACGGAGCCCATGGTGGAGGAATTTCTGCGAGCAATGACTTTGCCCACGTTAGTGGTTCGTGCCCATGAGGGCATCGTTCCCGAAGCTGTTTTTTGTCGTCGACTCGGATTGATGCCGATGGCAGAGCGCCTTGATGTTGAGGGGCATCATCATCTGCATCTGGAACCGGAAAAATCGGCATTGTTGGCCAAATCGTTACTTGCTTTCTGGGAGCGCGCAGGATGAAAAACGTACACCAGCTTGGCTGGTTTGTCGTGCTAATCGCGGCGTTGCTGCTGTCGCTGGCATTATCGTGGTTTGGTTTGGCGGCAGCTCATTACGGCTTTGAACGCTGGTACGATATTTATGATATTGGCGAGCATATCGATCGGTATGGCCCGCAAAATCGTTTTATTCGTGGGTTGGACAGCCTCGACAAGGCGGAACATGTCCGACTGTTTAATGCCATCAGTGAAGCAGTTCATCATCAGGGTGAGGGGCTAAAAGAAATAACGTTTGAGTATCGTGGCAGCACTCGCCCGCTGTTGAGACAACCGGAGGTGGTTCATTTGCAGGATGTTGCCAATTTAATCGATGTCTTGCGGCTGGTCAGCGTTTTTTTTGCCGTGGTCGTGGTTGGCGGAACCTTGTTGTTACGGCGACATAAACCCCGCTGGCGAATTCAGGGGGCGTTGCTGGGCGGGCTGATGAGTCTGTCGGTGTTGTCGATTATCCTGATTGGGCCGAAGCAGGTGTTCTATCACCTGCATGAAATGATTTTCCCAGCTGATCATGCCTGGTTTTTTTACTATCAGGACTCGTTGATGGCAACCTTGATGAAAGCGCCGGATCTGTTTGGTGGCATTGCCCTTGTCATTGTCATGGGCGGCGTCATTCTGTTTGGGTTTTACCTGCTGTTGCTGACCGGTTGGCAGCGGCGCCAGGGTAGCCAATAACGCCGAATCAGAACGGTGGTGGCGACACAATATCCATGCGCTCATCGGTAGTGGGGTGGCGAAAGGACAATTCTCGGGCATGCAGCTGCATGGTGGGTGTTGTCTGTTCCGAATAATTGGCGCTGTAAAAGGGATCGCCGATGATCGGGTGGCCAATTTGCTGCATGTGCAGGCGTAATTGATGGGAGCGGCCGGTCTTGGGGTACATCTCAATCCGGGTAGTACGTCGGCCTTCCGTGTCAGTGTCAACATCCAGCTTGTGCCAGCGGGTCAGGGCATAGCGTCCGTCCGTATGGCTGATTTTCTGTAATGGCCGGTTGGGCCAGTCGACAATGATCGGCAGATTGATACACCCGCCGCTACCTTTTGGTTCCCCGCTTACCAGCGCCTCATATACCTTGCGAGTGGTCTGCTTTTCAAACTGCTGCTGGATACAGGTCAGAGCCGGTTTGTTGCGGGCGTAAACAATAATGCCAGAGGTGTCGCGGTCAAGGCGATGCACAATATGCAACTCACCGAGCAACGCTTGCAGACGGCCAAAAGCCGAGTCTTTGTCATACAAGCCGGGCACGCTGAGTAACCCGCCCGGTTTATTAAGAATGACGATTTCGCTGTCTTGATAAAGAATACGTTGTTTAATCATGGTAGGGGTATTGGTGTTTTTCCAGTATCTGCTGATAACTCCCGTCCTGTTTCATCTGTTGCAACATGTGATTGAAGCCAGTAATGAGGGCGGAAGCGTTGCTGAGTTGGCGATTGATCGCCAGATGAATGCTGGTTCTGGCAATGTCGCCGGGGGCGAGCACCAGATGTTCGGCAATGGTCGGATTGCTGGCCAGTTCGGTGCTGGCTACCCATTCGTCAACCAGAGCCAGATCAAGATTGTTGTTGGCAACGTCACGGAATAGCTGGGAGCAGTAATCCCGTGGTTCAACCGCGAAGTAACGATCTATGTTGTCCAGCCAGGGGCCATAATTTATTTCTGAGTAGATGCCCAGGCGCAATGCTGGTGTGGTGATTTTCAGATGATTTTTGCCCTGATACTCAAAGTCACTGCTCTTGGATTTGATAAAGCGCAACTGACCATGAAGGTAGGCATCGGACAGCAGCCATTTATCATCTTGCTGACCTGGCCAGGTCGATAATACACCCTGGATTTCGCCACTGTTGGTGGATTCCAGTACGCGCATCCAGGGCATGAATTCAACTTCAACGCGATAGCCAAGACGGGAAAGTGCCGTTGTCACCAGTTCGGTTGCAATCCCGTCACCAAGTAATTGCTTGCCGGCGTACGGTGCCCAGCTATCGGATCCGAGTCGTACCACAGGCCGGTCATCTGGATATTCCTTGCTCAGTTTGACCATGGCCTGACTGAAGCCGTTTTCCTGGATCATTGCCTGAACCTGATCGCGAAAGCTTTTTACCAGGCTCATACCGGCGATGGTGACATCATCGACACGCCACTGAGCGCTGTGGTAAAGGCGATAGTCAACGGTCAACGGCGGCTTGCCATTCAATTCAATAAGGCTGGGAACCAGCGCCTTGTTGTGGCCGTTATATCGGGTGTCCAGGAAGTGAACCGGTTGGTCATCATAAGCCCGGAAGGCACCGGCATAGGTTTTCAGCAGTTTGCGGCGAAACGCTTCCAGAAACAGGCTTTGCTGCTCGGAAGAAGCTCTGCGCCAGTACTTGCCAAGCACTTTTTTCCCCATTTGCCGGGTGTCAATCAAGGGCAGGATGCTGGTCGACAGCAGTTGATCCAGATAGCCGGGATGTGTCTCGATCAGAGCCCTGTCATTGGTCAAGTGGCTGGTGACCAGGCTGACAGCTGATTTGACCAGCTCATCCGGTGCGGTTTCGGTAGCAGCACCTGCGCTAACGCCAAAGAAGGGCAGTGAAGCCAGCAGGACAAGTTGGATCAGATAGCGACGAAACGGCATGGCAAATCCTGTGGGTTAATCCTGTAAATTGAAAGGGACAGTCTGGCTTACAAGCAAATATCGGGCAAGTTTCGCACCAGCATGACCTTTTCCGCATTTGAGATCACACTATTTGCCGGGATATTGATATCAACAATAAAACCGGATCCTGGTGCATCGTGACGAGATTTGCCCTGACGATCCTGGATGTGCTCGAGAATAAACGAAATATTGCCCGTTGGGGTCATCAATTCCAGCCTGTCGCCCACTTCAAAGCGGTTACGCACATCAATACGCAAGCGACCGTCGGTCATTCCCATGCTTTCACCGACAAATTGCTGGCCGGTGCTGGTCGATGTACCACGTTCGTAATTTTGATATTCGTCGTGAACGTGGCGGCGAAAAAAGCCTTCGGTATAGCCACGATTAGACATGTTCTCCAAGGTATTCATCAGGTTTTTGTCAAAATCTCGTCCGTTGGCCGCGTCATCAATGGCTTTTCGGTAAGCTTGAGCAGTGCGGGCAACATAGTAGTGAGATTTGGTTCGGCCTTCGATTTTAAGCGAGTGAACGCCTAGTTTGACCAGTTGGTCAATATGCTGGATGGCACGAAGGTCACGCGAGTTCATGATGTAGGTGCCGTGTTCATCTTCGAACGCTGGCATGTATTCGTTGCTGCGACCCGCTTCCTGTAACAGGAAGATTTTGTCGGTGCTGCTGCCCATGCCGAGGGTCGGTGTTTTATCCGGGCGGAATACTGGCCCGGACGGGTCGAATTCTTGCGCTCCAGCAGGAATGACGTCGCCAGCGTCAGTTTCCCTGGCTTCATGAGCATCGTATTTCCAGCGGCAGGCATTGGTGCAGCTACCCTGGTTGGGGTCACGGTGGTTCATGTAGCCGGACAGCAAGCAGCGGCCTGAGTAAGCAATACACAAGGCGCCGTGAACAAAGACTTCGATTTCCATTTCCGGGCTGCGCTGGCGAATATCGGCGATCTCGTGCAACGACAACTCGCGGGAGAGAATAATCCGGCTCACACCCTGACGTCGCCAGAACTCTACGGCGGCATAGTTGACGACATTGGCTTGCACGGACAGGTGGATAACGGTATCTGGCCAGCGATCCTTGACCAGCATGATCAGGCCGGGATCAGACATAATCAGGGCGTCGGGTTGCATGGCAATCACCGGTGCAATATCCCCCATGTAGGTATCGACCTTACTGTTATGGGGCGCGATATTACTGGCTACATAGAACTTCTTGCCCAATTGATGGGCTTGAGAAATGCCCTGGTTCAGTTTCTCCAGGGTAAAGTCGTTGTTGCGCACTCGCAAGCTGTAGCGCGGCTGGCCGGCATAAACCGCGTCGGCACCATAAGCAAATGCGTATTCCATGTTTTTGATGGTGCCGGCGGGGGAGAGCAGTTCAGGGATCATGGTGTTGGTTCTGGGTACGGGTTGGATAGTGAATTGAGGGTGCGTCTTTAGATGCACCCTTGAATAAACGCACCAGTTTAGCGTCGTTTCACTTCGTTATATTGATCCAGCCCGGGTTCCGTCTATTCAGCGACTCCGAACAGACTGACGTCCATTTCAGCCATCCAGACAAAAAAATCCTTGCTCACAGGAATGTGTCGCAAACTGCTGAACTGGCTCTGGAATTCTTTTTGTATCGAGGCAAAGTAGTGTTTCAGTTCGGCGGTTTCTGCACCCAGTTCGGTCATTTGCGCATAAATATCGGTGACGTACTGGTTGAGTAGTTCGATATCATCACAGGCGTCATCAAAAATGCACTCGGTAGAGGCATACAAGGCGGCGTTACACAGATCGACGATTTGCCAGCCCAGGGTGTCGGACTCTGTCAGCTCTGAGCGCCATTCACTGAACTGGGCAAAAAAACGTTCCAGGTTGGCGCGGGAGGTCAGCTCACCCTTGAGAAAGGCGGTTTGCTTATTGAGCAGCTTGGTGTAGGGGCTAACATCAAGCTGTTGGTCATCTTGCCACATTTGTATATGCGGTAAATTGATGCGGGCTAACAGCAGGCAATAGGCGCTGCGGCTGGCGGCATGTTCAGGTGTCATAGGGAAGAAGGTCCTGTAATGGGTGTCAGGGGGTCATTATCTGGGCGACTGGCACCAGAATATAACGAAGCGCTGATCGGAGTTAATCCGTTGAACCCGTGCAAACAGGCGTTTGAGCAGGGGTGGGTAGTGCAGGTGGCGATTGGCAACCACCAGCAAATTGCCATGCGGTTTCAGTTGGCGGGCGGAGTCGTTGAACATGTCGCTGGCAATATTGTTTAGTTGTTTATGGCCGTCATGAAAAGGTGGATTGCATACGACCCAGTCCAGCGGCTCACTGACTGCACTCAGGCTGTGACCGTGACGACACGCAATATCCACGTTTGCATTCAGCGCATTCTGTTGTGCCGACTCAACGGCAGGAAGGTAGTCATCGGTCTGGATAACCTGAAGTTCCGGGTGGCGTTGCTTGAGCCATAAGCCAAGAATGCCGTTGCCGCAGCCAAGATCACACAGCCTCCCGGTAACGTCAGGTAGTTGTGCTTGCGTTATTGTGTCTGGGCTGGACAGAGTGTGCAGCAGAAACTCAGCGCCGGGATCCAGGCTGGCTCGGGAAAACACACCTGGAAGGGATTGGATGTTTAGCGGGCCAACCTGATATTCCTGCCACAAGCGTAAGCCCGGATCGTTGGCGGGGTGGCGAACCTGCACCAGTCTGGCTTTACGTTTGATAGGCAGTTGCTGGTAGTGGGCGCAATGCTGTTCCAGCCAGTTCAACCAGCGAACGGGAATGTGCTTGGCCATGCCCGCCAGATAAATAGTGGTCTGGCTGTCAAGGTGTTCCCGACAGAGTTGCAGCCAGTAACGCAGCTGTTCAAAGTTTTTGGGTAGCCGGATAATGACTTGGCTAATATCGCTGTCTTGCAGTTGTTGGGGGGTATTGATCCAGCGAGCGTCTGTTTGGTCGAGACCGTTGCGTTGACGGTTATTAATACTGGACTGGTGTGCGCAGGCGCTATCAAGCCAGCAAACAGGTTGCTGCAGCGCACAAGCCAGTGCGCCATAACGATCATTAAACAGCAAGGTGGGCGTGTCGCAATCAAGGTGATCCATCAGGTATTCGTCAGCGCTGTCCCAGGGGCGCGCGATCTGCTCGGGTACGGCAGGAAAACACTCAAGTTCCAGTGACGTGGCCGGCCACCAGCTCATCAGTAAATATCTTTGAAATCTTTGTCTTCCAGCTGATCGAGCAACGAGCGTTCTGGCAAGTCAGGCTTGGGCTGTCGGGCCGCAACCGCTGGCTCCACAATTTCTGCAGCAGGTTTGTTGCTGACGAGATTTTTTTGGTTGTCAGCTGTTTTTTCTGCTTGCTCTTTGTTTAATGCGGCTTTGGCTTCCGGGTTTTCGGCCAGAAATTTCTCAAAAACAGAGGGGACGCGATTTTTGACGCGTTTGCCGGTTTGGCGATCATTGCCAGCCTCACGCTTTAATTTGGCAGCGTTGCCGGTCTTTACCTTGTGGATGCGTTTGAGTGATCGGTTTTTTTTCAGGCGGGTCATGATTGGCTACATCAACAAGGGTAAGTGAACAAGCGCGGAATGATAACAAAGCGGGACTGTATTTACATCTGGTACTGGCGCGTTATTGTGTCCGGCTGATTGACTTAACCTTGACTTTATATACAGGAAACCACATTCAAATGTATTGGCAATCCCTTGTTTTTACAGGAGAAATAGTACTCCCCGTATTTCTTCTTGTGGTTCTGGGTGTTATCTTGCGCCAGCGTCGTCTTATCGATGATCATTTTGTTACGGTCAGTTCCCGACTGGTTTTTACACTGACTCTCCCCGTACTGGTGTTTCTGGCAATATCAAAAGTACATTTTGATTCCGGTGTTCATCTTGGCCTGGTGATTTTTGTCGCCCTGGCTATTTTATTCAGCTGCATCTTCAGTGGCATATGGGCGCGGATAGCCGGTGTGGATGAGGCCGATATCAGCGCGTTTGTGCAAGCCTCGTTTCGGGGTAATCTGGGTATTATCGGCATCTCTATGGTGGTGTACGCGTTTGGTGACCAGGGCACGCAGATCGGTGCTCTGGTACTTGCCATTGGTGTCCCTATGTACAATCTCTTGTCGGTCATGGTGCTGGCTAGAGGACAAGGTGTAAATTGGTCTGGCCAGCTCTTGCTGATTGCAAAAAACCCGCTGATCATCGCCATTGTGCTCGCATTGCCCTTCAGTCTGTTTGGATGGCAGTTACCCAAGCCACTGCACAGTGCTGCCAGTAGTCTGGGGCAGATGACATTACCCCTGGCGTTGATCAGTGTTGGCGGTACGCTGGACTTCCGAGCTCTCAGGGCGGCCAACTCAACGGCGCTGCAAATATCCCTGTTGAAGCTTGTTATCTTGCCGGTACTGATCGTGTTGTCAGCCATTACGGTGGGAATTCGCGGTGTTGAACTTGGGGTCGTTGCCTTGATGATGGCCAGCCCGACAGCCGCGGCTGCTTTTGTCATGGCTCGAGCGATGGGGGCGAACCATGTGCTGACTGCGAATGCCATTGCGGTCAGTACTTTGGGTTCAATGCTGACGATGGGTGGAATTTTCTATGTTTTACGTATTATGTCACTGCTATAGTGACAATCTTAGGCTGTTTTTGACAATTTTGGGATCGGTGGTGTAAATGCCAGATGGGAAACGCCAGTTGGTTTATTTGGCATCCAATCAACGAGGGCTTGAGTTAGAGCGTTATGAAATTGAACGCTTGCTAGCCCGGTTGAACATGACAAACGTCAGTTTTTCCTGTCGCGAGGATGGTGATGGCTACGATTGGGATCTGGCTCGCCAGCAAATCGAATTGGCAGATTTGTTTATTCTGCTGGTTGGTGATGAGTACGGCCCCATGGCGCCGACAGGGATCAGTTATCTGCACCGGGAATTTGTCCATGCCAGAACCATCGGCAAGCCGGTACTGGCATTTCTGAAAAACCTTCCTGTTGGTGGCTCCCTGACGCCAGAACAAGGGCGGCTGAAAGGGTTCTATCAGTTGGTGACGCAGCAAGTCAGTTACAAGTTGTGGCATTTACGCGATGAGTTATTGTCCTATGCCAGAACCGCTATCAACAATATCGAGCCGCGACTGGATTTTGGTTGGGTGCGCTGGACCGAAAAGATGGAAAAGCAGGAGCCAGTCACCGGTAGCCAGGATGCGGCCATGACCGGTGACGCAGCCGTGGTTGATCTTGGTGGTGGCTCACTGACGGTTCGAGAGCGTCTTGAAATGAGCCGCAAACCCGTCAACCTGATGGTTTCCGCCAAAGTGTACCAGGGCGGTAATCTTTCTCGCGAGGAGATGATACTGCCAGCCCGGCTGGATCAGCTGTATCGGGCCCTGCACAGTTCCTTTGCCGGTAATATAAGCGAGGATCGACTGAGGGGGTGCCTGGAAACTTTTATCGCCGACACTGTACGAAAGCAGCTCCTTGGTCGTCGCCCCAATGCCCATGCAGTGGATGATATCCGGGTCAGTAAATCCCAGTTTCGTTCGATTATGGAAACCTGGGAGCGCCTTGGGCTGGCAGCGCATACAGAAAAAGCCGGGCGCCACTACTGGATTGCCAATAGTGATCTGGCACAGGTGCGTACGGTCTGATAGGAGTAATGCCGGCTGTTACCCGTCGGTGTGGCAACATCCGGCTTGATTGCGATAGTGGCTCTTGGCGGATTGGCGGCAACTTAACGGCTGCTGCCAGAACTCCCCAGTAACGACTGCCGCTGCTCCCACTCCTCTCTCATGCTGTCACAGACTGAGTCACATAACTCAAAGATAAATGGCGCGCCAATGCTGAAGTAAGCCATGTTGCCTTCCTGGCGGCGGCGCACCAGGCCATGAGTTCTCAGTGTAGACAGATGCTTGGAGACATTGGGCTGGGATGCGCCCGTTGCTTCGACCAGTTGGCCAACCGATTTTTCTCCCGGTTGCAGCTGGTGCAAAATTCTCAGGCGCATTGGATCAGACAGCAAACGAAACCTCTGCGCGATCAGTTCCAGCATTTCTTCAGACAGATTTTCTTGCATGGATTATTCTCCTTCTTGGTGGAGAGTGTACGGCATGTCTGAAAATTCAAATATAGTCATGAAGATATATTTGCTGGAACTTTTTCTGTAGTCGTTATTCTTTTTTGTTATTAGTGATGACGAAATCTGCTTTCACCGGAAGGTGATCTGACAGTTGCTGCACCTCCAGCGACTGAATGACACTCGCATATTCGACAGATAACCGTTGACTATAAAACAAATAATCCAGGGTTCGATCTGGCCCGGTCACTTCTGGGTCGTTCGGGTAGTGCGTAAACCAGTCTGCGGCGGCATCGCGGATATTGTCTTGACCGGGTACAGATGGCCATCGAAGCAGTTGTTGTAGCTCAGTGGCTTCCTGGTAGAGATAATGCTGACTGGGTTGTAATTGCGCCAGTTGTCCCGGCATTAACAGATTCAGGTCGCCACCCAATATAAATGGTGATCCGCTCAGATCCTGTTCCTGCATCAGGCTGGCTGCCACTTCAACCTGCCTTTTCATGGTGTCGCTGCCCTGGGCGAATGCATCAAAGTGCGTATTGAACAGTCGCCATTCGGGACCATCGATAGTCGGCAAGCTGACGCCCAGAATCGCACGTTTGAGATAGAACTGTGCCGACACGAGATCCATAGGGGGTTGTGGCAGGCGATAACGCAAAGCGTCGCTGATCTTGTAACGTGAGAGGGTAATCAGTTTCATGCCGACGCTGCCCTTGATCCTCGGGTGTGGAATATAATCGGCTTTCCAGTAGTAGGTGCTGGCAATGCAGGGGTACATGTCGTCAGGAAGCTGCTTGAGCAGCTCTGCCAGCTGATCGGCATGGTCAGTTGCCGCCGCGTTGTGGTGGACTTCCTGGAGAAAAACAATGTCCGGCGCTTCTCGCTGTAATAACGCAGCAATCCCGGTCGTGGTTGTAGCGATATCCTGAGACGTTGGCCGATCATCCGGCCCGCGGTTATCCGGCAAATCAAAATAGAAAACATAGTGCTTGCCAGCAAAAAACTGCACATTGTAACTCATGACAGATAATGGCCCGTCCGAGATGGTATAGCTGGGCGTCGCGGTCGGGCAGGAGAGTTTGGCACTTTCCAGTTCGGCGGGATGATAGGTGCTGAAATAAATCCAAGCGACGAACAGCAGCAGGGTACCAACAGAAAAAAGCACCGCCGTATAGATCATCTTTTTCATCGATCAGGACTCCATGTCAGAATACTGGCGGGCGGTGGGCATCCGGGGCTAACTCGCTGTATACTGGCGCCGCCATTTCAGGGGTTGCCATGTTAAAGCATTTATTCATCGTTCTCTTGGTGATTTTCACCATAACGGGTTGCAGTCAGTCAGATTCGGTCGTCAAGATCGCTGGTCCGACGATGGGAACCCAATACCACATCAGCTGGATCGGCCAGAGTGAAGGAGCTGAAAACATTCAGCAGCTGGTTGATCAACGCCTGCTGGACATCAACCGAATCATGTCCACCTACGATCCAGAATCGGAGTTATCGCGGTTGAATCGGCGTAACCAGGCACTGAATGCTGAAGTCGTCTCCGCAGCATTGGCTGATGTACTGGCCCAGGCATTGGAAGTGTACATTCAGAGTGAAGGACGTTTTGATGTTACGGTTGGCCCCTTGGTGAATGCTTGGGGATTTGGTCCAGGAAAACATCGGGATCAAAAGTTGTCCAAGGAAGAAGTCGACGCATTACTCTCTGGCATAGGCTCCAGCGCTATCCATCTTGATGATCGTGTACTTTCAACTGACAAGCCGCTGTATATCGATTTGTCGGCCATTGCCAAGGGTTGGGCCGTTGACCAGATTGGCTATCTGCTCGAGCAGCAGGGCATTATTTCTTATCTCGTTGAAATTGGTGGCGAACTGCGCTCCCGTGGCACCAAGTCCGATGGCAATGGTTGGCGGGTGGCTGTTGAGCGACCGGTGCTGGATGCCATGGATCGACAGGTACAGCTGGTGCTGGAGCCAGGCGATTCTGCGCTGGCAACTTCCGGTGACTATCGCAATTATTTTGAAGAGCAGGGTGTGCGCTACTCCCACACGATCGACCCGCATACTGGCTATCCCATCACTCATCAGCTGGCCTCCGTCACCGTGCTGAATCCGAGTTGTGCCCTTGCGGATGCCTGGGCAACGGCGCTTAACGTCGCTGGGCCGGAGCAGGCGATTTTACTCGCCAATCGTTACAAGCTGACCGCCTACGCTATTGTGCGTACTGAGAATGGTTTTACCGAACTGGCCTCCGACGAATTTTTACATCGCTTCCCCGGTCTTATTCATGGAAGCGAGCAATGAGGATAATCCTATGACTATGATAATTGTGGCCTTTGCGGTCATGCTGATGATTGTTGCGGCAATGGCCGTTGGTGTTTTGTTTGGTCGTAAACCAATATCAGGTTCCTGCGGTGGCATGGCAGCGATTGGCATGGAGTCCGCCTGTGATGTCTGCGGTGGTGACAAGCAGAAATGCGAAAAAGAAAGCAAGGCTGCTGCGGCCCGGTCGGCCAGTGCCGAGTTTTACGACGCGACCAAACGCTAACAACGCGGTCGGGTCATTTCCACTAGACTATGGCCGGGCTGGGAATTGAATAATAACTGAAAGATGGGAGCACTGTTAGATGGCAGATTACCGTTACGATGTAGTCATTATTGGCGCCGGTCCTGCGGGAGAAGGGGCAGCGATGTACGCTGCCAAACACGGCAAGAAAGTGGCCGTCATTGAAGACAAGAACATGGTCGGCGGTAACTGTACTCACTGGGGGACAATTCCATCCAAGGCGTTGCGTCATGCCGTCAAACAAATTATTCAGTTTAATACCAATAATATGTTTCGTGAAATTGGCGAGCCTCGCTGGTTTTCGTTTCCTCAGGTACTAAAAAGTGCCGAAAAGGTCATTGGTAAACAAGTCAAGCTACGAACCGGATTTTATGGGCGTAACCGGATTAATGTATACACCGGCAAAGCCAAGTTTGCCGATGCCAATACGGTGGACGTTTACCAGGGCAATATGAGTAATACCCGTCTGCATGCGGAACATATTGTTATTGCAACAGGCTCCAGTCCGTGGCGTCCAAGCAGTATTGATTTTAATCACCCACGTATTTATGACTCCGACACCATTCTCAAACTTGGCCATACCCCCCGCACTATTATTATTTATGGTGCCGGTGTTATTGGCTGTGAATACGCATCAATATTTTCCGGCCTGGGGGTCAAGGTTGACCTGATCCACCCCGGGGATCGATTGCTGAATTTCCTTGATGATGAAATCTCGGATGCCCTGAGCTATCACCTGCGAGACAAGGGTGCGCTGATTCGACACAACGAGCAATTCGACTCGGTTGAAGGCAACGATCGTTACGTCACCATGACCATGGTGTCCGGTAAAAAAGTCAAGGCGGATGCCTTTTTGTGGGCGGCCGGTCGCAGTGGTAATACCAAAGACTTGGGATTGGAAAGTCTCGGCCTGGAAACAAACTCTCGTGGCCAAATCGATGTCGATAAGGAATATCGCACGGCAGTACAGAATGTCTACGCCATTGGTGACGTGATCGGCTGGCCAGCACTGGCATCTGCAGCCTATGACCAGGGCCGTGCAGCCGGGTCGGTTATTTCCTGTCCGTCAGATTTTCATTACGTTGATTCGGTTCCTAATGGTATCTACACCATTCCCGAGATCAGCTCGGTTGGCAAAACCGAGCGTCAACTGACGGAAGAGAAGATACCCTATGAAGTGGGTCAGGCATTTTTCAAGAATATCGCCCGTGCACAAATTACGGGGGAGGGTGTCGGCATGCTGAAATTGTTATTTCATCGTCAGACGCTGGAAATTCTTGGCATTCACTGCTTTGGTGACCAGGCAGCAGAGATTATTCATATTGGTCAGGCAATCATGAACCAGAAGGGCGAAGGTAATACCATGAGCTACTTCGTTAATAATACATTTAACTATCCGACCATGGCAGAAGCGTATCGCGTGGCGGCATTAAACGGCTTGAACCGGCTGTAATTTGAGTTAGCAGATCGGTCGTAAGTTCGTAGCGTTACCAAAAAACACCGTTTACTGAGCGGTGTTTTTTGTCTGCTTACTGCTGACTCCAGAGTTCGGGACGCTCAGCTGCTTTCGGCAAAAACACCGAACAGTCCCTTGAATTGCTGGTTCAGGTGATGCGCATGAATCTTGCTCATGGTGCCCTTCTGACAGTACAACAGGTAACGTTGCCTGCCACTGGTATCGAGATCCGCCAAGCGGCTTTCCAGTTCATAAAAGGGGATGTGTCTGACTGGATTGTTGGCGAGTTCCAGTGGCGCATCGGCGGCTTCGTCTGGATGACGAATGTCAACGATTTCATCCGTCAGCGCCGGTGTGGTTAGCAGCAGGACATCTTCCAGTCCGCTACCAATCTCTTCCAGAACGTTATCGATACGTTGATAGGTGGAGCGCTGCAAGGCGTCTTCCAATACCGCAAAATCAAAGGCTTGTTCGGCGGCTTCGGTTTTGCTGCGTTCACCGTGGGTGAGTGGATTGACGGATATGACGCCGCAGTACTCCGGCATGTTGGCGGCAAACGTTTCTGTACCAATGCGGCGAGCAATAGCAATAATATCCTGTTTGTCCATCGCTGCCAGAGGGCGCAACACCATATGCTCGGCAGCCCGATCAATAATCGCCAGATTAGAAATGGTCTGGCTGGCAACCTGGGCAACCGCCTCTCCAGTTGCCAGGGCGGGCAGTTTCAGATTGTCGGCCACCCGTGACGCTGCGCGCATCATCATGCGCTTGAGTACAACACCCATATGACCATTGTCGACCTTGGCAAGAATTTCAGTAACAACTGCTTCAAATGGAATGGTAACAAACTTCACCCGATGGCTTTCGCCATAGCAGGACCAAAGATAGTGGGCGACTTGTTTGACGCCTATTTCATGGGCACTACCACCAAGATTAAAAAAACAAAAATGTGTTTTCAAACCGCGCCGGGTTAACAGGTAGCTGGCCACCGTGGAGTCAAACCCTCCAGAAATCAGTGACAAAATATCTCCCTGACTACCCAGTGGAAAACCACCCAATCCTGGTATGCGCTGCTTGACGACCTGAACCTTGTCATTACGCAACTCAGCATGAACCACCACATCCGGGTTTTTCAGCGATACACCCGTGGCGCCGGTTTCTTTCAGCAATCCACCGCCCATATAGACTTCCGCATCATGGGAGGTAAAGTCGTGATTGCCAGCCCTTTTGATCCTGACGCAAAACGTCTTGCCTTCGAGTTGCTCGCGATTGGCTTCGCGCACCAACTGGTAGGCTTGATCCAATGATTCGAACGGGTGTTCGTCAATTTCAAGCGCATAACCAATGCCCGGTGTGTGAGAAAGGATTTGCACCATACGGCGATGAACCGTAACAACGTCTTCGTTGTCTAATAGATTTACCTCAATCACCAAACTGTCCCAGCGATCCTGGACGTCGGCGGAAATGCCTCGTTTGCGCGTCAAAGTGCGTAAATTGGCACGAAGGATTTTTGTCATCTGCTTACGCACTGACTTGGATTTGATGGTGATTTCCGGGAAGAACTTGACGACAAACTTCATGAAAGGCGATGACTGGCAGAAAAAGGGCAGGGAGTATAACCCAGCTCAATGCGTCATTCATCCTAACTGGTGTAAGGTGTAGCCAAACGAGCCAGAGTCAATATTTGGCATGACTGCGAGGGGACAGTTGCCCCGATATGCCATAGTCTGGTCACCGGGTTGTCATAAGTTGGTACGAAGCTAGGAATTCTAGTGAACCGCAAAGCAAAAGGAGTGGATGAATGTCAAAACGTGTTGCATTAGTCACCGGTGGAACCGGCGGCATCGGTACTGCCATCTGTAAGCAATTGCACGATGATGGCTATCAGGTTGTGGCGGGCTACTATGCAGGAGGCAAGCACGAGAAAGCGCAGGCGTGGCAAGCAAAACTAAGCAGCGAGGGTTATGACATCGCTCTTGGCTTTGGCAATATTACCAGCTGGGAATCATGTGAAGCCTGTATCGACAATATTCGCAAGGACTTTGGAACCGTCGATATCCTGATTAATAATGGTGGTATCACACGTGATACAACCCTGAAGAAAATGACTCCAGATATGTGGCACGATGTGATTGCCACCAACCTGACGTCTGTCTTTTATATGACGCGTCTGGTAATCAACGATATGCTGGAGAAAAAGTGGGGTCGTATCATTAATATTTCTTCTGTTAATGCAGAGAAGGGGCAGTTTGGCCAGGCCAACTACTCAGCCGCAAAAGCGGGTATGCATGGCTTTACCAAGGCGGTGGCCCAAGAGGTTGCTGCCAAGGGCATTACCGTGAATACCGTATCGCCTGGCTATATTGCTACCAGTATGATTATGGACGTGCCTGAAGAAGTCCGTAATCAGATCCTGAAAGGCATTCCTGTGGGTCGTTTCGGCAAGCCTGAAGAAATTGCAAATGTAATCAGCTTCCTTGCTGGCGATAACTCCGGTTTTGTAACCGGTAGCAATATCTCCGCCAATGGCGGGCAGCATATGTCCTGATACCGGCCCGGGTTAATACTCGGGCTTCAGCTTTTTATTGCGGGCGCTGGCATGGCGCTCGCGCATTTGCGTATTAATGTAACGATCCGTCGTTGCCATACTGGCGTGCCCCGCATCTTCCTTGACATGCTCTTTCGGACGGGTTCGAACATCTTCTGAGATGCCGGTGTGCCTGAGCCAGTGAACCGTGGCGACCCGCAACTCCTGCGCTTCATCTTCCAGTCCCTCCTGCTTCATTCGCGCAAACGCCGTATCAAAGCAGAATTGCACCAGATAGCGAATTTGTCGTGTACTGGTGACCGCGCCGCGCCCCTTCAGTTTTGGCACCAGAGGTGTCTGCTCGCCCGGAAGTGGAAGGCGGCTCAAGCCAAGATGCTTTCTGTAACGAATCAGCGCATCCAGCATATCGTCCGATACAGTAACCATGCGGGCCTTGTTGCCCTTACCGACAACCCGCAACCACCAGTTGCCATCCGGATCGCACTGAAAGTCTCCCATCATCGGCGAGGAGCGTTCATCCGCAACCAGTTCTGAAATTCTCAGGTACATACCAAACAGGCAAAGCATGATAAATAGCGAGCGCTCGTGCTCTTTCGGGTTTTCTCGTGCCAGCAAATCAACGGTTTCCCGAATGTAGTCCCATTGTAAATTGGAGATTCGTCGAATGGGTTCAGCGTAGGCGTGGCGTTGAAGGTATTTGCTTTTTTGTCGTATCAGGGCAACCGGATTGGTTTGGAGATAATCTTCCTGAATCAGGTAATTGAAGTAACTGGACAGCACAGCAAACAGCGACTGGAGGCTTTTTTGTGATAACGCAAATACATCCGGGCGCTCTCCTGACAACGAAGACTTGTCTGGCTGAATCACAAAGGGACGCCATTTGTCATTAGGCATACGTCCTTCCTGACTGTTGCCAAAACGTGCCGCCTGACTGGTGCCGATCCAGCCAGGAGGGGGAGACTGACAGAAGCCGATGTAATCTTCTATATCTGCCCGTCTTAGCTCGCCGAGAGAACATTGGCGTACCATGAACGTCCATTGCAGCAAGCGCTCAATTTCACGGCGGTAGCTATTAAAGGTGGCTGTTGAGCCATTAAAGCTGACCAGGAATTCAAACGAATGCACCAGATCATCAAAACAGCCTTCAATCTCTCTTAGCTCTGGCTGGCGCAACATAACCTGCCGAGCGTCAGTCAGCGGGCTACTGAGATAATTCAGATTGTCGATGAAGGGGATTGGGGACGAAACAGTAGACATGAAATGCCAGTACCCTGAAATTATCGGAAATATAATAACCGTTATAGCAACTATCAGCGTCTCAGGCGAGGCGACTTGTTACCCGAGACCCGAGTAGTCGTTACTTGTTAGCCATGATGTCTGCCAGTCGAACCATTAACGAGCGGGCAGCATTATTATTAAACTGTTCACCGTGCTCAATGTAACCGCGCACCGTTGCATCGCTTTTCCAGCCACCCTGTTGCTTGATCAGCTCAAAATCTACATTGAGGTCCGGCCGGTAAAAGCGTTGGAATTAGCCACTTCGCATATAACATATTGATTAATAAAGCTTTTTAGACAAAAGTCTGACTAATGCCCTTATCGCGATAGTGACTCCTGAAGCTGCTTAAACTGCCCCTGAATCACCGCTTTTTCCTGAAGAATCAACTTGTACTCATCGGACAGAACTTCCACTCTATTCTGAGAGGCTATCAGATCGGCTTTAGTGGTCTCGAACGCTTGAGATAGTACGGCCACTTGCTTATCGACGTCTGCTTTCTGGCTGGTGAGTGCGGCAATATTATCCACCAATTGTTCGCTTTTATGCTGCTGCTCCCGGCTTTTTGCCGAGGCGTCGTTAAGTTGATGCTCTAATTTCTGGATATCGGCCACTTGTCTATCCAGAGTGCCTTTTTGTATCGCATTGGCTTGTTCGAGTTCATGGGTGTGTCGTTGTAACCACTCATTGGCGTCAACCAGCTCGGACGCTTTTGAATCAGCCTGTGATAGTCGCAGTTGCAGGTCTTGAATCTGGTCTTTCAGGCCGCGGCTTACCAAGTGGAACTGTTCGCGCTCCTGCTGGCGATCTTCGGCAGTGCGCTGCTGGTAATGTTCGAAATGATCTCGGATATCCCGGTTTTCTTGCTTGAGTTCACTGACACTCTCCTTCAAGTCGTTGGCTCGCGTAAGAGCTTCGTCCCGTTGGGACTCGGCATTTGCCAGGCTGACACGCACGTCTTCCAGGGACTGACTTTGCTCGCTTTTTTCTTTGCTCAGCCGTTCTGCCTGGTTCTCTAGGTC
The DNA here is from genome assembly GCA_913061185.1 of uncultured Oceanobacter sp. Classification (GTDB taxonomy): domain Bacteria; phylum Pseudomonadota; class Gammaproteobacteria; order Pseudomonadales; family Oceanobacteraceae; genus Oceanobacter; species Oceanobacter antarcticus. The sequence continues at coordinate 223,086 of CAJXTI010000001.1, forward strand.
CTGTTGTCGGGCAGTAAGTTGCGCGATGGCATTGTTGGCTTGGGTCAACTCATTGCGGAGTTCTTCATTTAATGCCTCAAATTCCCGGCGGGCTTGTTCGATACGATGATCCGCCATCTGCTGTACCCGCTCATGCAGGGACTTTATCACTTCGACGAGGTCGTTCGGCAGTCCACTGACAGCGGCTGCTTCCCCGTTGTCCGACCGCCAACGCTTGAGCAGTGGTGCGATGGTGCTTTTGCTGCCGGTGCCCAGATGCTCCCGTACCCGATCTACCGTGGGCTCCTGGCCTTGCGTTTTAACGGCTTCAGCGGCTTTGGCGATATCGTGGTACGTGACTCCGGCGCGGGCCATGGCAGGTTCCTCTCAGATTATTTAGTAATGTATTCCATAACACGTAATATAACATTATATTTCCTCTTTTCAATGTTGCTTGAATTTCATTATCTAACCAATGATAATCAATGTTATCGTAGGTTAAAGACGTAAAAGCGCCTTAGGCTCTGTTGTCTAACCGCAGTGATGGCTGCGTTACACGGGCAGCAATACCACGCCAACTCAGACTTCGTTGCGGAGACGATAATTCATGAGCAAGCCCCCGATCAGTAGTCCAGCCCTGCCCACCTCTGGCCAGAAACTATTGGCGCTGACGAATCAAGAGACCTTGCAGCAATACCTGTCTCAGGCAACGTCTGACAACACACGAAAAGCTTACCGCTCCGCTGTTCGCCAATTTGAAAAATGGGGCGGCCGCTTGCCAGCCAGCAAGGATGCCGTTATTCAGTATCTGTTGGCACGAGCACAAACATTGAATCCACGAACGCTGAACTTACATTTAACCGCTATTAGCCAGTGGCATTTACATCAAGGCGTTGCCGATCCAACCCATGATCCACTGATTAGAAAAACAATGACTGGCATTCGCCGCACCCATGGCAAGCCACAACAGAAAGCCCATGCCTTGCGCCTGGAGCATATTGCCAAGATGATCCGATGGTTGGATCAACAGCCGGAGCCACTGACACCAGCCAGAGACGCTGCCTTGGTGCTGACCGGTTTTTTTGGTGCCTTCAGGCGCAGCGAGTTGGTCGCCATTCGGGTTGAAGATCTTCAATGGGAGCCGGAGGGGTTGGTTGTTGCGTTGCCCAGGTCAAAAACCGATCAGCAAGGTCGCGGCCTATACCGGGCAATCCCCTTCGGGCCTGACAGCTGCTGCCCGGTTCGATCACTACGCCGGTGGCTGGCTGTCAGTGGCATCCAGTCCGGCCCTGTGTTTCGGGCCATCAACCGCTGGGGGCAGTTGCAGCCAGGAGCACTTAATCCGGCATCGGTTAATGAGTTGCTTAAAAAGCTGGGGCAACGCTGTCAGTTTGATTTTGCCGCAGAGCTCAGTGGGCACAGTTTCCGGCGCGGGTTATCGACCTCTGCAGCCAGAGAGAATGTAGAGGTCCGGCCGGTAAAAGCGTTGAATTTAGCCACTTCTAGCCTAACCTATTGAATATTATGGATTAATCAACCAGCAGTTCAAAAGTCATGGGCTTAACCTGCTTGGTTAGATCCAGCTCAAAACTTCCTAGCCGCCCCAAATGCTCGGTATGATACGGTGAGAATTCGG
>CAJXTI010000002.1 GCA_913061185.1 uncultured Oceanobacter sp.
AAGAGACAGCAGTGCTTTCCCGACCGGCTTGCGCCCGATAATAATTAAAAATATACCGATCCATCACGATCAGATCGATGCGCTCCGAAAACAGCATATCGACCTGACTGTGCTGACGGGTGGTTTCGCTGTAATGGATATTGTTACTGGCCATATGGCCAAACTCTGGCCCCAATAACCGGGCGGCGTTCTGAAATGCCAACACCCGATAATTCACCATGTCATCCAGTGTATGAATCGCAAACCCCTCAAATGCCAGCGCCAGCACCACATTGTGGTAGGTAATGTATTCATCCGAGAAAAAGATATCCTCTTCTTCTCCTTCCGACGGCAACGTCAAGGCAGCATCCACTCGGGCTTGCTGCAACAAGCCGTTCACTCGACCATAGGGCGCATATTCAGGCGTAATATCATGCCCTCGCAGCGCCAGGGCTTCACGGACAATATCCAGCTCTGCACCGGTATTATTTTCCTCGATCACGTACGGGGACAAGGATGACCCAACCGCCACACGCAAGCTCTGCGCCATCGAGGGGAACGACATCATCAATAACAGCAATGTCACCAGGGGGTATTGCATTGGTAGCTCCGTTTTAAACTGCACATATGTTCAGTATAAGCAATTCATAAAGATGATAGAACATCTCATTTATGCACACCATTCGGCCTGCGCTGGCAGCCTGGCACTTGGTGCCGGTTTCGCCGAACTCCTGTCCTCATCTTGATCAGACAGCGGTTGCATTGCCACAATCCAGCGTTACAGTAGAGGCCGAATTGCCCAGGAGGCTTGTTATGCCATATCACCCCCGCATTGCCTTTAGCATGTCTGCGATTGTTCTGGCCACTGCACTGGCAGGTTGTACAGTCAAGCTGGCCGCACCGGAAAAACCCATCACGATCAACCTCAATGTCAAAATCGAACATGAAATCCGGGTCAAGGTAGAAAAAGATCTGGAAAACTTGTTCGAAGAAAAAGACGCCTTGTTCTGAGTTATGGAGATATTCATGAAACGCCTACTGCTGACACTGGCCACCTTGATGTTGTCTTTCTCTGTCATGGCACTCGACCTCGACACCGCCCGCGAAGCCGGTCTGGTGGGTGAACAACGAGATGGTTACGTCGGACTGGTCGATACCAGCCGCCACGATGTTGCCGCATTGGTGGTTGAAATCAACACCAAACGCAAGATTCACTATCAGGAAATTGCCAACAAGCAGCAAGCGCCGCTGGCCAGTATTGAAAAAATTGCCGGAGAAAAACTCACCGACAAGGCGAACAAACAGGGACAATACTACCAGTCAGCCAATGGCGACTGGGTACGCAACTAACGCTCATTTACAACTACTGCCCGGCAGCCTTGGGCAAACCTGACCCGACAAAGGAACCGTTATGGATATGTCCACCATCATCACACTGGTTGTCATTGCCTTGTTGCTGGTTTATCTGGTGTCGATTTACAACACCCTGGTGAGCTATCGCAATCGTTATGAAAACAGCTTTGCCCAGATCGAAGTTCAACTGAAGCGACGCTACGACCTGATTCCCAACCTGGTTGAAACCGCCAAGGCTTATATGAGCCATGAACGTGAAACTCTGGAAGCGGTCATCGCCGCTCGTAATCAGGCTGCTGCCGGACTGAAAGCCGCCGCCAGCCACCCTGGCGCGGCCGACGCCATGCAACAGTTGATGTCAGGTGAAGGTGCCCTGACCGGTGCCTTGGGTCGATTAAACGTTGTGATGGAAGCTTACCCCGACCTCAAGGCGAATCAGAACATGATGCAGGTATCGGAAGAGTTGACCAGCACCGAGAACCGCGTCTCTTTCGCCCGTCAGGCCTTCAATGACGCCGTCACCACCTATAACAGCTATCGCCAGTCATTTCCTCCCGTGGTGTTTGCCAGCCTGTTTGGCCACAGCGAAGATGCCCGTCTGCTCGAATTTGCCGACAGCGCCGCGATCCAGTCTGCTCCGAAGGTGTCTTTTTAAGAAGGCGTTTTTTGAGAAGGCAACTTTCTGATTCAAACGCAGTGAGGTCATCCGGACAGACTATGCAGAGTATGAATCGATATGGATTTTTTTAACCATCAGGATCGGGCGCGCAAGCAAACCAGCCGCCTGATCATGCTGTTTGTGCTGGCTGTTGTGGCACTGGTCTGCGCCATCAATCTGCTGGTTGCCCTGATCGTCTGGTATGGCCAGGGCCAGACCATCAACAGTGTTGAACTGGCCGCCCGTGCCGGGCAACCGGCCATGTCCTTTCTCGATTCGTTATCAACAGAACGCATCCTGACCATATCGGCAGCAGTGGTGCTGGTGATCAGCCTTGCCAGCCTGTACCGCTGGCTCAACCTGCGCGGTGGTGGCCATGTAGTGGCAGAGTCCCTCGGCGGTCGTCGTCTGCCCCCCAACAGCAGCGATTTTTACGAGCGTCGCCTGCTCAACGTGGTGGAAGAGATGGCCATTGCCGCTGGCATGCCCGTTCCACCGGTGTACGTCCTGAATGATGACAGCATCAATGCCTTTGCTGCCGGTTATCAAGCATCTGACGCCGTGGTGGGCGTGACCCGAGGCTGCATGACCAAGCTCAGCCGCGATCAGCTGCAAGGCGTGATTGCCCACGAATTCAGCCACATCGCCAATGGTGATATGCGGCTGAATATTCGTCTGATGGCATTGCTGTTCGGCATCCTGTTTATTGCACTGATTGGACGCTTTGTACTCGAAGCCACCGTTCACCGTCATGCCATGCGCTCGAACGACAAGCGCAACAGTCTGCCGCTGTGGGCCATCGGTCTGGCCTTACTGGTGCTGGGCTATGTCGGAGTGTTTTTTGGTAACCTGATCAAGGCGGCAGTATCACGGCAGCGCGAATTTCTCGCCGACGCCTCCGCAGTGCAATACACCCGCAACCCGGCCAGTATCGGTGGCGCACTCAAGGTCATCGGACACGGCAGTGGCAGCGACATCAGCAGCCCGGAACGCGAAGAGACCGCGCACTTGTTTTTTGGCAGCGCCATGCACTTCCGGCTGCCGATGTTCGCAACCCATCCACCGCTGGAACAACGAATCCGGCGCATCGAACCGACCTGGGATGGCCGTTATCTGGCACCGCAAGCGCGGGCTGAGGCCGAACGAGACAATCCCGAGTTCGTTGATACGTTGGTTAAACAAGGATCGGCTGCGGCCCACATCGGCACCGGGACATCTGCCAAAGCGGCAGTCGCTTTAGGGATGGCGGCAGCGGCGGCTGGTGTTGCCACCGCCGCAACAACCCGTCCAGCCAGCAGCACTGCCAGTAGCAACGTCAGCGCCACAGGCGCCGCTTCCTTGCACGACAAGGCCCGTGACCCGCATCAGGCCCGCTCACTGATCTACACCCTGTTACTGGCACCGCCCAGCCGCTTTGTCCACGACCAGCAGCTGGATATGATTTTGCAACAAGCAGGCAGCGAACAATACCAACACGTCCTGCGCCTGATACCCACGATCAAGGCACTGGCGCCCGAGCAACGTTTGCCGCTGGTCGAGTTGGCTATTCCGGCGCTCAAACAACTGTCTGAAAACCAGTATCGTGCCTTTCATGCCTTGTTGGTTAGCTTGATGAAAGCCGACGGCCAAATCGATCTGTTTGAGTGGTGCCTGTTCCGCTTGCTGAGCCAGTATCTGTCCGGGCAATTCGACAAAGTTTCCCCGGTCAAGGCGCGCTACAGCAAGCCCGATCCGGTTGCCGATGATATTGCCGTGCTGCTGTCTTACCTGGCCGACAAGGGTCATGACCATCCCGACGAAGCGGCCAACGCCTTCCAGATGAGTCTGGCTGACGGTGCCTTTGGCTCACTCGGCATCCGCTTTCAGCCCCCGGCCAACAGCCTGAAACCCCTGAATCAGTCACTCACCCGACTGACCGAACTCTACCCTCATATCAAGGGACGCCTGATCAAATCCATGGTTGCCTGTGGCCGCGCTGACGGAGTACTACGCCCTGCCGAGCGCGATCTGATCCACACCATCGCCGCGATTCTGGAAACTCCCGTCCCGGCTGGAGTGCTGGCACAATGCTGAATCAGCAGCCGACCGTCAGGCACCTCGCTGGTCAGATTATGCCTGCGATAGCCGTCGGGAGCGCATTAACACCCGTAACACCGCTGGATTTCCAGCGTCTGACGGATGTCATATTCAGCGTTCAGCAGGATTCCCGTTGAATTACCTTTATTGTGGCTTGGGTGGCTTTTGTTTACTATGCGCCCGACCTGAACCTCAGAGGCTACAGCCATGAATACTGTCGTCTACCCCGGTACGTTCGACCCCATTACCAATGGTCATACGGATCTGGTTGAGCGCGCAGCGCGGATGTTTGATCACATCATCGTTGCGGTTGCAGACAATCAGAAAAAACGGCCTATGCTGGAACTGGACGAACGCGTGGGTCTGGCCCGTGAAGTGCTGGGACACCTGCCGAATGTTGAAGTCGTTGGTTTCAGCAACTTGCTGGCCACTTTTGTACAAGAACGCAGTGCCAATATCATTCTGCGAGGCTTGCGGGCCGTATCGGATTTTGAATACGAATTCCAGCTCGCCAATATGAATCGCGTGCTGGCTCCACGCGTCGAGAGCATGTTTCTGACACCGGCGGAGAAATATTCGTTTATTTCATCCACCCTGGTGCGCGAAATTGCATCACTGCAGGGCAACGTCAGCAACTTCGTACACCCGGCAGTCGCCGCCGCCCTGGTCAAACATGTTAATGAGTCACGGCCACATGCCTGACGGAGGAAAAAATGTCGTTAATTATTACTGATGAATGCATCAACTGTGACGTATGTGAGCCAGAGTGTCCCAACGAGGCCATTTCTGCCGGTGAAGAAATCTACGAAATCGACCCTGGCAAGTGCACCGAATGCGTTGGTCACTACGATGAGCCACAATGCCAGCTGGTGTGCCCGGTCGATTGTATTCCACTGGATGAAAACCGTACCGAAACCCAGGAAGAGCTGGAAGCCAAGTATGAACGCCTGACCGGCAAAAAAGCCTCCTGAATTGAACTTGCAGGGTTGGACTTGCAGGGTTGGACTTGCAGGGTTGAATGCCGAAGTTAAACACCCTGTTCCACCGCCAATAGCGTGTTTGCCTTGCAGCACGCTATCGCGTTGCCCACACTGGCAGCTCATGTACGGCCCTCCACCGCCATTCAGGATGACCGATGATTGCTACGCCCCGCACACTGTTTTCGCGTTTTAACAACCTGACCCGTCTTGGTACCCTGCTGATCGCACTGACCAGTCTTTGCGCCTGCGCCCTGAGCGACAACACCAGCAACACCGATAACCGCCAGACCGCCACACCCCCCCCGACAGCGACTCCCGGTTTTAACGCCATTGCCAGCGCACACCCATTGGCGACCCAGGCCGGTATGGACATTCTGAATGCCGGTGGTAATGCCTTTGATGCCGCCGTCGCCGTCGCTGCCAGTCTCGGCGTGGTCGAGCCCTACAGCGCCGGGATCGGTGGTGGTGGCTTTTGGCTGCTGTATCTTGCCGACCGCCATGAATACCGCTTTATTGACGCCCGCGAAAAAGCCCCGCTGGCGGCCCACCGCGATTATTACCTTGATGACCAGGGCGATGTGATCCGCGACAAGGCCATCAATGGCCCGACCGCCGCCGCGATTCCAGGACAAGCGGCTGCCTTTGACTGGCTGGCGCAGCACTATGGCACATTGCCACTTGCCATCACCCTGCAACCGGCCATAGAACAGGCTCGCAACGGCTTTCCGGTATACCAGCAATACCGCCTGCTGCTGAATTACCGCTTGAAGGCACTCCAGCGTTATCCCGACAGTGCCCGCCTGTTTCTCAGCAACGGCGCCCTGCCCGACCTCGGCCATATCATTCAACAGCCGGAACTGGCCATCACACTGGAACGACTGGCGACCCAAGGCAGAGACGGTTTTTACCAAGGCAAAACCGCCGAGGCACTGGTGAACGGCGTCCGGACAGCGGGCGGAAACTGGACCTTGCAGGATCTGGAAAATTATCAGGTGATTGAACGTCCACCGGTGATCTCAACATTGGGGGAATACACCCTGATCAGCGCCCCACCACCCTCTTCTGGTGGTATCGCCCTGACCCAGATGCTCACCATGCTGGATCAATTTCCCTGGCGCGACATGAACCAGGTGCAGCAAACCCACCTGTTGGCGGAAGTGATGCGGCGCGCCTATCACGACCGCGCCAAATACCTGGGCGACCCCGACTTTGTCGATGTTCCGGCACAACAACTGATGTCGGCAAGCCATAATCAACAATGGGCCAGCAGCATTCGCCTCGATCAGGCAACCCCATCCATATCACTGCATGGGCCAAAAAATATCGAAGAAGGTTTTCACACCACCCATCTATCGGTACTGGATGCCCAGGGCAATATGGTCTCGGCCACGCTCAGCATCAATTTACCCTTTGGCTCTGCCTTTACCGTGCCTGGCACCGGCGTCGTACTGAACGACGAAATGGACGATTTCTCCGCCAAACCCGGCGCTGCCAACGCCTACGGACTGGTCGGTGCCGAAGCCAATGCCATAGCCCCCGGCAAGCGCCCCTTGTCGAGCATGAGCCCAAGCCTGCTGGTATCTGCCGATCAGACCGCCATTATCGGCACACCCGGCGGCAGCCGGATCATCACCATGGTATTGCTCGGCCTGCTGCAAGCCATGCAGGACAAACCAGTCACAGACTGGGTCGCTCAACCCCGAATACACCATCAATACCTGCCCGATGTGATCCAATATGAACCCGGCAGCCTGACACCAGATCAGCGGCAGCAATTACAGGCCATGGGACATCAACTCAAGAACGCTGGTCGCCAGTACGGCAATATGCAGGCAATCCGATGGGATCATCGATCTGGAGAAGTCACCGCCGCAGCCGACCCGAGGGGAGAAGGGTCGGCAGTCGTGCAGGCCGCCAACAGCACAACCCATGTCACGGTTACGGGAACCGTTACTGCGGACGGCGATTAAAAACGAAGCTGACGGCGAGGCAGTCCATACCGGCAAGCGGTCTGCCGCTACGAACGACCCGTCTGACTGGCGGCGGTGAGATCACTTTCAGCAACGGCTGCCTTTTCCTTGTCGGCCTTCTGCGCTGCTTCCCATTCAGCCACGTCTTCACGATAAATATCCCACACACAACGATCACAACCGCTTTCACAGCATTCGTAATCACCCGGTGGTAACGGCTTGTCGTCTGGAATCTGCTCTGCCATCACGGCCTCCGGCGCAAATAACGCCAGTATACCAGCCCGGATGTTTGACGGCAGTAGCCGCCCAATCAACCTTCCAGCCGATACTCACCGGCATCCAGCATGCCTTCAAAAATACTCATCAACCGATGGGGCGTAATCAAGCACCCAGCCTCCGCGCCGCGTGGCATGATATCCAGCATCACATCATTGGCAGCCAGCTCAGGCAAAATGGTATCCAGCAAATACTCCAGTGCGACTGAATCGGGACGACAATCCTCCCAGACATCCAGTGCAGACTCCCTGGCATAGCGCCGATAAGGCCACAACGGCTGTACCCGCTGACCATCCAGCTCATGCACAAACCAGGCTTTTCCTGCCCTCAGGCTCCAGCTTTCCTCTGTTTCAAACGCACGCAGCAGATAATAATCCAGCCGCTCGCCATCAGTCAGGGTAGGAACGGCAGCGTATTCAGTATCGTAAGGTTCGTAGCGCATGAGGCAATCCTGCAACAGTCACGGAGTTAGCCGATGTGTTGCAAACAACCCGCCAGTCGGCGAGAAAAGATTATTTAATAAAATCAAAAGGTTAAAAACACGGTCGGCGGCGTAAAAAACACCGGGTGATCAGCGGGCAAGACATTGTCGGAAATATAACAATTGATCGGTATCTGAATCTGGCAAATACAGCATGGACGTAAATGAAACGCAATGAATCAGGAACGACACCGATTTTATTTAATTCGGGCTATATCCGGCGGAGAACATTTATCAGTTTAGGGCACCACACCGAAGCGTGGTTGCCCACGCAGGAAACGCAAGGCTGCACTGACTGCGATTCCGCATCACGGCAGCATCTCGCGTCTCCTGCGGGTTTAGCATTGATGGCAAGCCAGCAACTACTGCTTCAGCCACCGTCCCAGCATTTGTCGTTCTTCATCTGTTATTTTGGTTTTGTTCATAAACGGCATGTCGTGGGTGTGAACGGCGCGAGCGAGGATACGGTCTTTCATGGCTTTGATCTGGTCAAGGTTGTCGAACATCACACCACCGGGTGCGGCTTTGAAGATGTCGTCGCTGGGTGTCGCGCTATGGCAGGCGCTGCAGTGTTTGCCTACGATGCCTAACGCTTGTATATCGGTGACGGGGGAGCCTGCAGCGGCGGCCATGGCTGTCTGGTCGGCTGGCTTGGTAACCCAGGCGACCAGGGCAAAGGCAGCCAGGGCCGAGACCAGGATCATGGGTTTGACGATGCCCTGGTGGCGCAGGTTGAAGAAGTGACGAGCCCAGGCACCAATGAACGCCAGCACACCCAGTATCAGCCAGCCGTATTCGTGGCCGTAGGTCATGGGAAAGTGGTTGCTGAGCATAATAAACAGCACCGGAATGGTGGCGTAGTTGTTGTGGGTCGAGCGTAATTTGGCCTTGTAGCCATAGATGGGGTCTGGTGATTCGCCTTTGGCAGCGGCGGCAACCATGGCCCGCTGGGCAGGCATGATGGTGGTAAAAACGTTGGCAGCCATGCAGGTGCCAATTAACGCACCAACGTGGATATAAGCGGCGCGGTCACCCAGTACCTGGCTCAGTGCCCAGGCCATGGCGGTGAGTAATACCAGCATCACCAGACCAAACAACAGGCCTTTTTCCACCAATGGGGTGCGGCAAGCACCTTCGTAAATAGCGAAGCCCGCCAGTAACGAGCCAACTCCGATGCCAATGGCTTGCCAGCTGCTGAGATCGGCCTTGGTGCTGTCAATCAGGTAACTCTGGGCACCGACATAAAACACCACAATCAGCAGCAGCATGCCGGTGATCCAGGTGGAATAGGCTTCCCATTTAAACCAGTGCAGGGTTGTCGGCAGCGCTGCCGGAGCGTTTTTGTATTTGGCGATCTCGTAAAAGCCGCCACCATGGACGGCCCAGAGGTCTCCTTTGATGCCCTGATCGGTTTTCCATTGCGGCGGGGTTTCCAGCGAGTTGTCGAGCCAGACAAAATAGAAGGATGCGCCAATCCAGGCGATGGCGGTTAAGACGTGCAAAAACCGCACAAGCAGGTGTAACCAGTCAATGATGTAGGCGTCCATATCAGTTTTCCCCCTGAGGCACGTGGTGCGAATCTCGCTGATGGGCCAGTTGGCCAAGAATATAGGTGGCGGCAATTACGCGGTCGTCACCCAGGGTGTTGAGTACAAACAGGGTTTCTTTAAGGTTGTGACAATGCGCCGTACGGAAGGCCAGAAAATCCGTCGCTTGTGGGTCCAGCACAATAAAGTCAGCTTCCATACCGGGCTGGAAACTGCCGATTTTGTCATCCAGCGACAGCGCTTTGGCGCCGCCCAGTGTGGCCAGATAAAGCGCCCGGAACGGGTCAAGATTGTGGTGTTGCAGCTGCTGGATCTTGTAGGCGTCGGCCAGTGAATCAAACGCCGAAAAACTGCTGCCACCCCCCACGTCAGAACCGATTCCGACACGAATGCCGTAGTCGTCCATTTTTTTCAGGTTGAACAGGCCCGAGCCCAGAAACAGGTTGGATGACGGGCAATGTGCCAGCACCGAGTCACTGCTGGCCAGACGCTGGCATTCGTCGTCACACAGATGAATGCCATGGGCAAAAATGCTGCGGCTTCCCAGCAAACCGGCCTGATCGTAAACGTCCAGATAATGCTCTGAGTCTGGAAACAGGCTTTGTACCCAGGCCAGTTCATCGACGTTTTCAGACAAATGGGTATGCAGATACACATCGGGAAATTCTGCTAACAGGCGTCCGGCCATATGTAATTGTGCAGGTGTGCTGGTGGGGGCAAAACGCGGGGTAACGGCATAGCTGAGACGGTCAACACCGTGCCATTTTTCGATCAGGGCTTTTGATTCGTGGTAGCTGGTTTCAGCCGTGTCGAGTACGGCTTCCGGCGCATGGCGGTCCATCATGACCTTACCGGCAATCATGCGCAGCTGGTGCTGTTGCGCCACGCTGAAAAACGCCTCCACCGACTGCGGGTGTACGGTGCCAAAGACCAGTGCGGTGGTGGTGCCATTACGCAGCAGTTCCGTAACAAAACGTTGAGCAATGCTGAGGCCATAATCGTAATCACTGAAGCGGCTTTCCACCGGGAAGGTGTGGGTTTGCAGCCAGTCGAGCAGCTGAGTGCCGTAGGCGGCAATCATTTCGGTTTGCGGATAATGAATATGGCAGTCAACAAATCCCGGCAGCAGAACTTTGCCGCGGTAGTCCAGCAGCTGGATCTGTTGTTCTGTCTGTTGTTCTGTCTGTTGTTCTGTCTGTTGTTCTGTCTGTTGTTCGATCAGGAGCCCGGCCAGTTGCTCATACGCACCAACACGCTCGATCAGGCCGCTCTCACCAACCCACAACAAGCCGTCTTCAATCCACTGATACGCTGCATCACCGTCTTGCAGCGGGTCACTAGTGAAGAACAGCAACGAGCCTCGAAATACCTTGATCATGCTTATGAACCCCGGTAAGTCGAGTAGCTGAACGGGCTTAACAACAGCGGAATATGAAAGTGCTGCGCCGGGTTTTCCACCCGGAAGACAATTTCAGCAAAGGGGTAAAAAGCGCTTTGCCCCAATTGGCTGAAATAGTCGTCCAGTTCAAAACGAATGCGGTAAATACCGGGCAGCAGCGCCGGTTTGTCATCCAGCCAGCCGGGGATGCGGCCGTCGTGGTTGGTTATTCCCTTGCTAACGCTTGTCCAGCCATTCTGATCCGGGCTGCTCTCGTTCTGACGACAGAGGGTCACCTCAATGCCAATGCCGGGTTGGCCCAGCGCGGTATCCAGTACATGGGTGGTGATCATGGTGTTGTTTCCTGTCTTCTGCTTACCCGGCGATGCCAAGTAATTTGTTAATACGAATGCGGGTGATTTTGGCCTGCTCGTCAGCGGCGTTCTGTACTTCGGTGGCGCGGTTGTTACTCAGCCGGGCCTGTAACAGGGCCAGCATTTCGGCGGCACTTTTGCCGCTGGCACAGACGATAAAAATAAACCCGTAACGCTGTTCATAAGACTGATTGCCCTCTGCCAGGGCGTTGATAATGGCGTCGTTGGCAGCGTTGACGCTGGACTGTTCACCGGCCGCCAGCGCCTTGGTGCTGGCGTATTTCTGTTGCAGCGAGCTGATATCGCCAATTTTCGGATGACCTTCAAAGGCTTCGAGATAATCCGCTTCTGCCAGTGCTTGCCAGAAGTTCTCGGCCTGCTGCTGTAACTGTTCGGCGGATAGAAATGGCCGGGCAGCGACCATCTGTTGAATCCAGCGCTGGCTGACACAGCATTGGGCAAACGCAGTAGCGGCTTCGTCAGCGGGCAGTTGGTTCAGTTGCTCAAGTGTCATCAGGAGGTCACCTTGCAGGATTGGCTCAGGGATTGTGTTTCAGTCTGGGGTTCGGTCTGAGATTCGGGCTGAGATTCGGGCTGAAATTCGGGCGACGCCTGGCGGCGAGCCTTGTCCTGACGCATCAGTGTTTTCAGGGTTGGTAGTGACACGCCGCTACTGCGAGTGGACTTATCAGGCAGTAGTTCTTGTTGATACTGGGCAATCAGCTGTGCGGCAATCGACACCGCCACTTCCATGGGCAACTTGCCGCCCACTTCGGCCAGCCCCACCGGACATTGCAGGCGCTCTAACTGCTGTTCGTCCATGCCACTCTGACGCAGCCGGTAACGAAAGCGGTTGGCCTTGGTGGCCGAACCAATCACACCAACAGAGGCAAAACGCTGCAGCCGCAGGGCGGTTTCAGCCAGGCGGTAATCCAGTGCGTGGTCGTGGGTGAGAATCAGCACACGGCTGCCGTGTGGTGCCTGTTCGAGCAGGGATTCCGGCGTCTCGGCCACCACACATTCAATATGGGCGGCAAGGGAATCGGCTGGCGGAAACAGTTCCGGGCGGTTGTCGATCCAGCGGGTTGGCAGCGGCAGCTGTTGCAGAATCTGCATCAGGGCGCTGGCAACATGACCGGCACCAAACAGCCACAGCGCGGCTGCGCGGGCGGGGTAACTTTCAAACAGCAAGGTGGCGTAACCACCACAACACTGCCCGGCGTCCGCTCCCAGCAAAACCTGCTGGATCTGCTGTTGCGGTTCATGGTGCCGCAATAACTGCCGCGCCTGCTGCAGTGCCTGATATTCCAGCTGGCCACCCCCAATGGTGTCGATGCTGTTATCCGGCAACACCAGCATTTTGCTGCCAGAGGCACGCGGCGTGGAGCCACCGGTGCTGATCACGGTGACCAGTACATGAGGCTGGCCGCGACGCTGGCAGTCGGCCAGCGCTTGCGACCAGTTTAACGGGCGCGAGGGGGTATTCATCAGCAGTCCTCTCCATTGGCAACGGCCTTGTCGAGCATATCGGTCTGAATCGCCATCACCGCCTTTAACACCCGTTCGGGCGTGGCCGGGGTGTCGAGGTCGGGGCTGAGCTGGTAGTTACTGAGACTGCTGATGGCATCACGCAGGGCCGACCAGACCGAAATCGCCAGCATAAACGGCGGTTCGCCCACGGCTTTGGAGTTGTAGACCGTGGCTTCGTTGTTGGCCTGTTCATAAAGGCTGACGTTGAATACCGGAGGTGTGTCACCAATCGCCGGAATCTTGTAGGTCGCCGGGGAGTTACTGAGCAAACGGCCATCGTTGTGCCACACCAGTTCTTCGGTGGTCAGCCAGCCCATGCCCTGAATAAAACCCCCTTCAATCTGGCCACGGTCGATGGCCGGGTTAATGCTGCGGCCAACGTCGTGGAGAATATCCACCCGGCACACCTTGTATTCACCGGTGAGGGTGTCGATCACCACCTCGGCAACTGCCGCGCCATTGGCGAAGTAAAAAAACGGCCGACCGGAAGCGCTGCTGCGGTCGTAATGGATTTTTGGCGTGCGGTAATAACCGGTAGCCGACAGCGAAATCCGGCCGACATAAGCGGCTTGTACCAGTTCGGCAAAGGACATGTTGTCGGTGTCAGTATCGGTGTCGGCTTCACCCCAGAATACCTGCCCGTCGGCAAAACGAATGGCCTCTTCTGCTACCGATTTTTCCGCCGCCAGAAACCCGGTCAGCCGCTGTTTCAGGGTCAGGGCGGCATTCTGCGCCGCTTTGCCATTCAGGTCGGTGCCACTGGAGGCCGCCGTTGGTGAGGTGTTGGGCACCTTGTCGGTACGGGTAGCGGTGACCTGAATCACCTCGCTGCTGACCCCCAGGGTTTGCGCCACAATCTGCCCCACCTTGGTATGCAGGCCCTGCCCCATCTCGGTGCCACCGTGGTTTACCTGAATCGAACCATCGGTGTAGATATGAATCAGCGCTCCGGCCTGATTGAGATGCTGCAGGGTGAAGGAAATACCGAATTTCACCGGTGTCAGTGCCAGGCCGCGTTTGAGAATCGGGCTGGTTTGATTCCACTGGTGAATCTCCGTACGACGCGCCCGGTAATCACTGCTGTGCTCCAGCTGTTCGATAATCTCCGGCAGGCTGTTGTGCTCCAGCCGCTGATGGTAGGGCGTTACGGTGCGATCCGGGTTGTGCGTGCTGGTGCCATACAGGTTGAGCTTGCGAATGGTCAGCGGGTCTGCGCCAACGGTACGGGCAATGTCGTCCATCGCCCGTTCAATAATCATCATGCCCTGCGGGCCACCAAAACCCCGATAGGCGGTATGCGACACCTGATGGGTAAAGGCGCGGTGGCCGTCTATCACCGCATGGGGCAAGTAGTAGGCGTTATCGGCGTGGAACATGGCGCGGTCAACAATGGCATCGGACAAATCCGGCGAGTTGCCGCAGTTACCAATAACCTCTATATCGGCCGCCAGAATCTGTCCTTGCGAGTCGATACCGATACGGTAACGGTTGGCAAACGGGTGCCGTTTGCCGGTCATCACCATATCGTCCTGACGCGGCAGACGCATTTTTACCGCCCGCCCGGTTTTGGCCGCCAGCAACGCCGCCAGACAGGCCCATTGCCCGGCCTGGCTTTCCTTGCCGCCAAAACCACCGCCCATACGGCGCATATCCACGGTAATACGGTTCAGTGGTACGTCCAGCACTTCCGCCACCAGCTTTTGCACTTCACTGGGATGCTGACTGGAGGTGTACACCAGCATGCCGCCGTCTTCGCCGGGTAAGGCCAGCGAAACCTGCCCTTCCAGATAAAAATGTTCCTGCCCACCGACCGCTTGTTCGGCTTCGATAATATGCGCTGCCGCCGCCATACCGTCGGCAATATTGCCCTTGACCATACGATGGCTGGGGCGCACCAGACGTGCTTGTGCCAGTGCCTCGCGAGGGTCGAGCAGGGGCGTGTGTGTTTCATATTCTACAATGGCCCGTTGTGCTGCGCGGCGCGCAGCCAGTTCGGTGGTGGCTGCCACGACGGCAATACACTGGCCAAAAAACTTCACCTCGCTGGAGGTCAGAATCGGGTCGCCGGGGAATACCGGGCCAATATCCACGTGGCCGGTCAGTTCTTCCACCGTCATCACGGTTGCCACACCGGGACTGTTGCTGACGGCGGTCAGATCCAGCCGGGTTATCTGTCCGGCGGCGATGCTGCTGCGAATCACGGCGGCATGCAGACAATTGGCGGGTTCTATCATGTCATCCACATAACGGGCGCTGCCGCTGACATGGCCAATGGCGCTTTCATGTGGCGACGGTTTGCCCAGCGCAGCGCTGACAATGTCCTGTCCGGCCAGGCCACTGTTGGCCAATGGTCCGGTTTCGGCCAGCCCCGTATTGTGTTCGGGCAAGGTGACGTTACGCATAGTGGGCAACCTCCAGTGTGGCGTGGGGCTGCTGGTATTCCAGTACCGCACGGGCCAGCAGGTTCTGCACCAGCTGCAAGCGATAAGCAGCGCTGGCGCGGACGTCCGTCAGGGGTGTCAGGGTTTGTGCCAATACGGTTTGGGCGGCGCGAATACCGGCCAGCGTGGCGGGCTGGCCAATCAGCGCCTGTTCGGCAGCTTCAACACGCAAGGGTGTTGCCGCCACGCCACCAAACGCCAGCCGGGCAGCGGTGATGACGTCGTTTTCCACCTTGAACATCAGCGCTGCCAGCACGGCGGAAATATCGTCTTCAAAGCGTTTGGAAACCTTGAACACACAACGATGCCAATCGGTTTTATCAAGGGGAATTTCAATCTGGCTAATGACCCCACCCGCTGGCAAACAGGTCTGGCGGTAACCGCTAAAAAAATCCTTGATGGCAATCCGGCTGGCTCCGGCCGGGCTGTGAACATGCACAATGGCATCCAGCGCCAGCAACACCGGCGGTGTATCACCAATAGGAGAAGCATTGGCGACGTTGCCCGCCATGGTGCCCTGATTACGCACCTGCAGCGCCCCTAGCCGTTCCAGCATGCGGGCGAATTCCGGCAGATGCTGTTTGAGGGTGCCCATAACCGCGCTGTAGCTGACACCGGCACCTATCATCAGGCGGCTGTTGCTGACCTGAATATGCTGCAACTCAGTCACCTGGCCGGTGTAAATCAGCACATCCAGTGGCTGCAGCTGCTGGGTATATTCCAGCGCCAGATCAGTGCCCCCGGCCACCAGACGGCCATGGGGATACTGGCAACGCAGGTCGAGCAGTTGCTGCAGGGTTTGCGGCACAAAAAAGTGCCGATCACCCTGATTCAGAGAACCCGTATCGGTGGCGCTGGCCAGATCCCGCAGCTGCTGCCAGGTTTGCGCTTCTTGGTTATTGAAGTGGTCATTGGCATGATCGTTAGCGGCTGCGGCCAGTACATGGCCTGCGGCTTCAATAATCGGCCGATAACCGGTACAACGACAGAGGTTGCCACCCAGTGCCAGATCAATGTCATGGCGGGTGTGGGCATCGGGGTTGGTCGGGTCAAATTCGTTAACGGCAGTAACCGGTGTACTGTTCTTGCCCAACGCAAACAGTGACATCACAAAACCGGGGGTACAGAAACCGCATTGTGAACCGTGGCAATCCACCATGGCTTGTTGGGCAGGATGTAATGGCTGTCCCGGCGCTTTCAGGGCTTCTACGGTGATCAGCTGTTTACCCTGTAAACTGCCGACAAAGGTGATGCAGCTGTTGACACTTTTATAGGTCAGCTTGCCTGTAACAGAACCCTCTGGAGAGCCGTCAGCAGAACCCTCTGGAAAGACAGGCTCAGCCACCACCACAGT
Organism: uncultured Oceanobacter sp.; assembly: GCA_913061185.1. GTDB lineage: Bacteria > Pseudomonadota > Gammaproteobacteria > Pseudomonadales > Oceanobacteraceae > Oceanobacter > Oceanobacter antarcticus. The sequence continues at coordinate 16,398 of CAJXTI010000002.1, forward strand.
GCAGGCACCACAGTCGCCAGATGCACAACCTTCCTTGGTGCCTCGTTGCACTTCGACAGTGCGCAGGTACTCCAGAATGGTCAGGTCTGGAGCAAGATCATCTACTTCGCGTAACTGATCATTGAATAAAAAGCGAATCAATGTTGCTTCCTCCGATTAGCTACTTATATCGGCAACTAATTCATAACCTAATGATTTTTAAGGGAATTTAAAGTTACAACAGCGTTTTCCCCGAATTTTATGGTGGTTTTCCTGAGGCTGGCTCTGAAGCCCCGCAAAACCTGACCGATCGGTCATGTAAAGCATTTACTATACCAGTCACTCTGACGGCTTAACAAAAAAATTCTGACCAGTTGGCCAGCTTTTTGCTCACTGGGTTAAGATCCATAACAATACTGCAACCGGGAGGTCAGCCCCGGAACCTTCAGCAGAGAGGAACAGCCCGTGCCCAATCAACCTGTACCACCCAGGCTCAGCCTGCGTGGCATCACCAAACAGTACCCTGGCTGTTTGGCCAATGACGATGTTCACCTGGCTATCGCCCCAGCCGAAATTCATGCCCTGCTGGGTGAAAATGGCGCTGGCAAAAGTACCCTGATGAAGGTGATCTATGGTCTGGTGAAGCCAGACAAAGGCGAACTGCTGTGGGATGGCCTGCCACTGGAAGTAAAAGACCCCGCGCACGCTCGCAAGATGGGCATTGGTATGGTGTTCCAGCATTTTTCGCTGTTCGATACCCTCACCGTCACCGAAAACATCGCCCTGGCACTGGGTGATGAAGCGGGCGAGCTGGGGCCGCTGGCGGAAAAAATCCGTACAGTGTCAGAAAAATACGGCATGGCGATTAACCCCGAGCGCGAGATTCATACCCTGTCGGTGGGCGAACGCCAGCGGGTCGAAATCGTCCGTTGTCTGGTGCAGGACATCAAACTGCTGATTCTCGACGAACCCACCTCGGTACTGACTCCGCAAGAAGTCGATACCCTGTTTATCACCCTGCGCAAGCTGGCCAGCGAAGGCTGTTCCATTCTGTTTATCAGCCACAAACTCAACGAAGTCAAAGCTCTGTGCCACAAGGCCACGGTGCTGCGTGGCGGGCGCGTGTCCGGTGCCTGTATTCCCGCCGAGCAAGACACCACCAGCATGGCCAAAATGATGGTCGGTGACGATACTCCGGTCAGCACCACCTACCCCAAAGTACTTGGCAGCGAGCCGGTGCTGGAAGTACAACAACTGAGCCTGCGCAGCCATGATCCGTTTGGTGTGCATCTGAACAATCTCAACCTGACAGTACATAGCGGTGAAATCGTCGGTATTGCCGGGGTCGCCGGTAACGGTCAGGAAGAACTGCTGGCCAGTCTCAGCGGCGAAACACGTTGCCCTGCGGGTACACTGGCTTTTAATGGTGTCGACGTCGCCAACCTGCCGCCGGATCAGCGCCGTGCACTGGGGCTGGGTTTTGTACCGGAAGAGCGCCTCGGTCGTGGTGCCGTACCGGAAATGAGTCTGACCGAAAACGCCCTGCTCACTGGCTTCCTCACCGGACTGGTGGAGAAAGGTATGGTGAACTGGCGCAAGACAGAAGCCTTCGCCGACAAAATTATTCAGGACTACAAGGTCAAAACTGCCGGGCGTCATGCCCAGGCTGACAGCCTCTCTGGTGGCAACCTGCAAAAATTCATTATCGGTCGGGAAATTCTCCAAAACCCGAAAATTCTGATTGCCGCTCATCCTACCTGGGGCGTTGACATCGGTGCCGCGACAGCGATTCATAAAGCGCTGATTACCCTGCGTGATCAAGGGGCTGCCATTCTGGTGGTATCAGAAGACATCGACGAATTATTTCTGATTTCCGACCGCATCGGTGCCATTTGTGATGGCGCGTTATCGCCGGTCAAACCGACACCACAATCTTCCATTGAAGAGCTGGGCCGCATGATGGCAGGTGACTTCAGTACCCCCACCAGCCCGCCGCCGACTAAAACCCCTCAGGGAGAAGAGGCATGATCAAACTGGAACCTCGGGGCGAGCGCTCCAAACTCATGGCCTACCTGTCGCCAGTACTGGCGGCGCTGCTGACCCTGCTCACTGGCGTAATACTGTTCACCCTGCTGGGGGTCGACCCCTGGGAGGCACTGGTCACCATTCTCTACGTGCCCATCTCGGATACCTATGGCATTGCCGAACTGTGCGTCAAAGCCACCCCCATTCTGCTCTGTGCCATTGGATTGTCGGTGGTGTTCAAGGCGCAAATCTGGAACATCGGTGCCGAAGGTCAACTGCTAATGGGCGGCCTGTTTGGCAGCTATATGGCGCTGCAACTGATCGAGGTGGAATCCAGCTGGGTACTCCCCATGGTGCTGTTATTTGGCGCCATCGGCGGTGTGTTCTGGGCCGGGATTGCCGCGCTGTTAAAGGTTCGCTTCAACACCAACGAAATCCTTACCACCATTATGATGAATTACATCGCCCTTAATATTCTGTTGTGGGCAGTACACGGGCCATTAAAAGACCCGGACGGATTTAACTTTCCGGAATCCGCCATGTTTTCGGATTTCTCGCTCCTGCCTATCCTGATTGAAGACACTCGCATTCACTTTGGTCTGGCCTTGGCCCTGCTCGCCGTCGTCGCGGTATGGGTATTGATGAGCCGCAGTTTTTACGGTTTCCAGATCAAGGTGATGGGGCTCGATGCCAGCGCTGCGCGGCTGTCCGGCTTCAAGGAAAAACGCCTGGTGTACTTTGCCCTGATGCTCAGTGGCGCACTGGCCGGACTGGCCGGAGTGAGTGAGGTGGCTGGACCGATTGGTCAGCTGATTCCGAACATTTCCCCGGGGTACGGTTATGCCGCCATCATTGTGGCCTTCCTCGGGCGTTTGCATCCAGTCGGTATCGTGCTGGCGACCTTACTGATGGCGCTGCTGTACATGGGCGGTGAAATGGCCCAGATAAGCCTCGGCTTGCCACTGGCATTAACCGGACTGTTCCAGGGCATGCTGCTGTTTTATCTGCTCGCCTGCGACGTTCTGATTGGCTTCCGTATTCGCTGGGTCAGCCGTAAACCCGGCACCCCATCCACCCGTACAATGTCTGCCAGCGCCACCAATACACAGGGATAAAACCATGGATATCGATCTGATTACCAACATACTTTACGCCATGGTACGTACCGGCACACCGCTGCTGATTGTGGCACTGGGCGAACTGATTTGTGAAAAAAGCGGCGTCCTTAACCTCGGCCAGGAAGGCATGATGCTGATGGGCGCCGTGGTGGGTTTTGTGGTGGCGTTGCTGTCTGGCAGCCTGATACTGGGCTTTGTACTGGCGATTGTGGCCGGCATACTGATGTCGCTGATCTTTGCCGCCATTACCATGGAACTGAGCGCCAATCAGGTGGCTACCGGCTTGGCATTAACCATTTTCGGCACCGGTCTGTCGGCCTTTATCGGTGCGGATTTTGTTGGCAAGCCGATCGAAGGCCTCGATCCAATTTTTATTCCGCTACTGACCGATCTGCCACTGATTGGCCGCATGATTTTTGGTCAGGATCTGATTGTCTATCTGTCGTTTGTGCTGTTTGGTGGTGTCTACTGGTTTATCAAATATTCCCGCCCTGGCCTGATTTTAAAAGCCGTGGGTGAAAACCCCCACTCCGCCAACGCCATTGGCCTGCCGGTGCTCAAGACCCGTTATCTGGCCATTATGTTTGGTGGTGCCATGGCCGGTCTGGCGGGCAGCTATCTGTCACTGGCCTACACCCCGCTGTGGGCAGAAAACATGAGCGCCGGACGCGGCTGGATTGCGCTGGCACTGGTGGTGTTCGCCAGCTGGAAAGCCGAACGGGTGTTACTGGGAGCCTGGCTGTTTGGCCTTGCCAGCATTCTGCATCTGGTTTTTCAGGGGCTCGGTTTTGCCGTATCCCCCAACCTGCTGGCGATTCTGCCATATCTGGCCACGGTGGTGGTGCTGGTGATTCTGTCCAGCAACCAGAGCCGCAGCCGCCTTGTCGCGCCGATGTCCCTCGGCAAAGCCTTCTACGCAAAAAGTTAATATGACCATGAACAGCATCACTGCAAGCGCAAGCCTGTGGATCGCCAACCCGCTGGCGATTCATACCAACGCTGACGAAGACGCCCGTGGCGGACTGGTGATCCAGTCCGGCAAAATCGTCGAAGTTGTGGCGACCGGGCAACAGCCCATCCACTTTGACCAGCAATTCGACGCCAGCCGCCATGTGCTGATTCCGGGCCTGATCAACACCCATCACCACTTTTACCAGACCCTTACCCGTGCCCTGCCAGCCGCGCTCAACAAGGAACTGTTCCCCTGGCTGCAAACCCTGTATCCGGTATGGGCCGGGCTCGAACCCGACATGCTCCATCAGGCCACCAGACTGGCCCTGACCGAGCTGCTGTTGTCCGGTTGCACCGCCGCCGCCGACCACCATTATCTGTTCCCGCAAACCCTCACCGACGCTATTGATATACAAGCCGATGCCGCCAGGGAAGTTGGCTTGCGAGTCACACTGACCCGTGGCTCCATGAGCCTCGGCCAGGACGACGGCGGCTTGCCACCACAGCATGTAGTACAAAGCGAAGCGACCATTCTGGCCGACAGCGAACGTCTGATCAGCCGTTACCACGACGCCTCCGAAGGCTCCATGGTGCAAGTGGCATTGGCCCCCTGCTCGCCGTTTTCGGTCACCCGCGACATCATGCTTGCCAGCGCCGAATTGGCCGCCAAACATCAGGTACGACTGCACACCCATCTGGCAGAAACCCTCGACGAAGAAGCCTTCTGCCAAAAAATGTTTGGCCTGCGCACCGTGGATTACCTCGACAGCGTCAACTGGCTGCACAACCGCACCTGGCTGGCCCACGGCATCCACTTCGACGCCAATGAAATCCGCCGCCTGGGTGCCGCCGGTGTGGGCATCTGCCACTGCCCAACTTCCAACATGATGCTGGCCTCCGGTATCTGCCCGGTCAAAGACCTCGAAGCCGCTGGCAGCCCGGTAGGGATCGGAGTTGACGGCTCCGCCTCTAACGACTGCTCGAACCTGATTCAGGAAACACGTCAGGCCATGTACCTGCAACGCCTCAAATACGGCTCCTCCAGCGTCACCCACCAGGATGCCCTGCGCTGGGCAACCCAGGGCTCCGCCCGTGTACTCGGCCGCGACGACATCGGCACCCTCGCCGTTGGCAAACAAGCTGACCTGGCCTTATTCAACCTCGACGAACTGCGCTTCTCCGGCAGCCACGACCCACTCGCCGCCCTGCTGTTATGCGGAGCCCACACAGCCGACTACGTGATGGTGGCTGGCCAATGGAAAGTGGAAAAAGGCGAAGTAGCAGGCGTGGATATTGGTGCACTGCGCAACAGCCATCAGCAAGCCGCGAACAGGCTGGCAGCAAAAACAAACTGATCCGCCGCCGTAGGGACGGGCTCCGTCCCTGTCCGTCTTACATCCAAACCCGCTGTTCGGAAATAAATTCAGCATAAACATCAGTAGTGTTAGAGGGCATACGCGAAAAACCTGAATTCACATAAAAACCACAACCCAGTCCAAAAAGATGAAAAACAGGTAACCCTGAGTCAAACCAAGCAAGCCTGATAAGGGTTACCGATGGCTCAGCATGATGTGTCGTGCGACGGAAAACTCTTCCAGTGCACTGGCGGAGAGGTCTTTGCCGTAACCGGAGCTTTTCAGGCCGCCGTGGGGCATTTCGCTGGGAAGCATGAAGTGGTTGTTGATCCAGGTGGTGCCGTATTCGAGCTGGCTGGCGGTGGCCATGGCACGGCCGATATGTCCAGACCAGACCGATGACGCCAGGGCGTATTCGGAGTCGTTGGCCCAGTCGATGGCTTGTTGCGCAGTTGGGCAAGAGGTAACGGAGACCACCGGGCCGAAGACTTCGCGGCGCACAATTTCATCGTCGTGGCGGGCACCGGCCAGCAAGGTAGGCTGGTAATAAAAGCCAGGCCCTGCGGGTATCTGCCCACCTGCCAGCAACTGGATATGAGGCTGTTCGAGCGCCCGTTCGACAAAGCTGGCGACGCTGTTGCGTTGGCGCTGGCTGATCAGCGGGCCGAGATCATTACAACGGTCGTCAGCCTGGTTAAAGGTCAGCGAGGAGACTTTCTTCGCCAGTGCTTCGATCAGCGGCTGGTAAATACTGGCATCCGCGTAGATGTGGCAAGCGGCGGTGCAGTCTTGCCCAGCGTTGTAGTAGCCGTAACGACCCACCCCTTCGACCACGGCATCGAGGTTGGCATCTGCCAGCACAATCACCGGGGCTTTGCCGCCCAGTTCCAGATGAGTGCGTTTGATCGAGCGCCGCGCTGCCTGCAAAACTTTTTGTCCGGTAGAAATATCCCCGGTCAGTGACACCATTCGAACATGACGATGGTTGATCAGCTGACTGCCGACGCTGTCGCCTCGGCCCAGCACTATGTTGACGACTCCTGGCGGCAGTACTGCGTCAAGAATATCGGCCAATACCAGCGCCGTCAGTGGCGTTTGTTCCGACGGTTTGAACACCATGGTGTTGCCGGCGGCGATTACCGGGGCAATTTTCCAGGCGGCCATCATCAGCGGGTAATTCCAGGGGGCAATGGCGGCCACCACGCCAATGGGGTCGCGGCGAATCATGCTGGTGTGGCCGGGTAAATATTCCCCTGCGGCCGGGGCAGTCTGGCAACGCACCGCCGCAGCAAAAAAGCGGAACACATCGGCAGTGGCCAGTACGTCGTCCTCGACCACTTGATGCAAGGGTTTGCCGCAATTCAGTGCTTCCAGCTGTGCCAGTTCCATAGCGCGGGCATCGATACCGGCGGCGATGGCCAGCAGCATCGCCGCCCGTTCGCCGGGGCTGGTTTGTTTCCATACTCTGGCGGCCTGACGAGCAGCGGCTACGGCAGCATCAACCTGCTCGGCGGATGCCTGCGGCAAGCTGATCAATAACTCCCCCGTACGCGGGTTGATGACGGCTTCAGCCTCTCCGTCTCCGGCCATACGCTGGCCCTGTATCAGTATGTTCGTCGGCAGCTTATTGGCATTCATGGGTTTTCTCTCTTGGGCAGATCGTCAGCTGTTGGCGTGGTTATGGCGTACTGGCAGAGATTCCCGAGCCACTGGCAGGAACAGGTCAATCAGCGGATTGCGAGCACCGCCACGACGCCAGGCCAGACCGATATCGAGGGTTTCCGATACTTCGGTGATACGACGAGCCTCGACGGTATCGCCTTCGACCGACCATGGCCGGTAGGTCATATCCGGCATCAACGCCACTCCCATGCCTGCCGATACCAGGCTGCGCACCGCTTCCACCGAGGCACTGCGCAGGCTGACGGTGGGCTTGCTGGCGGCCGGTGCCCAGAGGTTACGAATGCGTTGTTCCATTTCATCGACGTTAAGCAGAATCAGCGGTTCATGCAGCAAATCCTTGAAGCCGATGCTGTCGAGCTGCAGCAGTTCGTGATCTGGCGGCAACCAGAGGCGGTAATGGGAAAAGGTCAGTACTTCGGTATTCAGTGCGCTGAGGTATTTGAGATTCGACAGGATCAACACCCCAACATCGATCTCACCGCTGACTAACAAGTGTTCGATATAGTCCCGATCATCTTCAACCACCCGTAGTTTGACGCGGTGATAAATGCGCTGGAACCGGGCCAGCAGATCGGCCAGATAATATCCGGCCACCAGACTGGTCACACCGATGGTCAATTCACCGGTCACGGCTTCGGTACTTTGTTGCAGACTGCGACGGGCGTTGTCCACCGATGCCAGCACCAGATGTGCCTGACGCAAAAACTGATGGCCCTGGTGCGTCAGCTCCATACCTTTGGCGTGCCGACTGAACAGGGTAACGCCGAGGTCATCTTCCAGCTGTTTGATGGCGGTGGTCAGGGTCGACTGTGAAATCGGCACCGCCTGGGCCGCCGCCGATACCGACCCGGTTTCGGCAATGGCAATAAAGTATCGAATCTGGCGCAGGCTCATCATGGCAAAACAGGTGCTCCGCGAGGGGTTGTCCAAGGGGTGTCATGGTTGCGTTGTTCATTGGTTCATTGTTAGCAATGTCACTCACACCGGCGACGACTGCTTGACCCTGATGGCGGTGGCCAACACCCGTCCGTCACCCACGCCAGACAAGGGTTTTCCAGTAAATACCGGGGCTTACGCCAGTATTAACAATCTGTTTTGGATATACCACCGCTAATTTTTTCGTAGCTATCGTTTTTTTAGAATGCTTCTTTCTTAATTAACAATTGGAGCCAGACAAACCCCTCGCTTTAGCCTGAAGCCCTCGTTGAATCCCGTTCCACAGCTTCCGCCATCCGTAGCGGCGCTCGGGACACGACGTTAAACCGGCGCAAGCCTTCAATACGTTCAGGCAGAGGAAAACCCCATGGCAACACGTCATCTGATACTCAGCACCTTGTTGGCTGGCAGCGCACTGACTGCGCTGGCCGGCACCCAGGGAGAAGGCCGCGTCGATATCATCGCCTGGCCCGGCTACATTGAACGCGGCGATACCGACCCCGCCTACGACTGGGTCAGCGGCTTTGAGCAGTCCAGCGGTTGTTCCGTCAATGTCAAAACCGCAGCGACTTCGGACGAGATGGTCAGCCTGATGGCCAAGGGCGGCTACGACCTGGTTACAGCATCCGGTGATGCCTCGTTACGACTGATTTACGGCAAGCGGGTGCAACCGGTCGACACCAGCAAGATCAAGGCCTGGAACAGCATCGACCCACGTCTGCAAAACGCGCCCTGGTTTACCGTTGATGGCAAACACTACGGCGTGCCCTTCCAGTGGGGCCCCAATATGATGATGTACAACACCGACGTGTTCAAACAGGCACCGGACAGCTGGAGCGTGGTGTTTGAAGCCACAACCTTGCCAGATGGCCAATCCAACAAGGGCCGGGTGCAGGCCTATGACGGTGCGATTTATCTGGCCGATGCCGCGCTGTATTTGAAGTCTGCCCGCCCGGAACTGGGCATCAAGGATCCGTACGAACTGAATGAAACCCAGTACAACGCCGTACTGGAGGTATTACGTGCGCAACACAGCCTGATCCATCGCTACTGGCACGACTACAACGTGCAGATGAGTGATTTCAAGAATGAAGGCGTGGTGGCCTCCAGCAGCTGGCCTTTTATGGCCAATATCCTGATCGCAGAAGGTGCCCCGGTAGCCACTGCGTTCCCGCAAGAAGGGGTGACGGGTTGGGCCGATACCACCATGTTGGCCACGGGTGCCGCGCATCCGAACTGTGCTTACGAGTGGCTCAATTGGTCAATCACGCCCAAGTTGCAAGGCGATCTGGCGTCCTGGTTTGGTTCGGTTCCGGCCGTGCCCGCCGCCTGTGATGGCAATGAGCTGTTGGGTGCCGAGGGCTGCAAGACCAATGGGATGGACAACTTCGACCAGGTGTTTTTCTGGAAGACCCCGACCTCCAACTGCAGCAGCCAGGGCAGCTGTGTTTCCTACAGCCGCTGGACTCGGGATTACATCGCCATTATGGGCGGCCGCTGATTCCGCCAAGTACGAGTCAAGCACCAGTCAAGTACGAGTTAAGTACGAAAAAAGTACGAGTACCGGTTGACTGCCGGGCCTGCTGGCCCGGCAATGCTTTCACAGGACACGATATATTTTATGAATACCGCTGTTGAGTTTTACCAAACCAGCCGCTGCTTCGGCGATGTCCGGGCGGTCGACCGGGTCTCGCTGAAAATCGCCGAAGGTGAGTTTTTTTCCATGCTGGGGCCTTCGGGTTCCGGTAAAACCACCTGTCTGCGACTGATTGCCGGGTTCGAGCAACCGGACGATGGCCATGTCATCATTCATGGCCGCGATGCCACCGGGTTGCCGCCCTACCAGCGTAACGTCAATACCGTCTTTCAGGACTACGCCCTGTTCCCTCATATGAACGTACTCGACAACATCGCCTATGGTCTGATGGTCAAGGGCGTCAACAAAAAAGAGCGCCGGCATCGCGCCGCTGAAGCACTGGATATGGTGGCGTTGGGGCAGCATGGCCAGCGCAAACCCTCACAGTTGTCCGGTGGCCAGCGCCAGCGGATTGCACTGGCACGGGCACTGGTCAATCGGCCCAAAGTGCTGTTGCTGGACGAACCACTGGGCGCGCTGGATCTGAAATTACGTGAGCAAATGCAGGGGGAGCTGAAACGGCTGCAACGCCAGCTGGGTATTACCTTTGTATTTGTAACCCACGACCAGACCGAAGCGTTGTCGATGTCTGACCGCGTGGCGGTGTTTAACCAGGGCCGGATTGAACAACTGGATTCACCGCGCAATTTGTACAACCAGCCGCAAACGGCATTTGTTGCCGGGTTTGTGGGTTCTTCCAATGTCTTGCAAGGTGCACTGGCGCAGCGTTTGTCGGGGAAGTCTGCGGCACTGGCGATTCGCCCGGAATACATTTCGCTCGACGCCAATGGCATACACACCGGCTCCGCTCGCTCATCAAGCACGACCCCAGCGGATGTCATCACCCTGCCCGGTGTGATTAAAGACGTGCAGTATCAGGGTTCGAACACCCGCTTTGAAGTGGAGCTGGAACCCGGTGTCAGCGTTGCCGCCTCCGAGGCCAACAGTCTGTTGTCGAGCCACACCGCACTGCTGCCAGGGCAGTTGGTACAGGTCAGCTGGAGCAGCCAGGCCATGGTGTCTTTGCGGGACGAAGCGAGTGCCTGATATGACTTCAAAATCGTCACTGTCTGCGGCTGATAACAGCCCGGTTTTTACCCCTCCATCCGGGCTGCTATATCAGGCCGCAGATCTGCTTTATCGTCGCCCCAACCTGCTGTTGGCCTTGCTGCTGCTACCACCGCTGTTGTGGTTTGGCTCGGTGTATATCGCCTCGTTACTGGCGCTGTTATGGCAAGGGCTGTACACCTTCGACGACTTCACCATGCTGGTGAGTCATACCCTGACGCTGGAAAACTATGCCCGGCTGTTTGATCCTGCCAATTTCGACATCATCCTGCGCACCCTGCTGATGGCACTGGCGGTATCCGCGTTCAGTGCCGTACTGGCGTTCCCGGTGGCTTATTACATGGCGCGCTACGCCAGTGGTCGCACCAAGGCTTTTTTCTATCTTGGCGTGATGCTGCCAATGTGGACCAGTTACATCGTCAAGGCCTATGCCTGGACCTTGCTGCTGGCGCAGGAGGGTGTGTCGCAGTGGTTTATTCATCTGCTCGGGCTGACGCCGCTACTCGATGCACTGCTGTCGGTGCCCGGCGTGGGGGGCAATACGCTATCGACTTCCAGCCTCGGACGTTTTCTGGTGTTCACCTACATCTGGTTGCCGTTCATGATTCTGCCCATTCAGGCATCGCTGGAACGTTTGCCACCGTCGTTGTTGCAGGCTTCTTCCGACCTTGGTGCCACACCGTTCAAAACCTTTCGTTATGTGATTCTGCCACTGTCAGTGCCGGGCATTGCCGCCGGTTCCATCTTTACCTTTTCCCTGACGCTGGGGGATTACATTGTGCCGCAGCTGGTAGGGCCGCCGGGTTTGTTCCTCGGCAGCATGGTGTACGTACAACAAGGATCGATTGGCAATATGCCGATGGCTGCTGCGTTTACGCTGGTGCCGATTGTGTTGATTGCGGTTTATCTGTCGATTGTGAAACGTATGGGGGCTTTTGATGCACTCTGATCAACATGCCAGCGTGTGGCTGAAATGTGCAGCTTGGGGCGGTCTGGTGTTCCTGCACTTCCCCATTGTGATTATTGCGATGTATGCCTTTAACACCGAAGAGTCGGCGTTCAGCTTTCCACCCAAGGGTTTTACCCTGCACTGGTTCAGTGTTGCGTTTGGACGTGCTGATGTCCTTGAATCGATTGGCCTGTCGCTGAAAATTGCCAGCCTTGCCACCGCTATTGCCATGGTGCTGGGCACGCTGGCGGCGGCGGCCATGTATCGCCGTTCGTTCTTCGGCAAAGACAGCATCACCCTGATGCTGATTCTGCCGATTGCGCTGCCCGGTATTATCACAGGTCTGGCACTATTGCAGGCATTCCAGGCCATGGATATCCAGCCTGGCATCCTCACCATAGTGATTGGCCATGCCACTTTCTGTGTGGTGATTGTTTACAACAACGTCGTCGCCCGCTTTCGCCGCACCTCTGGCAGTCTGATCGAAGCTTCGATGGATCTGGGTGCCGATGGCTGGCAGACCTTTCGCTACATCGTGTTGCCCAATCTGGGCAGCGCCATGCTCGCCGGTGGCATGCTGGCGTTTGCGCTGTCGTTTGATGAACTGATTGTCACCACCTTCACCGCCGGTCACGAAAAACCGCTGCCAATCTGGCTATTGAACCAGCTGACCCGACCACGGGATGTGCCGGTCACCAACGTGGTTGCGCTGATGGTGATGCTCGCCACCATGGTGCCGGTGTTTCTGGCTTACCTCCTCACCCGAGGTGGCGATGACGTTGCCGGTAGCGGCAAATAACGAGGCAATATTCCATGACCGCTGATCCATACACATTATCTGACACCCGTCCGACCTATCGTCTGAACAAAGAGGCCTAATACCATGCTCAATAAAATGCTGATTAACGGAGAACTGGTTGCTGGCGAAGGCAAGCAACTGGAAGTATTTAATCCTGCCACTGGCGAGGTACTGTGCCTGATTGCCGAAGCCACCGCCGCTCAGGTCAACACCGCCGTCAGTGCCGCTGATAACGCCTTCGACAGCTGGAGCCAGCAAGCGCCCAAAGACCGCGCCTACCTGCTGCTGCAATTGGCCGATCGTATTGAAGCCATGAGCGAAGAGTTCGCCCGTCTCGAATGTAACGACACCGGCAAACCCTTCTCCGCCATGCAGGCCGACGAAATCCCCGCCATTGCCGATGTCTTCCGCTTTTTTGCCGGTGCCTCACGCTGCCTCAGTGGTTCCGCAGCGGCAGAATACCTGCCCGGTTTCACCTCCATGATTCGCCGCGATCCACTTGGCGTCGTGGCTTCCATTGCGCCCTGGAACTACCCCTTGATGATGGCTTCATGGAAACTGGCTCCCGCTCTGGCTGCCGGTAACTGTGTTGTGATCAAACCGTCGGAACTAACGCCACTTACCACCCTCAAGTTGGGCGAAATCATGCAGGAGATTTTCCCGGCTGGCGTCGTCAACACCGTCTTTGGCGGCGGTGCCAGCGTCGGCGCTACCCTGACCACCCATCCAGAGGTGCGCATGGTGTCGCTGACCGGCTCGATCGCCACCGGCCAGAAAATCGTGCAATCCAGCACCGAAGATATGAAACGCACCCATATGGAACTGGGCGGCAAGGCACCGGTGCTGATTTTTGACGACGCCGATATCGACGACGCCGTCGAAGGCTTACGGGCGTTCGGCTACTACAACGCCGGACAAGACTGCACCGCCGCCTGTCGCATCTACGCCCAGAAAGGCGTGTACCAGCAACTGGTCGATAAACTGACCGCCGCCGTCTCCACCATCAAAATCGGCAGCCAGTACGAAGAAGGCACAGAAATGGGGCCGCTGGTTTCCCAGGCCCATCTCGAACGGGTGGCCGGATTTGTGGACCGCGCCCGCGAACAACCTCATATCACCATCGCCACCGGTGGCAAGATCGCCGATCGCGCAGGCTATTTCTACGAACCGACATTGATTGTTGGCGCCAAACAAGACGACGAAATTGTCCGCCGTGAAGTCTTTGGCCCAGTCGTCTCCATCACCGAATTCGACACCGAAGCACAAGCCCTGGCCTGGGCCAACGATTCCGACTACGGCCTCGCCTCTTCCCTCTGGACCGCCGATACCGGCCGCGCCGCCCGCCTCAGTGCCCGCTTGCAATACGGCTGCACCTGGGTCAACACCCACTTTATGCTGACCAGCGAAATGCCCCACGGCGGTATGAAGATGTCGGGATATGGCAAGGACATGTCCATGTACGGCCTGGAAGACTACACCACAGTGCGTCATGTCATGATCAAGCACTGAGTTAACCGACACCCGTTTTGGCTGATTTTTGCCACGCCCGCTGATGACCATCAGCGGGCTTTTTTTGAGGGCAATAAACAGTTCGGTAGAGCACTTCAAAGAAAAACGGGCAATACGCTAACACAGCCCGTCAACGAAACATTCAATGCGCAACGTAGCCAATTTCAGGCTTGACATGCAACTTCACACAACTATATTGGTACTTTTCACAGGTTTCGAGAAGGAAACTGACAGTGAGTACCGAAATCACTATTAAAGAAGCGGCTCTACAGCTAAACATCAGCGTTCAGCGAGTCAGAACATTGTGCCGTGAAGGTAGCTTAAGCGCACGAAAACTGGGCACCACTTGGGTGATAGATCACGAGAGTCTGCATAAATACGGTCTCAGGACAGCTCATACAGTCGCTGAAGATCATCCTGCCTATTTCGTTAATAACAAAAAACCAATAGCGTTAAGCTTCTTTTCCGGTGCAATGGGTCTTGACATAGGAATAGAAAAAGCCGGTTTTGATATACGACTGGCCTGCGAAATAGACAAGTTTTGCAGACAAACCATTGCGTTGAACAGGCCCAAAACAGCGTTATTAAACGATATAAACAATTACGACGCCGCAGACATCAGACGCGAAGCCGGGTTAAATAATAACGATGAGATTGACTTGATTATGGGAGGGCCTCCCTGCCAAGCATTTAGCACTGCAGGCAACAGGAAAGGCTTTAACGATGATCGTGGAAACGTATTTTTAAAATATTTAGAATTATGTTTGGAACTAAGACCCAAGTATTTTGTAATTGAAAATGTTCGGGGGCTTTTATCCTGCCCCATGGAGCATCGCCCACACGAAAAAAGAGGCCAAGAATATCCAGACCTCAGCGAAGACGAGTTAAAAGGCGGGGCACTAAACTTCATACTAAACAGATTAGAAAAATCTGGTTATGGTTACTCATTCAATCTATACAACTCTGCAAATTTCGGCACGCCTCAGATCAGAGAGCGCGTGATCATTATTTGCTCTCGCGACGGAAAAGAACCGCCTTTTCTGATACCAACGCACTCAGAAACGGGCGAGTATGGTTTACCGAAATGGAACACGTTAAAACGATGCATTACCAAGATAAGTCATCATGACCATCTCACCTTTCCAGAAAAAAGGCTGAAATATTACCGTTTATTGGAACCCGGTCAAAACTGGAAAAATCTTCCATTAGAATTACAAAAAGAAGCCATGGGAAAATCTTTTTTTTCTGGAGGTGGAAAAACAGGGTTTTTACGGCGACTAGCCTGGGACAGACCCTCTCCAACACTGGTAACCCATCCAGCCATGCCAGCTACGGATCTTGCGCATCCAACAGAAAACCGGCCGTTATCTGTTCAAGAATACAAAAGAATTCAGGAGTTTCCAGACAAATGGGAACTTGCTGGCCCAATCATCCAGCAATATAAACAAATAGGTAACGCTGTTCCTGTAAGTTTAGGCTGTGCCGTTGGAACGCTGATATTTAATCTGCTAAATGGCATTGATATTATCCAACACAAAGACTTCAAGTACTCTCGCTATAAATGCACCACAGATAAAGAATGGAAAGAACAATTCAGGCATCTTGTTGAACGTCACAACTCAAAATCTGAACAGCAAGAACTGGGGTTTGGTTAACCCCAGTTCTTATAGATCACCCCATGGGTTTTCTTGCTCGACAGACAAGCATGCTGGATTATTTTTTAGCGTTGTTTGAACAAAATCAACAAACGAGTCTTCCGACAGTTCAATCGTGCCGCAGATTTCATTCAAGGATGACCACATGTATTCAATTCTATCAGCCTTGATCCGGAACCACTTTTCTATCTGAGTTCCATTTCTGACAGTACTGCTTGAACTGTTTTCAGAGTTACTCCGATTCTTAACCTGAAGGAGTCGACCATCGTCATGAACAAAATCAACCGATTTTACGGTTTCGCCCCATGCACAATGCCATCCATGAAATTCTAGACTAACAGCTAAATATTCTTCCAGCATCAAACCAAGAATATTTTCCGCAGACATCGCCAAACGATGTGCGTACTGTATTTTATTGAGATCCTTTTCTGTAAGGCATGATATCCTGGAACCAATAATCTTTTCAATAACCGGATCAGATACTGTGCCCGGAAGATTTGATTTTCTCTGACTCGCCCTTCCATCTTTGCCCGCTTGATACTTCAAAAGCCACTTTCTAATTGCACTGCTTTCGTTATCATTTTTACCACCAATATTTCCGGGCACTCTTTCCAAATCACCAGCGATCGCACTAAATACAACTGCGACACCACCGTCCCACCGAATATTCAAATCTTCAGCTATCTGGCTAGCCGTAGCAATTGACTTTTTTGCGCCTAATTTTTCGATTGCATGTTGTAACTTCAAAGCTCTCTCCGATACCCAGTCAAATCGTGCTTCAACAGTTTGTAATGCATTTTTTCGTTACTCTGAAAAACCGATGTCAACGTCCCTATTTCAGCCGGTTACGCTAGCAGCTGTTGGAAAAGCGAGCAACCCTTTCAGTCAAAACAAAGATGTCTGATACCCAATGCCATTAACTTAGCGAGTGGGTGACTTCAAAAACATCGGGTTTTGGCTAATTTCTGGCCCTGCTTCCAGCAGGGCCAGGCTTTAAGTTAATGACATTGGTCTGATACCGGATTGCCAAATACGCAGGAAGCAGGCTTATGAATATTGTTATGTTGTTAAAATACAATGTTACCTCTCTTTACCTCGTTTCCGTATTCGTCAGATTCGAATCAGAAAATATTGATCAGCAACAAGTAACCAACGAACACCGAAGCCATAAAAAAGCCTCCGCAAGCGGAGGCAAAGGCTTCATCCAAATTGAAGCGGGGGTGCCGGGTGCGGGTCGCACCCGGTGAATCATTTAGCCTTGCTGTTGCACGAAGGCCAGGGTGTCGTCCAGGGCCTTGCCCATTTTGTCGATGATTTCGTCGATCTGGGTTTCGGTAGTAATCAGTGGCGGACACAGTGCCAGGCTGGAGCCAGCCACCGGGCGGCTGATCAGACCATGTTCCTGACAGGCGTTAGCGGCAAAATAACCGACCTTGCTGTCCGGGAAGGCGGCCTTGGTGTCTTTGTTCGCCACCAGTTCAATGGCCGCTATCATGCCGCAGCCGCGTACTTCGCCCACTAACGGGTGATCGTTGAATTCACGCAGCCGGGTTTGCAGGTAGGTGCCGGTTGCTGCGGCTTTGGCAAAGACGTTATCCCGCTGGTAGATTTCCAGTGTTTTTAATGCCACGGCACAAGCCAGTGGGTGCGCCGAGTAGGTATAACCATGGCCGAACACTCCCAGTTTGCTGCAAGGATCAATCATGGCTTCGTACATATCGCCACGAATCACCGAGGCGGAGATCGGCACATAGGCTGACGACAGCTGTTTGGCGAAGCTCATCATGTCGGGCTTGATGCCCATGGTGGTGGAGCCAAAGTCATTGCCGGTACGGCCAAAGCCGGTGATCACTTCGTCGGCCCAGAACAGGATGTCGTATTTGTTCAGGATGGCCTGTACTTTTTCGTAGTAACCGGCGGGCGGTACGATCACGCCGGACGCGCCGGTAATCGGCTCGGCGATAAAGGCGGCGATGGTTTCCGGGCCTTCACTCAGGATCAGGGCTTCCAGATTGGCGGTAATACGATCCACGAACTGGCTTTCACTTTCGCCATCCTGTTTACCACGCAGGTAGTGCGGGGCATCGGTGCGCAGAATTCCGAGCGCATCGATGGGCAGGTCGAAGTGGGTCTGGTTGATGGGCAGGCCGGTCAGGCAGGCTGCTGCCACGGTTACTCCATGGTAGGAACGCTCACGGGCGATGATTTTGCGCTTTTCAGGTTTGCCGATGGCGGCAAAGTAGTAACGCAGCAGTTTGATCTGGGTGTCGTTGGCGTCGGAACCCGAGCTGCCGAAAAAGACACGGGCGTCGTCAACCGGCACCATGGCGGTCAATGTATCCGCCAGCTGCATGCCGACATCGTGGGTTTTGCCGCTGAACATATGGGCGAAAGACAAGGTTTCCATCTGCCGGGTGGCCGCTTCGATCAGTTCGGCATTGTTATAACCCAGCGATGCACACCACAGCCCGGACATCCCTTCGAGGTACTGTTTGCCGTGGTTGTCGTACACGTAGATACCGTCACCACGAGCGATGTTCATCGTTTCGGTGGCAGCGAAGTTGGTGGTGGGATAAATCATGTGAGACATAGCAACCTCGATGTTCTGTTTACCCGGTTTAGCGGGCTGATTCGTAGGGGTGAGTCCCGAGACTCACCCGTTTGTTGTTTTGCGCCCTGGTTACCTGAATGACATCCGGGCTGAGTTCCTGACGACGTTTGTTTCAGCCAATCACAGTCCGCCCAGGCAGATCAGTTTGGTTTCCAGATAATCATCCAGACCATACTTCGAGCCTTCACGGCCCTGGCCGGATTCTTTCACGCCGCCAAAAGGGATCGCTTCGGAGCTGATAGCAGTTTCATTAACACCGACCATGCCGAAATCAATGGCTTCCGATACCTTCCAGATACGGCTGAGGTTCTGGGTAAAAAGGTACGCCGCCAAGCCGTATTCGGTGCTGTTGGCCAGTTCAATGGCCTCTGCATCGGTTTCAAACTTGAAGATGGGCGCTACCGGGCCAAAGATTTCTTCGCGGAACACCCGCATATCCGGGGTGGCATCGGCCAGAATAGTAGGCTGATAGAAGCGGCTGCCCTGGTCGGATGGTGCGCCACCGGTGACGATACGGGCACCTTGTGCAACGGCATCTTGCACTTTTTCGTCCACCCCCAGTGCCGCCTTGTCGGTAATCAGTGGGCCATGGGTCGTCGTGGCGTCCTGACCGTTTCCGAGACGGAATTCGCCTACGGCCTCAGACAAGCGTTCGATAAAGCGATCGTAAATGCCGGATTGTACTAACAGGCGATTGGAACAGATGCAGGTTTGGCCAGAGTTGCGGAATTTGGAAATCAGCGCGCCATTAATGGCCTGATCGAGATCGGCATCATCAAAAATAATGATCGGTGCATTACCGCCCAGTTCCATTGAGGTGCGTTTGACGGTGTCGGCGCATTGCTTCATCAGCAACTTACCGACGGGCGTCGAGCCGGTAAAGGTCAACTTGCGCACCCATTTGCTGCCGGTCAGTTCGTTGCCAATAGCTGGGGCATCGGAACCGACCACCATATTGATCACACCCGCCGGTACACCGGCCTGTTCGGCCAGCAGCCCCAGTGCCAGCGCCGACAACGGAGTTTCTGCCGCCGGTTTGCAAACGATGGTGCAACCCGCTGCCAGGGCCGGGGCAATTTTGCGTGCCAGCATGGCGCTGGGGAAATTCCATGGCGTAATAGCCGCCACTACACCGATGGGTTGTTTGATCACGATATTACGTCGGCCAGCCTGCGCCGCCGGGATAACATCGCCGTAGACGCGCTTGGCTTCTTCAGCAAACCATTTGATATAAGCAGCGCCATAGACGATCTCGCCTTTGGCTTCGGCCAATGGCTTGCCTTGCTCTGCGGTCAGGATCAGCGCCAGTTCGTCCTGATGCTTTATAATCAGGTCGTACCAGGTTTCCAGAATCAGACTGCGCTGGTTGGCACTGGTGGCAGACCAGCCGGGAAAGGCATCATGGGCAGCGGTTATCGCCCGCCGGGTTTCTGCCGCGCCCATATCGGCGACACGAACCAGCTCTTCCCCTGTTGCCGGGTTATCAACCACCAGAGTGGCTTTCTGGTCGGCATCGACCCATTCGCCATTGATCAGTCCTTGCGTCATCACCAAACGGCTATTCTTGAGTAACACGTTCATAGCACCCTCGACCTGTTATTCGATTTTACGTTGTTATAGCGTGCAGCAAGCCGCCAATAAATAAAGCTGAACCATAGCTTACGTTGATAAAACCTTACGCAAAGCATCCAGACCAGGCTGCCAGCCTTTGCTGTCACTCTGCCAATATCGGCCTAACCATTCAAACCCAGACAGAGAGGCCAATGTTCCACGCTGCCTCAGCCTGTTAATGGCCACGCGGCTGACCAGCGGCGCTATCCAATCAGCCGCGAAAAAGTCGGGATATATCCCCCGGTGGGTATGGCGGCAAGACGGCTGCCGCCCTATCTTGAGAGCATTCGGGCCAACCCCGCACTCCGCCCCCAGAGAGACTAACGATGACAGCCATTTATCCTTCTTCATACTACGCTGCCTCGGCCAACCAACAGCAGGATCGTCCGTCGCTGAGCAGCAGTATCAGTGCGGATGTGTGCGTGATCGGTGCAGGCTACACTGGCCTGTCGACGGCACTGCATCTGGCTGAGCGCGGGTTCTCCGTGGTGGTACTGGAAGCCAGCCGCATTGGTTTTGGTGCCTCCGGCCGTAACGGTGGCCAGATCGTGCACAGTTACAGCCGCGACATGGATTTTATTGAACGCCATTACGGCCAGAAAACCGCCAATGCCATGGGTAAAATGGCCTTTGAAGGGGGCCGGATTATTCGCCGCCTGGTGGATCAATACCATATTCAATGTGATCTGAAAGACGGCGGTATTTTCGCGGCCTGCAATCAGAAGCAGCTGCATGAACTGGAAGCCAAAAAAGCCCTATGGGAACAGCACGGCCACCAGCAGCTGGACATGCTCGACGCCCATCAGGTGCGCGAATACGTGGGTACAGAGCGTTATGAGGGCGCGTTACTGGATCACAGTGGCGGCCATATTCATCCGCTGAACCTGGCACTCGGCGAAGCCACAGCCATTGAGTCTTTGGGTGGTCAGATTTTCGAAGATTCGCCAGTGGTGGATATTCAGCAAGGCCCCAAGGCCGTCGTAAAAACCGCCAACGGTCAGGTCACCGCCAACTTTGTAATGGTTGCCGGTAATGCCTACCTCACCGGGCTGCTGCCGAAACTGCAACAGAAAGCCATGCCCTGTGGCACCCAGGTCATCACCACCGCACCGCTCAGCCCGGAATTGCAGCACCAGCTGTTACCCAAAGATCACTGCGTTGAAGACTGTAACTATCTGCTGGATTACTTCCGCCTCAGTGGCGACGGCCGCCTGATCTACGGCGGCGGTGTCACTTATGGCGCACGGGAGCCAGACAAGGTTGAAGCGTTGATTCGACCCAAAATGCTGAAAACCTTCCCGATGCTGAAAGACGTGAAAATAGACTACGCCTGGACCGGCAACTTCCTGCTGACGCTGATGCGTCTGCCGCAGTTTGGCCGTATTGGCGACAATATCTATTACGCCCAGGGCTACAGTGGCCATGGCGTAACGTCCACCCATCTGGCCGGAGAGCTGATCGCCAGCGCGATACAAGGGCAAGCCGAACGTTTCGATGTGATGGCCAGCCTGCCGCAATATCCTTTCCCCGGTGGCCGTTTGATGCGAATTCCCTACACCGCTATGGGTGCGTTTTATTACGATATGCGCGACAAGCTGGGAATCTGAACCCGCTGTTCACATTCTGCTGTCAGGACGCCCTAGGGGCGTCCGGGCATCTATCCATCAACTACTCATCAACTACTCATTAACTAGCCATCAACGACTGATCAGCAATCTCAACAACGACTCAGCAGCAACCAATCCACGTATCATGCTGAACCGGCCATCCACCTTGCGCGCTCAATAGGTTGAATTGGGCGTGGTGGAGGGGTTGATATCGCCGTACGCCTCTTCTGGGTCGACGTCATTGTCCAGTAACACCTCTCTGACAGCAGCAACCTGATCCAGCACGATCTGGTAACGATCGCCATATTCATATTTGGTCACTTCAATAGCCTTGGGCATATAGGTAAAGGCGATTTTTAATGCCTGTAATGCCGCTTCATTCATCTTGTCACTCATACAAGGTACCTCCTCTGGCTTGGTGTAATGCCTGTTTGTGAGTCCCCTCACTGTGACGGAAGTTGCCAGGCTTGACCAGCTTGTGCGTATTTCCGGCCTTCCCCAACCCGACACTTACCCCCGACCTATCCCCTTTTGCTTACCCTCACGGGGGAATACCCCTGATGCATCAATCGTCATAAATTTTTCCCCACAATAATTTTTCTGTAGCAGGAGAAAACACATGACCCAACGCGTTGCGATTATTGGCGCTGGCCCCAGTGGTCTGGCCCAATTGCGAGCTTTCCAGTCTGCCCAAGCCAAGGGGGCCGACATTCCTGAACTGGTGTGTTTCGAGAAACAAACCGATTGGGGTGGCCAGTGGAACTACACCTGGCGCACCGGCCTGGACAAAAACGGCGAACCGGTACCCAGCTCCATGTACCGCTACCTGTGGTCAAACGGCCCGAAAGAAGCGCTGGAATTTGCCGACTACAGCTTCGACGAGCACTTCGGCAAAGCCATCGCCTCCTACCCGCCACGGGAAGTACTGTGGGATTACATCAAGGGCCGGGTCGAAAAAGCCGACGTGCGCAAGTACATCCGCTTTAACTCTCCGGTTCGTCATATTGAATACAACGTAGCCAGCGACAATTTCACCGTGTCTGTTCACGACCACAACGAAGACAGGGTTTATGAGGAAGACTTTGACTTCGTGGTGGTCGCCAGCGGTCACTTTTCGACCCCATACGTACCGGAATATCCTGGCTTCGACAGCTTTGGCGGTCGCATCCTGCACGCCCACGACTTCCGCGATGCACTGGAATTCAAGGACAAGGACATTTTGGTGGTCGGCTCCAGCTACTCCGCCGAGGATATTGGCTCCCAGTGTTACAAATACGGCGCCCGCTCGATTACCTCCTGCTACCGCAGTGCGCCGATGGGCTACAAATGGCCCGCCAACTGGGAAGAAAAACCGGCCATGACCCACGTTGACGTCAATACCGTATTCTTCTCCGATGGCAGCAGCAAAAAAATCGACGCCATTATCCTCTGTACCGGCTACCTGCACTCCTTCCCCTTCCTGCCAGAAGCCCTGCGCCTGAAAACCAACAACCGCCTGTGGCCACTGGGTCTGTACAAAGGCGTAGCGTGGGAAGAAAACACCAAGCTGTTTTACCTCGGCATGCAAGACCAGTGGTACAGCTTCAACATGTTTGATGCCCAAGCCTGGTATGCCCGCGACCTGATCATGGGGCGCATTCCCATGCCCTCGAAAGAAACAATGAAAGCCCACAGCGCGTTGTGGCGCGAGAACGAACTCAAGCTGGTAACCGACAAGGAAAACTACGAGTTCCAGGGGGCCTACATTCAGGAACTGATCGACGAAACCGATTACCCCAGCTTCGACATCCCGGCAGTGAACGAAACCTTCCTGCAATGGAAGAAGCACAAGAAGCAAGACATCATGAAATTCCGCGACTACTCCTTCCCTTCCGTTATAACCGGTACGCCGTCACCGGCGCACCACACCCCCTGGTTGTATGCACTGGACGACTCGCTGGAAGCCTACCTCAGCGACGAACCCAAGCCGGAAGAAATACGGCACGCGGCGGGCGAATAACCCTGGCCAATGCGCAGGAGGAAACTTGACCCCGATACCGCACCAATAGCGCACCTATAGCGCACCCCAGCGGCGGCAAGTCACCTCCTGCACGAACATATCGGGTTCCCACTGTCTGTGTGAGAGCCAAAGTGAAGCGTTTTTCAACACGAGAGCACCCCATGACCATCACCAAAATTCCCGCCCCCTCCGTTGACGTCATTACCGACGATCTGGCGGGATGGACCAAAGCCGAAGGCAATCCAACCATGAAAACCTGGATTGAATACACCGCCCCGGACGGATCCATGATCGCCGGATGGTGGGAAGCCACACCCGGTACCTACTACGCCGAATACTCCGGCTGGGAATTTGTTCACCTGATCGAGGGCAAGGCGATCATCACCCCGGACGGCGGCGAACCGGTGGAAGTTGGCCCTGGCGATGCCTTTATCTTTGAAGCCGACTTCAAAGGTTTCTGGAAAATTGTCGAACCGATCAAAAAGCACTTTACGATCAAACTGAAGTAACAACCGGCTTTCTGGGCGCGGGCCGCCGGGCCCGCACAACTCTCTTCGTGTTATTCCTTGCCAGCAGCAACATCTCAGACTGCAACATCTCAGACTGCAACACCTCAAACTGCACTCTTCAGGCTGCGACATTTAAGTGCCCACCTGCTGCACCCGCGCACCAACCATAAGCACCCACGACCAAGACACTGGCTCAAAACGTCCCCCTCCCTCACAATTAACCGTCATACACAGCGCCCGAATGCCCATAAAATCAGGCAATTAAATAAAGCCTGGCAATCTCGTCCACTTGGTCAGGATTTTGCTAATTGAAAATACTGTCCAAACGGTCAATTTTTTAAAAAAATCAGGCAATGTCACTTGCCGCAACAGGAGAAGGACGGATGAAACGACGTCAATTTCACAAGCTGATCAGCGGTCTGGCCGCCGGAACCCTGATGGCTGCCCTCGCTATTCCCGCAGCATTTGCCGCAGACCCGCTCAAAGTCGGTTTCGTTTACGTCGGCCCGATTGGCGACCATGGCTGGTCTTACCAGCACGATCAGGGCCGCCTGTCGGTTGAAAAGTATTTTGGTGACAAGGTCAAAACCACCTACGTTGAAAACGTCGCCGAAGGTGCCGATGCCGAGCGCGTTATCCGCAACCTCGCCAAAACCGGTCACGACCTGATCTTCACCACCTCGTTCGGTTTTATGAACCCGACGCTGAAAGTCGCCAAGCAATTCCCCAAAGTAAAATTTGAACACGCCACCGGCTACAAGATGGCCGACAATATGGGCACCTACGTCTCCACCACCTACGAAGGCCGCTACATTGCCGGTTACGTTGCCTCCCAGGTGACCAAGTCCAACAAAATCGGCTATATCGCCTCCTTCCCGATTCCGGAAGTCATCCGCGATATCGACACCGTGCAACTGGCACTGGCCAAGTACAATCCGAAAGCCGAACTGAAAATCATCTGGGTCAACAGCTGGTTTGATCCAGGTAAAGAAGCCGACGCCGCCAACGCCATGATGGATCAGGGTGTCGACGTGATACTGCAGCACACCGACAGCCCGGCAGCCATGCAGGCGGCTGAACGCCGTGGAGCCTACGCCGTGGGTCAGGCATCCGACATGTCCTCGTTCGGCCCGAATGCCCACCTGCTGTCCGTCGTCGACGAATGGGGCCCGCACTACATCAACACCGTCAAAGCGGTGATGGATGGCAGCTGGACGGCTTCCGCCCACGTGGAAGGCATGAAAGAAGGCGCGATTGTGATTCCCGGCTTTAACAAAAGCATTCCGGCGGATGTGGTCGCCAAAGCCAAGGAGCTGATCGAAGGCATCAAGGACGGCAGCGTCTACCCCTTCACCGGCCCATTGAAGGACAACAAAGGCGAGCTGAAAGTACCGGCTGGCACCAAGCTGACGTTCGCCGATCTGGAAAAAATGGACTGGTATGTTGAAGGCATTCAGGCCGACATTCCGAAATAACAGATAGAGAATGACCACCAAGAATACCGCTCGGTTAGCTGGTATTACCCGCCCGACCTCTTATCGCCTGACGAGAGGCGGGTGGGTTTTTTTATTGGATTACCACTTATGAATATTCCGCTCATTGATATTGCGCCCCTGTACCAGGACAACCCGACCGGCAAACTCAGCGTAGCCAACGCCATCGACCACGCTTGCCAGCACAGCGGCTTCTTTTACATCCAGGGCCACCCCATCAGCCGCGAACGTATCGCCGCCATGCGTCAGCTGGCGCAAGACTTTTTCGCCCTGCCCGCCGCAGAAAAGCTCAAAATCAACATCCAGCTCTCCGCCAACCACCGGGGTTATGGTGAAACCGCCGCCGAACAACTCAACCCGAGCCAACCCGGCGACTGGAAAGAATCTTACGACATGGGCCTCAACCTGCCCGTAGATCACGAGCTGATTGGCCCCGAACGACCGCTCTACGGCCCCAATCAGTACCCTACCGCCATACCCGAGTTCCAGCGCCGCATGGAAACCCACTACTGGGACATGCTGGCACTGGGCAAAAAAATCCTCAGCGCGCTGGCCCTGGCCCTCGGCATCGACGAAACTTTCTTCGATAACAAATTCGACCACCCGCTCAGCGTACTGCGCTTCCTGCACTACCCGTCACGCCCGACAACAGATAAACAGGCCGCTATCGGAGCCGGTGCCCACAGCGACTACGGCTGCATCACTATTTTGTGGCAAGACGAAATCGGCGGCCTGCAAGTACAAGACGTCAACGGACGCTGGATAGATGCCCCGCCGATAGCCAACACCTTCGTGATCAACATCGGCAATATGATGGCGCGTTGGAGTAACGACCGTTATAAGTCCACCCCGCACCGGGTCTACAGCCCATCGGGGGCCGAGCGTTATTCCATGCCGTTTTTTGTCGAACCGGATTTTGATACCGACGTCAGCTGTTTACCAAACTGCGCCGCCGCCGGTGACACACCGAAATACGCGCCGATATCCGCCGGTGACTGGATGATCTACTGCTTCAACAACACCTATGCCTATCGGGCGGAAGAATATCAGCAAGAAGAAACCTGACCGCCAGATTCAATACCAAAACAGCCCCAAGCAGGGTGTTAGTAACGAAGCGTAGTACACCGTTATCAGCTCCCCTGGATGGCGCTGCGCTTATTCAGGCAACGTGCTGTTGAAGGGAATTTATTGCCAATTCAGCGCGGTACACCATCAAGCTGGTCCAGCGTGTTGCTTACCCTTGCGTCGCAAGGCCCGGTAAATTTTGCTGATCAGATCATCGGTGGCTAATTGACGAAACTCCGGGTCAGCCATCAAGCGGCCAAATATTTCTTCGTTGTCATCCATGCGGTCGATGATCAGTCCTTCAAATGTCTTTTCAAACACATAACGAAAATCATCTTCAGTATTGGCCTGAGCAGCTTCTCGCAAGTCGGCGTTTTCGATGGCTTCTTGTTGAATCTGGTCGAAAAACAGCTGATCCGCCTCGGTAAAGTGGGTGCCAAAACGTACGTTAAGTTGCTCCACCAATTCCGAAAGCGGTACGTACTCTTCTTCGGAGCGTCCGGTGCCAACCTCATCCGGGCCACCAATGCGG
This sequence comes from uncultured Oceanobacter sp., assembly GCA_913061185.1. Taxonomy (GTDB): domain Bacteria; phylum Pseudomonadota; class Gammaproteobacteria; order Pseudomonadales; family Oceanobacteraceae; genus Oceanobacter; species Oceanobacter antarcticus. Next base: position 43,488 of record CAJXTI010000002.1, read on the forward strand.
TCGGAATCGCCGCTTTTCAGATCAATCTGGCCTTCGCTGATTTTTTGCAGGCGGTAATATTCCAGCTCGACGTCGTCGTCCAACTTGTAGGCTGGGCCGCTTTCATTACGTGGTAGTTTGTTGAGTAAAAAGCGCAGATAGCTGTACCACTGTTCCAGGTCAGAGTCCTGATACGGAATTACCTGAGACAGGAATCCGTACATATTGCGGAAATTCACGCACAGACCTTTACAGTCTGCCTGCTCGTCCTCTGGTAATTCTTTGAAGCGTTCGATGGCCTTGTCGAGGATGGCGTTCATACGGGCGTGGTCGTGCTTGCTTTCCTTGCGTTTGGGCAGGAAATACACCTGACAGAAGGCTTCAATCTCTTCGTTGCGCAGCACACGGGTTTCTTCAATCTGGTGCTGTAACCGATACAGATGCTGCGGGTCGGTCAGGTCATCCGCTTCAGTCTGATCGTAATAGGGTTTGAAGGCTTCGTAGATTTCTTCTTCGGTATTACGAAAGTCCAGTACGAAGGTGTCTTCCTTGCCGGTACTGGTACGATTCAGCCGTGACAGGGTTTGCACCGCCTGAATGCCTGACAGCTTTTTGTCCACATACATGGTGTGTAACAGCGGCTGATCAAAACCGGTCTGGTATTTCTCGGCTACCAACAGCACCTGAAAATCATCGCTGTCGAAGCGTTCCGGTAATTCGCTTTCCTTGATGCCACCGTTCATGCCGGTTTCAGTCCAGCTTTTATCAGGGCAGTCCGGGTCAGTCACTGAACCGGAAAATGCCACCAGAGAACGCACATCGGTATAACCCTTGTTACTGATGTAGCGGTCGAATTCCTGTTTGTAACGCACCGCATGCAAGCGCGAGCCAGTGACGACCATGGCCTTGGCGCGGCCACCGATTTTATGGCGAACGTGGGTGCGGAAATGCTCCACCATGACCTCGGTTTTCTGGCCCAGGTTGTAGGCGTGTAAATCCAGAAAACGCGCCAGTGCTTTGGCGGCTTTCTTGCGCTCTACATGCGGGTCGTCTTCGGTGTCCTGGGTAAGACGGAAATAGGTGGTAAAGGTGGTGTAGTGCTTGAGCACATCGTGGATAAAACGCTCTTCGATGGCCTGACGCATGCTGTAGTGATGGAACGGCGCTTCGCCATTTGGGCCGGGTTCATCAAACACCTTGAGGGTTTTGTATTTGGGCGTGGCGGTAAACGCGAAAAAGCTCAGATTCGGCTGTTTGCCACGTTTCATCAGGCAGCGCACCACTTCTTCCATACGGTCCTGTTCGTCTTCCATACGGCCCTGATCGTTTTCCGGTAACGCCTCATCGGCATCCAGATCCAGCCCTTGTTCTGCTGCATATTGCGCGGCCGCTTCCTGAATACCATCACGGTTGAGTACACCTTTCAGATCCATGGCGCTCTCGCCGGATTGCGAACTGTGGGCTTCATCCACAATCACCGCAAAGCGTTTGCCCTGGGTACTGATGGCTAAATCCGGGTGATCCTTGTTGGCCTGCGCCGACTTTTGATTGAGCTTGTCGAGGGTTTCGGCCACAAAAGGGAATTTCTGCAAGGTGCTGATAATAATCGGCGTGCCGTCGCTCAACGCCTGCACCAGCTGGCGGGTGTCTTCGTCGATTTTTTGCACCACGCCATGTTTGTGATCGAACTGGAAAATGGTTTTTTGCAGTTGCTGATCCAACACCCGGCGGTCGGTGATCACAATCACCGAGTTGAACACCCGTTCGTCATCGGCGTTATGCAAATTACTTAACCGGTGCGCCAGCCAGGCGATGGAGTTGGACTTGCCGGAACCAGCAGAATGCTGCACCAGATAGTTATGACCCGCACCGTTTTGCTGGCTATGAGAGACCAGGTTACGCACCACCTGCAGCTGGTGATAACGTGGAAAGATCATGGCCTCGCGGGTAATTTTCTGGATCTTGCCGTCTTTCAGGATGCGCTTGTCGTCTACCTGCAAATGCATAAAGCGGCCAAGAATATCCAGCAGGCTGTCCGGGCCTAATACCTCGCGCCACAGATAAGCGGTTTTGTAATCGTCTTCAACAGTCGGATTACCAGCCCCACAGGCTTTTTCACCGGGGTGTGAACCCCGGTTAAAGGGCAGGAAGAAGGTTTTATAGCCACTCAGACGGGTGGTCATAATCACCTGATCTTCATCGACGCCAAAATGCACCAGGGTGCGTTTTTTGAACTCGAACAACAGCTCGCGATGATCACGATCCTGCTTGTATTGCTGTTTGGCCTGCTCGGTGCTCCAGCCGCCGGGCAAGCGGCTTTTCAGCTCCAGTGTGGCGATGGGCAAACCATTCAGGAACAGCACCATATCCAGCGAATTCTTGTTGGCTTCGCTGTAATACAACTGGCGCGTCACACTCAGGCGGTTTTTATGGTACAGATCCCAGCTGGCCGGGTTCTTCTGGTTATTGGGAGCAAACAGCGCTACCCGAAACTTCTTGCCATAGACCTTGAAGCCCTGCCGCAGCACCTTGAGCATGCCCTTGATCGCCAGTTCCTTGGTCAGACCGTCCAGTACAATGGCAGCGGTTTTGTCTTTGTGGATCTTCTCCAGTGTTTGCCACACCAGCGGCTGGGTACGCTGGATAAACGCCAGTACCTGTGCTGGCTCCAGCGCCAGGGATTTATCAAATTCGCTGTTTGACCCCGGTTGATAACCCTGATCCAGCAAGGCCTGTTCAATATCGGCTTCAAAGCGTTCTTCAGAATGGCGTTTGCTCATGCGGGCTCATCCTTGTTCTCAGCCGGGTCGTCACGGGTATCAGGCGGCAGCGTGCGGGTGGTTTTGGCCAGTTTCTTTTCATCGGATTTAACCCGGCGTTCCAGCTTGCTCAAATCTTCCTCCGCCGGTAACTGTTCCGGCTGAATACCGCGCTGGCCCAGCATATTGCGTACGCTGGTGTTGTTCTGGACATGTTCTGAGGTAATGGCACGCTCACCCTGCAGGTCGGATTGCTGCACATTGTGGTTGGTCATTTCGGTGGCCAGGTTCTTGGCCGCGATGGTCAGGGTTGGCAGAAAATCGGCTAGTGGCCGTGTTTTGACGATGCCGTATCTGTCTTTCATGGCCTGCGTGGTGTGGCCGCCAAACAGGGCCTGATCACCGCGAGAGCGAATTCGGCCAAAGCCCTGATTATCGACACCGCGTTCAAAAATATTCTGCGACAGGGCCTTTTCAGATTCGCGCAGACGGTCGCGGGCTTCCAGCCGCGCCTGTAAACGCATACGGTCTTCGATCAGCTCCTGTTTGCGGGTCTGTACCGCAAAGTAACTCTGGGCAAAGGCGATCTCCTGTTTGCGCGGATCACCATTCTGGGCGATCAGATAACAGGCGTAACGGGTGAGCATAAAATCCTCGACTTCACGCTTTGAGCCACTGCCCAGGATGACCATTTTCGTGACGCCACGAAAATGGTCTGAAACCGCATGCCCCGTGGCCTCGCAAGAATCCGAGGCGCGCTGGATCGCGGTCTGGAAGTTCTCCCAGCGGGCATAACCGAGCAGGGGTTGCAGATCGCGGGCAAACCAGAACTCAATGCCTTCGGCATCGGCGCGCTGTACCGCTTCTTCGAGCTGTTGCTGTAATTGCAGAAGTTGGCTGTCCATAGTGTTGTCTCCCTGATTGTCCTTATGGGGTGGTTTACTTGTTTGTGAAGAGAGAGGTCCGGTCATTATTCATAATGACTCCAGAGCCGCAGCACCTTGATGGTCTTTTGGTCTTCAAGTACCTGATACACCAGCCGGTGCTGGATATTGATTCGGCGTGAATACGCACCAGCCAAATCACCAATCAGTTTTTCGTAGGGTGGTGGTTTGCGGTAAGGGTCTTCGGCGATCAGCGCCAAAAGTTGTTGCGCTTTGGCCTTGAGGCCGCTGGCGGCGAGTTTTTTGGCGTCTTTCTGGGCCTGTTTGGTGTACACCAGCGCCCAGTTCACCAGTCCAGTTCCTGATCACAGTCTTCGATATCGGTTGCCAGCCCTTCACGGATGGATTCGCGCATACCGGGCACCGACAGCAGGTACAGGGTTTCCTGAATGGCTGCCCAGTCTTCTTCCGACACCAGTACGGCGTTATGGCGTTTGCCGCTGATGACCACCGGCTGGTGGGATTCGGCGGTTTCATCGATCAGGCGATACAGTTTGCTGCGTGCTTCGGTTGCGGTTATGCCGTTCATCACACACCTCGGGTTGTATAAATAAAAACCAGTGTACGCCCGAAAGTACGTACGTCAATGCGGACGGCTAGAGGGTTGTCGGACGTCGGACGTCGGACGCTAGGTGTCGGGTGTAGTCGCTGGCTCCGGCAGCTTAAACCCGCGTACATCAATCTTGCCGGTGACGGCGGCGGTAATCAGCGTGGTACGGTATTCCTCAAGACGGGTGATGGTGTCTGATGTTTTACTTTTTAATGTGTCCAACTTGCTTAACTCGGAATTGAGGTAGAGAACTATCTCCACTTGCTCCTCGTAGCCTGGAATGCCAATTCTGAAATCTTTGATGAAGTCTTCTGGTACTCGCTTTTGGCCCCCTGCTCCATACATTTCAGAGGCTCCTATTTCTCTGAATGGATAGCTAATAGAGAGATAGAAGAGCCACTCTGGATTGATTTCCTCCTCAGATCGCAGAACGTGTAGCTCGGTAGTTCCAAAGGCTACTTGGTTTGTAAGGCTTCTAGCTAGCGCTCCCTTACCGTTCTCAAAACAAGGAGTGATCTTCGCGACGACCACATCATCATCTTTAAAGTAGGTGTAACCTGCGTATACCTGCTCCAATATCTTTTCCTGGCCCAGTTTAATTCCACCGTATTCACCAACAGCTTCCATCGGTACGAATGAAACAACATCAGTATCTGACAGATCTCTTATTTCTGATTTAACAGGGTTTGAGCGTATTACAAAACGCAAACGCTTCACTTCCCAGCCCTCGGGCACTTGCCCGAGCCATTCCACGCCGGAGTCTTTGAGTGCGGCATCCGGGTTGAGCCCTCGGGTGACGGCCTGGGTAATCAGGGCGATACGCTGTTCGTTCAGACGTTCGATCAGGGCCTGTTTTTGGGCAATCAGCTGATCCAGCTGGGCGGTTTTATAGTCCAGAAAACGGGCGATCTGGGTTTGTTCTGGGAGTGGGGGAAAGCAAAGAAAATAATTTGAAAGATCAAACTGGGTAATACTCGGTAACGCAGTTTGTGTTGCGATTAATGAGTATTGAATAGTCGTTGCTTGATAATAAAAGTAACGGCCATTTGTGTCTGCATGAAGGTGGCTGTAGAACATGGTGTCTACCGTCCAAAACTTTTCGTGGATGTGTAGGGGCTTATCAATAGTTCCTTTTCTTCCAAATAATACGGATTCTCCGTCATACAGAAATTGGCTTGCTTTTGTAAAAGCACCACCTGAACCAAATACCGGGTAGCTTGATTCTCCGAATTCTGCCTCTACATTTTTATAGTCTTGACCATTCTGAATCGTAGCCAGGAATTTGAGTTTTCTAACCTCCCAATGGCTGGGTATTGTTTTGAGCCATTTTACAGGAGTTTCTTGGTAGGACTGATAGCGGTCTTCTGTCATCACACCACCTCCTTTAGCATCGCCAGTATCTGTCCTTCCAGATCCTTGATTTCCGCTTCAATCAATTCCAGTTCCCGTGGTGGCTGGTACTGGTAAAAGTGGCGGTTAAAGGGGATTTCGTAGCCGACCTTGAGCTTGTCGAAGTCGATCCAGGCGTCGGCGCGGTAGGGCAGCACTTCGGCGGCCAGATAGTTCTGGCAGTGCTCGCGTACCTGTTTGATCAGGGCGGATTTATCCACAGTGCCCTTGTCCTGTTTCGGGTTTTCGTAGGCCAGTGGCAGTGGCAGATTTATCAGGCTGTTGGCGTTGTCACGCTGGCCATTGGCAAGCAGGCCGCCGGGGAAAGGCACGTTTTCGGTATCGCGCAGCTCCGGGTCGGGTTCCGGGTTGCCTTTACTGTCGGTACAGATATCCGCCAACGGGTCGCGTTCGGCCAGTATGCCGGGGGCCAGCAGGGCTTTTTGCAGGATGGTATCCCATTTGATACCGGCCAGCGCCAAGGCGGGTTTCAGAATTTTGATAAATGCCTGGCGGTTTTTAATCGGTTCCGCCTGGTTCGCAAATTCTGCTTTCTGCTGGTTCAGCGCATCAAGGATAGCCTGTTGCAGGCTTTTGCCCAGAGCTTCTTCGAGTGCAATCTGTTTTTTGTCCTTGCGCTTTTTCGAGCTGGCGAGGTCTGCAAACCATTTGCTGTTTTGTAGCCGTTGGATGCGTTCGTCGTTGACGGTGAAGTTCAGCCGTAATGGCCGTTCGACGGTGATTTTGAAGTAGCCGAAGTCCTGGTTGTTAAAGGTTTTGCTGACGAAGATGGGTTGAGAAGCGTCGCGTCTCTTGTCTTTGGGGCTGTCGCTATTGGTGCGAATTTGCGCCAGTGTCAGCTGTTCGCTGTGGTCGGTCTTGGCGTTAAGGCCATTGCCGTAGAGTTCGGTAATCAGCCGGATATGGTCAGGTTCATTGCTGTTATCAGAGCTTGTGCCCCCTACTGAGCCAGTACCGAGTTTCTTGCGCTTGTCGCCGAGGCTTTTTTTCATTTTCCAGGCGAAGTCGGTGGCGTTGATCAGCTGGATCTTGCCCTTGCGTTCGGGGGCCTTGCGGTTGGTGACGATCCAGATGTAGGTGTAAATGCCGGTGTTGTAAAACAGCTGGTCGGGCAGGCCAACAATGGCTTCGAGCATGTCGTTTTCGATGATCCAGCGGCGGATATTGCTTTCGCCACTACCGGCATCGCCGGTAAACAGCGGCGAGCCGTTAAAAATAACGGCGATACGGGCACCGCGTCCGTCGTCGATGGGGCGTAACTGCGAGGGGATGGATTCTTTATATTGCTGTTCCGCTTTTTCATCGGCGCTCAGCGTGAGCTGTTGTTCGGCTTGCTGTTTAAGCCATGCGGCCAGTTCTGGCTGATGCTGTGGGCCGGGCTGTTCCATTTTGTCGATCATATGCAGCAAAAACAGCAGGGCACCGTCGTTGATGCGCGGCAGGCCGGGGCCAAAGCGGCCCTTGAAACCGAATTTTTCGTACTCTTCGGTAACGGTGTCTTTTTCCGGTTTCCATTCCACACCAAACGGCGGGTTGGCAGCCATGTAGTGGAAGTATTTGTCCGGGTGGCCGTCGCCGTCGGTAAAGCCGTCCTTGCTGCGACCGGTGCCGAGGGTATCGCCGAAGACGACGTTGTCGGCTTCTTCGCCCTTGATCATCAAATCGGAGCCGCAGATGGCGTAGGACTCGGGGTTGTATTCCTGGCCAAACAGGCTGACGTCGGCCTTGTCGTTCTGGCGCAAAATGGTTCTTTCCGCTTCCGATAGTATGCCGCCGGTGCCGCAGGTCGGGTCGTACACCCGGATGACCTTGCGGCCCTGGTAGATGTCTTCTTCACCGGTAAACAGCAGGTTGACCATCAGCTGCACGACTTCGCGTGGGGTGAAAACAATGTCATCTTCAGTGTTCTGAAAAAGTGTTACATGGTGATTTGGCGGGGACTCTGGGGTAGTAACACTTTCGGTAGTGTTTCGAGCCTAAATCTTAGAATCGCTGTCCGAAAAGATCCTAGAGTGTTACGCCAAATGCGATCATGGAGACCGCAGAACTTAATCTCGACAGCAATGCTTTATTTGGTTGTTACTTTATCTCACGCAAGCGGTTAAGAGCTTCAACATGCTCTTCAGCTAGTTGGTCGTACATCGAATAGACTTGTTGGATATGGGCAAGTAAGGCAGGAAAATCCACTGACTTCTCCTGTTCAAGCTTTTGATTCTTTCTTTTAACTGACGACAATTTGCTTTTAAGCTTCTCTAACTCCGCTATATCGCTATCCCGTTTCAGTTGTTCAGTTTGCTTTGCTTGCTCATCTTTAATTATGCACTTTAAGTCTGGATAGCGGTTATAAATGATGGAATGGCTTAATCCAGCTCTGTCAGCAACTGATTTAATACTTACTTTTTTACCTTCGCTAACCAATTGATATAAGGCCTCTATTAAGGATTTTCTGGTATTCTCACTCATGCTTGATCAACCCCTCTTAACGGATCTAGCTGTTCAATAATAACCCTGGCAGCCTCTAGGTTACTCTGTAGAACCACATTAAAAGAATGCAACCTTTCCCGAACCCCATCTGGAGCAGATTCAATCTTCTTGATTTTATCTTCACAGTTCAGCTGAATTGTTTTCCAGTAAGTTAAGTGCCTAGGAGTTGCAATATATCCGTCACAATAAACACAATGGCTCGGATCAACTACATTCTTGACCTTACAATCCTTAGCTTTCGTACAATAACCGTGTCCAACTCCTCGCAAGTCGTTTGAGTTTTTCGATATAAATTCCACCAGTTGATTTATATCTTTGAAATGTGGTTGAACATTTTCTTCAACTTGGTTTCCCAGCATTTCCTTTATTCGACTAGAGAACCGTGCACCACCGTGCCCAGCAATATTTCCATCGAGTGAGGCCTCGACAATCTCATTCACCGTTAAGCTTGTAATATGTTCTGAAAACTCATCCGCTATATTTAGCAGCTCCCCGATAGACTCGAATCCGCGCTGGGCATAGACCAGAGTCATATTCTGCCATAAGTGCTTGTACTGATATCTAATGTCATCTAACTCGCCTAAGCGGTTTGCGATGATAAACCAGGCAAATGTGTGCCTGAACTGATGAGGGGTGAAATTAAAGTAATCACCTGCCTTGTATGGTTGATGTCGGTCTGAATTGTTTGGCGCAACTGATTTGTAATTACATCCAAGGCGATCAAGTTGCTCTATATCTGATGTATTGAGAGGGATCTTAAAGAAGTCACTAATATTGAAAGCGGCAGAGTTTGGTCGCTTGTTCATTCGATAGAATCCGCAGCCAGCAAGCGAATAGTTGACAGTAAAGAGATACTTATATTTTAGCCCTTGCTGCAATTCGTTTAGATATTCATCCGAGATTTCAGATGATAGATACTCTATAATGGCAGTAGCTTTTTCATAAACCACTTCATTCAACATGGATATGAGAGTTAAGTATTTTGAAACAATCTCTCCGCATACCCATTCTACTTTCTGCGAACCATCAGTTGTTTTTGTTAGCTCGGATAACAGCGAGTAGTGAAGTTCGCCAATATCACTCTCTCTAGTGACTAAGCAATCATTTGCAAGAGCTAGCGCTTCTCCATCTCTCATCCCTGTAAAAGCTAGAACTAAGATATTTACTAAGCCTCTTATTCTACCAATCTTTGCTGTTACAGCTGCATCACCTCCGCCGCAGATGCTTCTATACCGCCCGTTTACAATTTTGTACTGACCTCTTTCTATTCTTCGTATCTCATCGGATTGGCGTCGAATCCATTCGTCACGAATTTCATTGATCAAATCAAGTTCATAGATAACTTTTGAAATTAGTTTTTTTAGAACACCACAGGGAATAACCGGGTGTTTCTTCCTTCCGTTTATTTGATAAGCAGCCACGATTGGCGTGAACTTATCAGAAATCAAATTAAATGATTCCTTTCCAAGTAAGCCGTAGCATTTCAACCATTTAGTAGCAGTGTTAATCGAAACGCACAAACTAGGCTTATTGTTAGCTCCAATGTAACCAATAACTTCAGCGCAGTAGTGTGATTTTTTTAAATTATTAAGTTTATCGAGTTCAATCCAAGAATGAATTCGCTTTACGCAAAGAAATCTGGCAATAGTCATCAGACTTCTTGCCCCATTTATAATGGTACTCCATTTCAGAGGCGGCATACCTTCACCAATCCCTGACGTGTACAGTGCCAATATCAATATCTTGAATTCATACTCAAACTCGATGCTAAGTCCATTAAACGATATACCCAGTTTTTCACTTATCGGCTTCCATGTGGAATCTGAAACCCTTACCTCCCGAGAGTAACCGATACGATCAGAACCACTCCAGATGATTTCATCGCGCAAAGACAGCCAACGCTTTTCGCAATATGGTTTTAAATTGTATTCGCCATTACCACTAAGGCATTCGGAAAGTACGAAGGAAATACTCATACAACACCTGCGATATCAGATATGGCATAGTTCCAGACTGGATGCAGCCCATTATTTTTAAACAATGTTCGCCCCTGGCTAACCTGACTAGAGTTTGTAATTTTTAGCCTGGATATGATTTCATCAACTCTTTCAGATAAGGCGCGATGAGCCTGCTTTTGCAGGCTAGCATCGGAAAAATGTGCGATAGTCCCCTGCATATCGCCCAAGACATAATCTTTGAAAGACAGTAATTGCCACACATGATCGGCATCAGCTACAACCCTGTAGTGTTTACACCATATGCACGCCATAAAATCGCCACATCTGTCGATTTCATTAGAGCTTAAGATCCTATTTTGCTTTGCATAAACTTGCGCTTCTTTAGACCCTCTCTCTGCATTGCATCCTCCCACCGGGGTTAGTTGAGTACCATATTCGTATTCAGTAACAATTTTGATCTCAGTCGATAGCTCCTTACCACTGAAATACTGCTCCATAATTTTGGCTGCATCACTAAGCGTCGCTTTTGAAGATGCTTCATTGACTCGTTGATAGTTTTTTATAAAGGTAGGGTATGTATGTTTAAAGGCATCTTTATATCTTCTGAAATCTTTTGAAAGCTGGCGATAGACCTCATTAGAACCAGTTTTTCTGAGCTTTGCGGAGTTATATTTTATCGAGCACCCAAGCCCCATAAGAATCGTGGCTATCCTGGCTACAATACCGTTGTAATTTATCGTCTTAAGCTGGTCTAGCTCTTCATAAATAAATAGGAACCTTGAATTATCATATCCAGCATACTTGTTCCTGGTAGATCTTGTTAAGGTATCCCGTACCGTTAGTAAATCATGAATAGCGGATCGGGATGACTTATAGTCAAAGTTAAAATGGTCTGTCTGATAGCTTTTACGGGGCTTTTGAACAAGCATTGTTATAGGTCGATTGCTTGTTGGTATGCCAACTTGCTGAATATCCGAACACTCGATTTGAGCTATTGAAGATGTATTCCAGCACGTCTTAATTTGTATTCTTGCAAAATACATTGCCAGCTTATCCTGCAATGGCCAGTCATTTTTTAAAATTCCTTTTTCTATATGAAACGCTAGCTCCCGTACTTCATCTAACGTATATGTATCGCAACTTTTCATTCTCGAAGCATGCACAGCATGCCTATTGCTAGTTATCCGATATGCGTTAATAAATTTTTGTCCAGTTATTCCGCAAAGCCATCTGATAGCGGAAATATAACCTTCAGCTGTTCGTCTTGAGACGGATTTTGTAAGTACATCCGATTGTATTCTGGACAAAATATCAAGCTGAATATTACCGTCGTTAGCAGATAAAAAGCTCACTCCAAGCCCATTTACTGTATCTCGATCACAATACGCTGAAAATACTTTCATTAGTTTTGAGAAGCGGGCATGAAGGGTTTCAGCCCCATAATTTTTCTGACTAAGAAGTTCGGTCTCTTCTTGGTGAATGGATACAATATCCTCCCTAAGCTTTAAGCATATTTCGGATATAATGGATATATCTAGGGTTCTGACTTTCCCGCTTTTATCGTTTTCAAAACATAATATGTCTTGAAATAATATTCGCTGATTAACCTTCATCCCTGAATGGTGCTCGTATAGATTTGCAACTGCCGTGGCTTCATTTTGCTTGTAGTACCGGAAAATATCTTTTAGTGGCCGATATCCTTCCAACGACAAAGCATCCAGCCCAGTTTCCGCAAACTTGCTTTTGAAATTATGATCCTTTTGGACAAACCTTAGAATTGTTCTTATAGAGCATGATAGCCGCCCTTTAAGCCCGCCCGAAACATGTCCAAACTCGCCTGAATAGTAGGCGTTTCCAGCGAGAGCTTTTATCTGCATCAATGCAGTTTTTGATGTAGCATGGAGTTCAGTGACATCCAGTCTCCTTCCGCCAATCAACAGCTTTTGTCTATAGAACAGATCAGGATATACAACCTCAATAAAAGCCCTTAGCTGTGATCTAACAGGCATAACCCTGTGCTTCTTAATACCTGCCTCGATCAGACGCCCCTCATCGAGAGCGGATTCTAGAATCACTACAATATCAGAGCTCTCATCAGATGCTAACGCTTTAATGATGCTCACAACTTGTTGTACGACAGCTACTTTAGTGGCCTCAGATAAAGCGTCTGAGTCAACAAATTTCGTTATTGCGCTTCTTACTGAATTTCCAAGCAGCTCAGATTTAAGATAGATATCTAATAAACCAACCAAGGAGCCATGAACCGCAACAAAGGTTGGTTTTCCTGTGTAGTTTTCTGGATGAGAAAGCCTATATAGGAAGTCCAATGACCGAGTGAATGCAAAGGCCTTCTGCTTTTCCAAATTGCTAAATGCAGTGATTTCTAAACGAAGCCAATATTTTTGATCTCTGAGTGACTTCACTCCATGATTTTGAAGATGATCAAGGTGATCAGCACTCACTTCAGGCCAGGCCTTTATTCCTTGTAAAAGGCCATTACGATAACCTTTCAATGTAACCTTGCTGGCCTTAATTGAGCCATTTTCGATTTTGTAGTGAAGCTCCATAAACTCCTGTTCTAACGCAGGAGATATATCGCAAAGCCTTTGTCTAGGATTGATCATCATCCCCCCTTAGCAAGTGCTGATAGTCACCAACCAGCCGCTCATCGATGCCGTCGAATATTGTGTCTGACCAACCTTTCATTTCGCTATCAAAGGTAACTGCACGAGCGAAGTTTAAATACTTCCGTGTTGTTGAGAAGTTTGAATGACCAAGTAACGCCATCAATTTAAACTCGATGAACCCAGGCTCTAAGCCTTTGTCGAGCATATATTTTGCAAGATTAGTTGCGTATGTTGAGCGCAAATCGTGAAAGCTCCGCTCAAGTACATAACCAGTGCGTGCCAGCTCTTTGCGGGCGAAAATCGCGGTATTACTAACAGATTTTTCAGAGATTCCTAAGCCAGAGCGGTTAATGAAAAGTGGTTTGTCGCAATCAGTTCCATTCTTCACTTCCCACTTCATAACTCTATGCATTCGTTCATTACAATTTCTGTAATGCCACAATCGCTGCATTAGAGTGCGCGGTATTAGTATCTGGCGCTCTTTATTCCCCTTGCCCGTGATAGTTGCATGATATGAAGGCACGGCACTTATTGATGGATCTACTACGTAAACTTCCAAAAATTTAGCAATTTCAAATGCTCTCATACCAGTGAAAAGGGCTAGATCTACCCACAGGCGTCTTGAGGAAGACTTGAGGTATTGAGTCCCATATAGAGCACTAAGCTCTTCAGTGGTATATGGCGATAATTGGTCACTGGACAGTGATTTCTGTCGGTATTTCTTCGGTATCGTTAGGTCGGATGTTTGAACAGTTATTCCAGATGAATGATGGGCCATAGAAAATATTGAGTTAATATCTGAGTGCTCGTTGCTGCGTTTAATATGTAACTGCTGATATTCAAACGGCAGTTTTTCTATAGTTCCTCTACGACGGGCCCACTCGTAAAATTGTCTAACATGGGTCATATACAAATTGGCGCTGTCGCGGCCTAGAGATTTTGCCTGGATCAAATCGATTAGAAACTTTCTAAACCGATAAACAGGCAGCCAATACTTGGCACGCTGTGTTGATGCCTGAGCAGTAACCTGACGCCAATCAACGTTTTCTTCTGAAATCCAATTCAGAAAAATACACAAAGAGTTTGCTATTGATTGCAGCGTCTTGAGAGAGATCCCGCCCAATGGGTTAGACCTAGCAGCTCGTTTAGGAGCGCGATGCAACCCCTTGTAGCGGTGCTCTAGGAATAAATTCATCTCCAGCGCATCAAACTGGCGGTCGTTCGACCAAATCAGAGGGAAATTATCCACCCAGTGGTCAGCTCGGTATTCAATAGCTCTTATTCCATGATCGTTTACCTCACCAGAGAACACTGGTAACGCCCCAACGTTGAATCTCACCTTATGAATGCTTACACTTTTTTTCTGCATCATCACCTATGACGTATTGCACCTACCCAACAAAAAGCCCTTGAGCACTTTCTTTGCATCAAAGGCGATGAAACAACATTAGCTTGACATTTAACCAGGATCAACAGATTATTTCTGCATCATTGACTATGAACAGGTGAAGGTTTGAAGCTGAAACAGATCGCAACCATCAATGCAGGCTATCCATTTCGGGGCAAAATCCCTGAAGTGCCAGGCTCTGCCGTGGTCGCGGTTCAGATGAAGGATGTCTCGCTAACCGAAGGGATTCGCTGGTCAGACTGCTTGGAAACAGAGCTAACCGGCAAGCGTGAACCCGACTACCTCACCACAGGTGATATTTTAGTGGCCGCTCGTGGTAGCCATAACTACGCCGTGCAGGTCGATCAGTTATTGGCTTCTGCGGGTAAGCAGGCCGTTGCTGCACCTCATTTTTTTGTGGTCAGCCTGAAGAAGAAAGACATCCTGCCCGAGTTTATGGTGTGGTTACTGAATCAAGCACCGGCTCAGCGGTATTTTGAGCAGAATGCCGAAGGCACCTTAACAAAAAGTATTCGCCGCAGTGTGCTGGAAGATGCCCCTGTCGTTGTTCCGCCACTTGCCAAGCAGCGAGCAGTCATTGCGATGGCCAACACTTTGGGTGAAGAGCAAAGACTGATTCAGAGGCTAGTAAACAACGGTGAGCGCATGATGGGCGCAATCGCCAACGACTTATACCAGGCGCATGGCCACTAAACAGCCAGCACAACGAATTTAAGACTTGAACCGGGCCAGCTATTGTTTGGCCCAACTAAAAGGAAGCAATGGATGAACGATACAGCCATGAGCGGTAAAGATAAGATTAACCAAGACAGCATCAACAAAGCGCTGTGGAACGCCTGCGATACCTTTCGTGGCACCATCAGCGCCGATACCTATAAAGACTTCATCCTTACCATGCTGTTCCTCAAGTACATCTCCGATGTATGGCAGGATCACTACGATGGATACAAAGCCGAATACGGCGACGAGCCGGAACTCATTGAAGAGATGATGAAAAACGAGCGCTTTGTACTGCCCAAAGCGGCCAGTTTCTATGCCCTGTACGAACGCCGTCATGAACCCGGCAACGGCGAACGCATCGACCAGGCGCTGCACGCCATTGAAGAAGCCAACGGCACCAAATTAAAAGACGCTGGCAAGAGTGTGTTCCAGGACATCAGCTTTAACACCGACAAACTGGGTGAAGAAAAGCAAAAGAACACCATTCTCCGTCACCTACTGGAAGACTTTGCCAAACCCGAGCTAAACCTCAAGCCCAGCCGCGTCGGTACACTGGATGTGATCGGTAACGCCTACGAATACCTAATCAAAAACTTCGCAGCCAGTGGTGGCCAGAAAGCCGGTGAGTTTTATACCCCGCCTGAAGTTAGCGACCTGATCGCCGAACTGTTAGACCCGCAACCGGGTGACAGCATCTGTGACCCGGCCTGTGGCTCTGGCTCGCTGCTGATGAAGTGTGGCCGCAAGATCGTGGCCAACCACGGAAGCAAGCAATACGCCTTGTATGGGCAAGAGGCCATTGGCTCTACCTGGTCGCTAGCCAAGATGAATATGTTCCTGCACGGCGAAGACAACCACAAAATTGAATGGGGCGACACCATTCGCAACCCTAAGTTACTGGATAAAAATGGCGACCTGATGCTGTTTGACATCGTGACCGCCAACCCTCCGTTCAGTCTGGATAAATGGGGCCACGACGAAGCCGAGCATGACAAGTTCAGCCGCTTCCGTCGTGGTGTACCGCCAAAAACCAAAGGCGACTACGCCTTTATCCTGCACATGATCGAAACCCTCAAGCCCAAAAGCGGAAGAATGGGCGTGGTAGTGCCGCACGGCGTGTTATTCCGTGGCTCGTCTGAGGGAAAAATTCGCCAGCAACTGATTGACGAAAACCTGCTAGATGCGGTGATCGGCCTGCCAGAAAAGCTGTTTTACGGCACCGGCATTCCAGCAGCAATTTTGATCTTCAAGAAAAACAAGAGCGACGACAACGTCATTTTTATTGACGCCAGTCGCGACTTCAAAGCAGGTAAGAACCAGAACCTGCTGACAGAAGAGAATATCGCCAAGATCGTAGCTACCTACAAGGCGGGCGAAAGCGTTGACAAATACGCTTACGTCGCCAGCCTCGAAGAGATCAAAGAGAACGACTACAACCTGAACATCCCGCGCTATGTCGATACCTTTGAGGAAGAGGAAGAAATCGATCTGATGGCGGTGCGTGCCGAGCGCGAGCAGCTGAAAGCGCAACTGACTGAGCTGGAAACCGAGATGGCGAAATATCTACAGGAGCTGGGTTATGAAGAGCACGGGGGTAATGACTAATGGAGCAAGTCAAATGGAAAAATGGATCACTTAAAGAAGTTGTTTCACAAAACAGAAAAATAACCTATGGGATTGTTGTCCCCGGGCCCTTTGAGCCTGATGGCAACTATATGATTAGAGCCCAAGACTATTCCAAGGGCTGGGTGAATTTGGAGTCCATCTATAGGGTTGGCGAAAAAATTGATAGTGCCTATAAACGTTCTCGCGTTAGAAAGGGTGACATTCTCCTAACAATCGTCGGAAGTATTGGAAATACTGCACAAATTCCGTCTGAGTTAGATGGAGCTAACTTGACTCAGCAAACGGCTAGACTTTCGTTTGATGAACACTGTGCTGATTTTTATCACGCAATATTGCAGTCTGATATTGGCAAAAAACAAATATACAGGTTTGCAAAGTCTGGGGTTCAACCTTCACTAAACCTAGGGGATGTTGAGAAATTTATTATCCCTATCCCGCCGCTTCCAGAACAAAAGAAAATCGCCCAAATCCTCTCCACCTGGGATAAGGCCATCACCACTACCGAACAGCTGCTCACTAACAGCCAACAGCAGAAAAAAGCCCTGATGCAACAACTGCTCACCGGTAAGAAGCGTCTGTTGGATACGAATGAGGTTAGGTTTAGTGGGGAATGGAAAGAAGTACGCTTAAAGAGTGTTCTTCGAGAGGTGAAGACTCGAAACAAAGATAACTCAATAGATCGAGTTCTGAGCGTAACAAACCATAGTGGCTTCGTTTTGCCAGAAGATCAGTTTTCAAAGCGTGTAGCCAGTGATGATGTGAGCAACTACAAAGTTGTTAAAAATGGGGAGTATGGCTACAACCCATCGAGGCTTAATGTAGGCTCATTTGCGCGGTTAGATAGCTATGAGGAAGGCTTGCTAAGCCCAATGTATGTTGTTTTTAGTGTGAATGAAAAGCTCCTCAATAGTGATTACTTTATGAACTGGATGAGCTCCAATGAAGCAAAACAGCGCATATCAGGTAGCACACAAGGTTCTGTTCGTGATTCTGTTGGATTTGATTCATTGTGTGGATTTCCATTCAAACTTCCTCCAATGGAAGAACAACAAAAAATCGCAGCCGTACTTTCCACCGCTGATCAGGAAATCTCTGCTTTGCAACAAAAGCTGGAAGCGTTAAAGCAAGAGAAAAAAGCCCTGATGCAGCAGTTGTTGACGGGTAAGCGAAGAGTTTTGATATAGGGAAATATGAATGAAGCTAAGAATTAGCAAAATATCTTTGAAAAACTTCAAAACATTTAAAGATATTACGATTTTCCCAAACACTGATTTTAATATTGTTATTGGGGAGAATAGCGCTGGAAAATCCTCAATATTTGAGGCAATCCATTTATGGGAGAAATGCTACAAGACTTATATTCTTGCCTCAAGAAAAGGCTTCTATAAGGTTAAAAAGTCAACCAATAGATATGTTAATTATCAAGATCTTGATTTCTTGCGAATAACAAGTGATGAAGATCTTTTTCATGATCCAAAAGATCCAGAACTTGGAAAGTGTTCAGAAATTACTCTGACCCTAAAAAATGATGAGGAAGGAGGAAGCAGTTGGGATCTTGGCTTTAAGGTAACTTGTCCAACCTCAATTGAAAACGCTTTCTTTCGTGTTCAGCCGACAGATGAAAGCCAGTTCACAACATTTGCTGAAGCATTCTGTGAGGATGGGAAATTTTTAGATGAAGCGGTTTTTATATACCAAACGAGACCTGTAGCAGGTGTCCATCAATATGAGCCTTACTATAACGAGGCCCAGATCAAGAGAAAAATTCAAAAAGGGTCTTCACACGAAGTTCTTAGAAACAAAATTATTGCAAAAAGACGTTCAATCTCAGAATTGGAATCAAGCATCTCTGAAATTCTTGAGAAAACTGTCAAGTTCAATATGCCTTCTGACTCAAGAAAAAACAAAGATGAATTTATACAGCTAGGCGTATCGATTAATGAATCAAAGCCTTATGACCTTCATCTTCAAGGAAGCGGATTTCTGCAAATTGTAGAAATTCTATCTACTGTCGAATTTATTGATGCCCCTCTAAAGTTGCTACTTGTAGACGAGCCGGATTCGCATATCCATACAAAGTTACAACAAAACCTTCTAAGTCATTTAAAAAACATCGATCACAATCAATTTTTTATCATAAGTCATAATGACCAATTTGTGACCAGTGCTGGTGATGGAGAAGTATTCTTCTTAAATGATGATGCAAAATCTAGTGGCCGGTTAGAGGCGATTAATCCAAATAGCTTCGATATCATAAAGAATTCCTTAGGCGGGGTAATCATATCCCTTGAGCGATTAAACAATGCAAGCCTGGTAGTGTTCGTTGAAGGTGAAGATGACGAGGAATATTTAAAAAAACTTAATACGAAGATCAAGAAAATTACCAATCCAATTGGTTGTTTAACTAAA
Source organism: uncultured Oceanobacter sp. (assembly GCA_913061185.1). GTDB lineage: Bacteria > Pseudomonadota > Gammaproteobacteria > Pseudomonadales > Oceanobacteraceae > Oceanobacter > Oceanobacter antarcticus. The sequence goes on from CAJXTI010000002.1 coordinate 62,362, forward strand.
GTGGTCTTCTTTCCCCTGAGAGGAAAAGATAACATTGTACAAAAGGTTGAATACAATAAAAGAACACTAAATTCCATTCTGAGTGGCAAATCATGGCATGTTGTTTTTGATCGAGATTTTTCAATAACTGCTATTGATAATGATATTAAACAGAAGATTACAAGAAAAGGTTGCACACCTTATAGCCATGTTGGTTACTGCATAGAGTCAGTGTTATTTTCAGACCTGAACATCCTTAAACGATATTTGCATTCTCTTGTTCCAGACATTGACGGGAATGATCTTTCAGAACACGTCGATAATTTAATAGAAGAATTAGCTGCTGCTACTCAAAACATTGAATCTCCTCTTATTAGTGAAATCGAAGGCAGATTCAACGGACAGAAAAACAATAGACCTGAATTCCAAGGTCTTCAGTTCACGGACGTTGTCAGGTCATGGCGAGAAATGGGGAACTTCAAACCCGACAGAGTGATGTCAAAACCCTTAATTCAAAAGTTCGTCACAGACTTGGAAGATCGAATTGGTATGTCTCTAATGTTGCGAAGCTCAAATACCCCAGATGAAATAGCAGCAAAGTTATTAAATAAATACTTTGATTTTATACAGAATCTTAATGACTTGTACCCTTCATTTCATCGTTTGATGGAACAGCTTGAAGTATTGCCTACAAATTAGTTGGGATAATAGTAACGCACCTCGGGTATCAGGGGTTGAAGAGAGATAACGAATGACACAATACACACCCAAATTTCAGGAAGAATACAGTGCCAAGTTACCGGCCCTGACGTTGTTGACCAACCTAGGGTGGTCGTTCCTCTCTCCTGAACTCGCGTTAGCCGCCCGTGGTGGTAAAACCGATGAAGTGGTTTTACGCCAGGTGCTGCGCAGTGAACTCCAGAAGCGCACCTTCACCTTTGCCGGTAAAAGCTACCCGCTGTCTGAAAAAGCCATTGATAACCTGATAGCCGAAGTATGCAGCCCGGCGCTGAACGAAGGCTTGTTAACTGCCAATGAGCGCCTGTACAACCATTTGCTGTATGGCATCTCGGTCACTGAGTTTGTCGATGGCAAAAAGGCCAGCCCGACGGTTGCACTGATCGACTGGCAAAACCCGGCCAATAACAGCTTTGCATTTACCGAAGAGTTTACCGTTACCCGCTCTGGCGGCGTGGAAAACCGTAGGCCGGATATTGTGTGCTTTGTGAACGGTATTCCTCTGGTTGTGATTGAGGCCAAGCGCCCGGATGGCAATGCGAAAAAGGGCCCCACCATTGACGAAGGCATTTCGCAAAGCCTGCGTAATCAGCGCCATGATGAAATCCCGTTACTGTTCGCCTATAGCCAAATGTTGTTATCCATAAACGGCAACGAAGGCCGCTATGGTACCTGTGGCACACCCGCTAAGTTTTGGGCAGCCTGGCGTGAAGAAGACATCTCCGATGCCGAGATGTACGCCATCAAAAACAAAACGCTCAAAGATGAACAGTTGGCAGGCCTATTCAGCCACCGTCCGGTAAAAGACCTGGATTGGTACCAGAGCCTGACTGCTGCGGGAGAACTTGCGGTTACTGGGCAAGATCAATTACTGATTAGCTTGTTAAGCCCTACTCGGTTGCTGGAGATGACCCGTTACTTCACCTTGTTCGATAAAAAGGCTGGCAAAATCGTTGCCCGTTATCAGCAGGTATTTGGTATCAAGCGGCTGATTGAGCGTATCAATACCCGAAGTAGCACTGGTAGCCGTGAAGGCGGTGTGATCTGGCACACCACGGGTTCGGGTAAGTCATTCACTATGGTGTTTTTAAGTAAGGCGCTGATCCTGCACGAAAGCCTGAAGCAATGCCGTATTGTAGTGGTGACTGACCGGGTAGACCTGGAAACCCAGCTCAGCAAAACCTTTGCCTCGGGCGGCGAACTGGCCGGGAAGAAAGACAAAGAAGCAGCAATGGCCACCTCCGGTAAACGCTTGGCTGAACAGATTGGCAAAGGCACTGAGCGGATAATCTTCTCGCTGATTCAAAAGTTTAATACTGCTACCAAAATGCCAGAGTGTGTAAACAATAGCTCTGACATCATTGTGCTGATTGACGAAGGCCACCGCAGCCAAGGTGGTGAAAACCATATTCGTATGAAGCAGGCGCTGCCGAATGCTGCCTTTATCGCCTTCACCGGCACACCACTGTTAAAAGACGACAAGACCACCAATAAGTTTGGCCCCATTGTGCATGCTTACACCATGCAACGCGCGGTGGAAGACCAGACGGTAACGCCGCTTCTGTATGAAGAGCGTATTCCCGACCTGGATGTGAATGAACGCGCCATCGACAGTTGGTTTGAGCGTATTACCGAAGGGCTTTCAGACGAGCAAAAGGCCGACCTAAAGCGCAAGTTTGCCAAAAAAGGCCAAGTATACGGTGCAGATGATCGCATTCGTTTGATTGCCTTGGATATTGCCAACCATTTCGTAAAGAACATCGACGAAGGTTTGAAAGGTCAGTTAGCCTGCGACAGTAAGGCGTCTGCGATCAAGTACAAAAAGTATCTGGACGAAGCTGGCTTGTTTGAATCTGCCGTTGTGATGAGCCCGCCCGATAGCCGTGAAGGTAATACGGCTGTCGATGAGGCCACCACACCGGAAGTGACCCAGTGGTGGAAAGAGCATGTTGGCAGCCAGGATGAACAAACCTACACCAAACACCTGATTGAACGCTTCGATAAAGATGATTCACTGAAGATACTCATCGTGGTTGATAAGCTGCTCACGGGCTTTGATGAGCCGAAAAACGCTGTGCTGTATATCGACAAGCCCCTGAAAGAGCACAACCTGATCCAAGCGATTGCACGGGTAAACCGTCTGCATCCGAAAAAGAAATTTGGCCTGCTCATCGATTATCGCGGCATTCTTGCGGAACTGGATACCACTATTCAGAAATACCAGGATCTGGCTTCCCGCACTCAGGGCGGTTACGACATCAATGATATTGCTGGCCTCTACAACCAGATGAGTACCGAATACAAGCGCCTACCCCAGCTCTATAAGCAGCTATGGGCAATATTCGATGGCGTGAAAAACAAGAACGACATTGAGCAATTGCGTCAGGTACTGGTACCAAAGATTGAAGAGAGAGATGGTGAGCTGGTTGACGTACACCTCAAGGTACGTGAAGACTTCTACGAAGCCCTGACAGCCTTCGCCAGCTGCTTGAAGGTAGCGCTGCAATCCGCCACCTTCTTTGAAGACAAGAGTTTTAGCGACCAGGATCGTCGCCACTACAAAGAAACCGTTAAGCAATTCTCCAGCCTGCGTCAACTGGTACAGCAAGATGCGGGCGAGAGAATTGATTACGACGAATACGCCGAACAAGTGAAAAAGCTGCTGGACAAGCATGTGGTGGGTGTCGAGGTTAAAGAACCCGGTGGCGTGTATGAAGTGGGCAAAATGGGACAAAAGCAACAGCCGGAAGACTGGAGCGAAGATAAAACCCGTAACGAAACCGACATCATCAAAACCCGCGTAACCCGAATGATTGAACAAGAGCTGCGGGATGACCCTTACGCTCAGGAAGCGTTTTCCAAGCTGCTGCGCCAAGCTATTGAAGAGGCCGAAAAGCTATTCGACCACCCACTGAAACAGTACATGTTGTTCAGTGAATTTGAAGAGCAAGTTCAAGACAGGCGCTTAAACGACATACCTGATGCATTTGCCGGTAATCGCCATGCTCAGGCTTACTTTGGCGTCTTCAAGAAAGTTCTTCCTGAAGCTTTGGCTGTGTTGGACCAGCAAGTTCAGGATAAGTGGATCAAAGTTGCCTTTGAAATTGACCAGGCGGTAGAAACCTCTGTCGCGGAAAACTCTATCAATCCACAGAACATCGAAGCCGACATTCGTAAAAAGCTACTGCCACGCATGTTCCAGGAATGCAAAGCCATTGGTGGCGGTATGGATCAGGCCAAGAAGATTGTTGAGATGATTGTTCAGATCACTCGGGTCGGTTTGAATGGTGCTTGATTGGGTATAACCAGATGAATGTGCCGATTAAACCTCAAAGTCAGACCATGAGCTTCCGCTACGGTGACGAGCAGATTACGTTTGAGCGAATTAAGCGCCCGCAAGCAACAGGTAAGGTATTAATCAAGGTACATCCCGATTGTCGAGTAATCGCATCGGCTCCTGAGGGAGCTGAAAACGAAGCCGTGTTATCTGCTGTTAAAAAGCGTGGCCGCTGGATCTACGAGCAGCTTAGGGATTTCCGCAAACAGCTTGAATTCACCACACCTCGGCAGTACATCAGCGGTGAGAGCCATTACTACCTAGGGAAGCAATACCTACTGAAAGTGATTGAAGCGCCCGAGCAGGTTCAAGGCGTGAAACTGCTACGCGGTAAGTTAGAAGTTTCGGTAAGAACAAAGTCCGCTGAAAAGGTTAAAGAGCTACTAACAGACTGGTACAAAGCGCGGGCCAAGGAAACCTTCGCTAAGCGCCTCGATGCCATGCTGGAACAAGCCCTTTGGGTAGAGGAACGACCACCGCTGCGCATACTGACCATGCAAACTCAATGGGGCAGCTGCTCACCCAATGGCCGAATCACCCTGAACCCTCACCTGGTTAAAGCGCCTCGTGAGTGCATTGATTATGTGATTTTGCACGAGCTTTGCCACATCGCCGAACATAACCACAGCGAGCGGTTCTACCGGCTAATGGGCCAGGTAATGCCAAAGTGGGAAAAGACGAAAGAACGACTGGATGGGATGGCTTCTGTTATCGCAAATTGATTACTGAATTCATAGGAGCAAACAAATGCACGACTACGCAATATTTGGGCACAGCAGAGCCACTATAGGGAGATGGCTCGGTGTTGCATCTGTAATTTTAACAGGTGCTGTTTCTTCGTTATTGGTTTGGCTTTATGAAGCGACAAACATAGAAGCATTCGCAACTGCCATAATAACGCCAGCCATAATTTATTTTGTCCTTCACTACTGTTTTGACCGGTTTGGATGGAAAATTCCGTTCTTTAGCATCCCAAATATTAGTGGCATATGGTCAGTGAAAGGTGAAACGCTAAATGAAGACGGTTCTACAAAGTACAACTGGGACGCCGAAATAGATATCGAACAAACTTGGGAAAAAATCTCTATAACATTAAAAACGGCAAAGAGTTCAAGCGAAAGCTATACCGCAACTCTTGGCAAAAAACCAGGAACAAAAAGCGGTTGGATTCTTCACTATAGTTATACGAATAACCCTGACACAGATCAATTTCATGAATTGAATTCTCACAAAGGCTATTGCGAGTTAGTTTTTAACAAAGATTTAAACCAAGGTGAAGCCGCTTACTTCAATAGTAACGGGAGAAGGACTTTCGGAAAAATGACTTTAAGGAAAGAACAATAATGATCAACTTTGAAAGCAGACTAGCAAACCTAAAGAACCGCCGCCAAGGGACTGCCGAAAGAGATCGCCTGGAAAAAGGCATGTATTCTTACTATGGCGATCTAAGACCGGCAGAGGCGCATGAAAAGCTACATGAAAATGCTGCGATAAAATATGTAATTGGTTCAATGGCGGCAGTGAGCCAAGAGTCTACAAAAGTTTCGAAAGACGAGGGTGAGCGAGTAGCGTCAACACTGATTGACATGCTCAAAACGTCAGGAATCAATGCAGAAGCTAGAATGCAAGGCTCTGTTGCATTGGATATTCATATCGAAGGTCATTCTGACGTAGATATGTTGATACTGAAATCGGACGTAATTACAGTCCAAGGACCAGCTTTGCCCGGTACCTACTACTCAGATTCAAGCGATACTCGGCCAATGGTTGATATTGTAAGAGAGTTGAGACTTCAGTCGGAAGCGAAACTCAAGTCTCGTTATCATGCCGCAGAAGTAAACACTAGCGGAGCCAAGTCGATTGCCCTGAGTGGTGGTAGCCTTAGACGAAAAGTGGATATCGTTCCAAGTAGTTGGCACGACACACATGACTACCAAAGATCAAAGTTTGAGCACTTCAGAGCAGTAAAAATTTACGACAAAGACAATCATGATTTAATTGAGAACAAGCCTTTTCTTCACATCAAGAAGGTAAATGACAGAGACACTCAGTATAGCGGCAACCTTAAAAAAGTAACTCGGCTAATGAAAAACATCATTGCCGACATGCCAGATTATAAGAAATCAAAAGCAAAAAAACTTACTAGTTACGACATTGCTGCGATTGCCTATTCTATGAACGAAAGATTGTCTTGCAGCCAATACTTACCTCTAACACTTCTCGAAAATCTGCGCTCATATTTGCTAATAATTTCGTATATTGACGAAAGAAGAAACTCGCTAATTGTCCCTGATGAGTCAAGAAAGATATTCAACGCTGAAGAAAAAGTAGAGGCACTAAGGATACTCTACAACGAAGTAAATGACCTTGCTGAAGCTGTTCAAAAGGCCATTAACCCTTTGAAAGAAAAATATGATGGCGATGTATTACGAAATCGACAAGTGGTTTTTTTCTAGCATATTAAATGCCCTTCTTGCAAAGAAGGGCATCATACTAGTCAGAAATCAAATCTGAAACTGACACCCTTAAAGCTTCAGATATCTGATAGATTTTAGTGAGTGTAATGTTCTGATCACCGCGTTCAATATGCCCCATATAACTCCGGTCGATCCCTGCTAGATCAGCAAAGGCTTCCTGCGACAACCCCTTCTCTTTTCTTAATTGACGAACTCTTTCACCAAAAGCAACTAAACGCGGATCTTTCATATTTGTTCTGTCCAAAAGACAGAACTATCACCAAGCAGTGAATATATCACCACGGGATATATCGCTCATTTTCGGATTTTTGCGGTACGCTTAACCAATCATATGGAAAATGGGATGAGCGTATGTGGAGCAACAAGCAACAAAATCAACTGGAAAGAATCCTGAGCCACCCAGGACTTAGATTCAGAAAAGTAAGCAAATACAGATATCTAATCCGGTACAAAGGCCGTCAATGGTACTTGTGGCCTCGGTCTGGGCGATACCAGAAGATCTCATCAAACGGCGCAGTATCAGAATTCTTCATGGGTGAACTATCAGATTTCTATCACCGATATCTAACTGAGGAACTTGATTTGCCAGAGAACTTTGGCAAGACCTGGTCTAAAGATGATGAAGAGGTGCTGTATGACATGATTGAACTGGCCTACACATGCAGGCAAATAGCCGAGGAGCTAAGACGCCATCCAGCCAGTGTTGCAACGAGACTAGCTAAATATCTGGATGATGAGAGCCTTCAAGACCGGCTTAATGAAGATACGTATGATGTGCCTGTAAAAGAGCTGATCGACTGGAGCTAAGCCGCTAAGCTTGTAACACTAATCTGGAAACTGCCAAGGTGGCATTTGTTCGCACATGATGAAGATGACATTGTGAAGTGATCCCCGGCTTCTTCGTTGGCCTGTTCGTTAAAGCGTCGCACCAGATCTTCAAAGATAGTGCCCATGTCGCTGTTGGGAATACAACTGGGGTGCAGGTCGATGTTCTGGAATTCCTTGATGATTTCGTACAGGCGGTTGGCTTCGTCGAGGCGTTCGATTTCTTCGTCGAATTTGAATTTTTCCAGAATGGCGCGAGCACGGGAGGAAAACCCGGCCATATAGGCGCGCAGATTGGTAGCCAGTTGGGTGTCGTCGTCGAGCAGGTTGTCGAAGCTGAATTTACTGGTGTTGTGGAATTTGAGTTTCAGCTTGTGGTTGATGGTGCGCTCGATGGTGGCGGTATCGGTCTTGAGGGCGATCAGGTTTTGGTACAGCTGGCTGACTTCGCTACGATTGTCTGCCAATACACAGTCCAGACGCCGCAGCACGGTGAGCGGAATCATGACCCGGCGGTATTGAGGCGGCCGATACGGCCCACGCAGCAGGTTGGCGATGTTCCATACGAGGTCACTGTGCTTCTGGAGTTGGGACTGGTCGGTCACGGGCTGTCCTTGATGCGTCTGACGGGAATCAGGCTATTGAAATAAAGTCGGGAATCATGCCCGAGATGGGTGCCGGGCTGCAATTTCTGTGTGTTGTTCCGGTTATGGTTGCCGGAATCAGCGCATGTATTGCAAATACTGTTCAAACTCTTTATTTCCGACCGGTTCAGTGCGCTGCATTTTCAGCAGAGCCTGACGGATCTGTTCCGGGCTGGCCTTCAGGTTTTTGATCCAATATCGGTGTTGGTGATAAGGGGCTGGCTGGCGTTCCATCACATCATTCCATCACATCATTCCATCACAACGTTCCATCACAACGTTCCATTGCAGTGTCATACGCCTGCGGCGATGACACCGCCGTTTTTATTCTGCAAGCGCTGCTTACTCAACCACCCCGCGCACGCCATCGGCAAAATAATGCAGGTCACAGTTTTGCTCCGGGCCACCGCGATCAACAACCAAAAACTCCTGATCCACTTTTTCCACCAGCAGCGGGAAATGCCATACCCCACGGGCAAAGTTCACACCCTGGCAGCCGTTGGTACAAAACAGCGTCAGGTTCTCCGGTGACGGCGCTTCACCCGCCGGTGCCACCAGCACCAGAAACGGCGTATCCGACAGTGGAATAAACGCCTGACTCGACATTGGGTGTCGCTCCATCATGTCCACTTGCAGTGGCCGGGGCCGTGGACGGGCGCGGAAAATACTCAACAGCGGCTTGCCATCCGCCTCGGTCAGGTCGACATCCGCCAGGTTATGGAAGCGATCAGCGTAACCATCGTTGATGGAGAAATGGTCACGGCCTGCCGTTTCGATCACATCACCAAAAGGCGCAAAGGCCTCCCGGCTCAAGGATTGTGGCGTGAGGGTGACGAAGCCCGGCGCCGGTTCAACAAAAGGTTCCATAGAGGTTTCCTGCAGTAAGAATTCAGCAGCCAGAGATTCGGAAGACAGTCCCGACAAGCAGTATCGGATGCGTCATTGTAGCCGACTCATTAACTCGATGATGGGCCTAAATGTCTGATTTGACCAATCGGTCAGGATTTTTTATTGAGTGGATTCCAAGGACAAGATAATCTGCCAGCACTTTCAAGAATACGCGCATATTCTTCCTGCCCGGCAGATCTCTGCAGCGCGGCAGCCGTCCGACTGGAGAACACAATGTCTGTGGATTATCCCCGCGATTTAATCGGTTATGGTGGTCAACCCCCACACCCGCAATGGCCTGGTGACGCCCGTATCGCCATCTCGTTTGTGCTCAACTACGAAGAGGGCGGCGAACGCTGCATCCTCCATGGCGACCAGGAGTCTGAAGCCTTCTTGTCCGAGATGCCAGCGGCGCAGGCGCTCGCCAATGTGCGCCATATGAGCATGGAATCCATTTATGAATACGGCAGCCGTGCAGGTGTGTGGCGTATTCTCAAACTGTTTGAACAGCACAATATTCCACTCACCATCTTTGCCGTAGCCATGGCAGCGGAACGCCATCCAGAACTGATCAAGGCCATGCACGCTGCCGGTCATGAAATCTGCAGCCACGGCTACCGTTGGATCGACTACCAGTACATGAGCAAGGAAGAGGAAACCGAACACCTCAACAAAGCCATCGAAATCCTCCAGGGCATTACCGGCGAACGGCCACTGGGCTGGTATACCGGTCGCACCGGCCCCAACACCCGCGATATCGTCATGGCAGAAGGTGGTTTCCTGTACGACTCCGACAGCTACGACGACGATCTGCCCTACTGGGTCAATGGCCCCAAAGATTCAACCGGGGCAGAAAAACCGCACCTGATCATCCCCTATACCCTCGACACCAACGATATGCGTTTTGCTACGCCACAGGGCTTTAACAGCGGCGCACAGTTTTATCAGTACCTGAAAGACGCCTTCGATGTGCTCTACGATGAAGGGGCCAACGGTGCAGCCAAGATGCTGTCGATCGGCCTGCACTGCCGTCTGATTGGCCGCCCGGCGCGGCTGGCGTCGCTGAAACGTTTTATTGAATACGCCGCAGGCCACCAGCAGGTATGGTTCCCGCGTCGCATGGATATCGCCAAGCACTGGCACGAACACCACTACCCGACTTCCGTACAGAGCCAAGCATGAACACCACACTCACTCCAGAAAAACTCAAGCAATACGTCAACCTGGCCAACCGTCGCCTGGGCACCGAAGTGACCTACGTGACCGACGACTGGTTTGCCGAAGCCAACCGCATGCTCAACCCGGAAGCACCGGTGTGGCAAGAAGGCGTCTACGACGACAACGGCAAGTGGATGGATGGCTGGGAATCACGCCGCAAGCGCCAGGCCGGTTACGACTACGCGATTATTCGTCTGGGTGTGACCGGTGTGATCAAGGCGGTGGATATCGACACCCGTTTCTTCACCGGCAACTACCCGCCATCCGCCTCGCTGCAAGCCTGTTACTGTCCGACTACATCCAATGGTGACATCGGCGACCCGACGGCCGATACCGAATGGAGCGAGATCCTGCCAGCGGTCAACCTGCAGGGCGACAGCCATCACCTGCACGCCATTGACGATCGATACACCGACCAGCCCTGGACGCACCTGCGTCTGAACATTTTCCCCGACGGCGGTGTTGCCCGTTTACGTGTCTACGGCGTGCCTTACAAAGACTGGTCCAACCCGTCTGCAGACGAACAGGTCGACCTTGTGGCCGCTCTGAATGGTGGGCGTGCGCTGGCCTGTAACAACCAGCACTTTGGCCATATGAGCAACCTCATCCAGCCTGGCAAAAGCATCAACATGGGCGATGGTTGGGAAACCGCCCGTCGTCGTACACCGGGCAACGACTGGGTGATTCTGGCGTTGGGCCACGCAGGCACCATCGAAGAAATACTGATCGATACCCACCATTTCAAAGGCAACTACCCGGACAAGTGTTCGATACAGGCAGCCTGTGTCACCGGCGGCACCGACGACCAGATCGAAACCCAGAGTTTGTACTGGCAAGAACTGCTGCCGCAACAGAAAATGCAGCCCAATCAGGAACACAGCTACAAGGTGGAAATAAAAGATTTAGGCCCAGTGACCCATGTAAAGATCAATGTCTTCCCGGATGGGGGGATTAGCCGAGTGCGGTTGATGGGGAAAGTGGCCAGGTAACCGTCACAGGCAGCTGACCGGTCAAGTACAAGAGCGTTTGCGGAGTCCACCGGCACCCGAGCCGAGGTATGGCAAGCTCGTATTGCTGTTGCATGAGAACTGCAACGACAATAGGTTTCCAGCCCTAATACCCTTCTGGTTGCTCCAATTCCTGCACCAGATAACCGACTTCGTCCATTTTTTCACTGGCCAGTTGGTGGGCATCCTTCAAGCCACGATTGTAGTAGTACGGCCCAATCTCGCGGGCAAAAAAGTCAATCAGAAACTCGGCATCAAAACTGCCAATCTCTTGCTGCAGCTCGTCAACGAAGTACTTCTTTACCCTGGCCGCCATACGTACTTTTTCATCGTTGGAAAAGGTTATTTCGCTCATTATCACACCATCAACCAAACTGTGAGTACCGTGCCCTCACCAAAGGGGGACGGTGACAGAAAAAAAACAGCCCTGCGTTGTCGTAACCGCAGGGCCATCGGGAGTGTGGCAGGTAGCCCTGCCAGAGCACATCAGGCCGCCGGAACGTCACTGCCCATTTGCGACTGCAGGTAGTTCTGCAGACCGATGCGATTGATCAGGCCAAGCTGTTTTTCGAGCCAGTAAGCGTGATCCACTTCAGTGTCATCCAGCATTTTCAGCAGAATATCGCGGGTGACGTAGTCTTGTACCGATTCGCAGTAAGCCATCACCTCGCGCAGGTCGGTGACGACCTTGTATTCGAGATCCAGATCACTTTGCAGCATCGCCGGAACGTCTTTACCGACGTTAATCGGCGCTCGGGTGACCATATCAGGGGTGCCTTCGAGGAACAGGATGCGTTCAATCAGATCGGCGGCGTGTTGTTTTTCGTCGTCGAATTCGTGATCGATACGGACGTACAGTTTGTTCAGTCCCCAGTCCTGATACATGCGGGAGTGGACGAAGTACTGATCCATGGCAGCGAGTTCACCAGCCAGCAGTTCGTTCAGTTTATCAATAACCTGTTGATTGCCTTTCATGGTTCGTCTCCTCAGTCGTCACTCATCATGGATTGCAGGTAGTTTTCGATGCCCGTCGTGGCGATCAGGTGCTGCTGGGTTTCGATCCAGTCCAGATGAGCTTCTTCGTACTCAGTGATTTCTTCCAGTACCTCGCGGCTGACGAAGTCTTTGACGGATTCACAATAGGCGATGGCTTCGCGCAGCAGTTCAAGCTGCTCGATAATCTGTTCCAGGTCGCACTGCAGCATTTCTGCCGGGCTTTCACCGATGCGCAGGCGGTTCAGTTTTTGCAGATTGGGCAGGCTTTCAAGGAAGAGGACACGCTCGATCAGTTCATCGGCCTGCTTCATGTCCTTGATGGATTTTTTGTAGCACTTGGTGTTGAGTTCTTCGAAACCCCAGTTTTTGTACATGCGGGCATGTAAAAAATATTGGTTGATCGAGGTCAGTTCAATAGTGAGCACCTGATTCAGGTATTCAATAACCTTGCTGTCGCCTTTCATAAGCCCTCCCAATCCTTGTTTTGATTAAATAGGGCCTAAGTCTAAGTATCAAATGACCTATCGGCAAGTAAACAAATGCAATGGTTGATTCAAACAGAAACTATTACGGTTTAATTTCTGCCCATTTACCGGCCAATATCAGCGCTGTTGTATTTTTGTAAGAAACCCTACAAGTCATTGATTTTTAAAAGCATTATATCAGAAAATATTCAAACCATTTCTCATTTGAGAAATATCAACGCTTGGGACGTATTCCTGTTTGATATGAGCCATCGTTAAAAAAACGCACCACTTCATCACGGCTTTTGCCCAGCAACATGGGCTGATCATCCACAAACAGGAAATTTTTCCAATGGCGCTGAAATATATCCCAGCGGGTCTGGACGATATGGTCGACATCGTAACAAAAAAAGACCGTGACGTTGGTTTCCCACTGGATGTGTTGCGCCATAAGCGCTGGCATGGCGTTAGCGTCGGCTTCCCAGGCCAATTGCCAGTTCTCTTTTGGTTGCCAGACGCCATTGCGAGACGGCCAGTCGTCTCCCAGAAAGTGACTGGCGTGAGCCGCTTCCTTGCTGATATGGGTTTTCCAGAACTGGTTGGCCGATGCTTTGTCGAGCGGACGAATCAGACCCAGCGACTCTGAGTCCACCGGCAGTTCGCGGTGACGGAAAATCCAGCCCCATTTGAAGTCGTTCAGGGATACGTAATTCATGGCAAACCTCAGGGAAGGTGGTCGGACGCCGAAACGTCAACAGCAGCACGATGGAAATAACCGGGTTGATGCGACGGCCCCGATGCAACCGGCCGACAACACATCACGATGCCGGGCGTTTGGACGCCCGGCAGTCTGCCAATCAATCCTTGAAAGTATGGCTGGCAATAAATGCCTGGACAGTCTTGAGATCAGCGGGTAATACGCTCAGCCGCTCTTCGCGTTCCATCAGGTCGTTCAGGTGGTGAGGCAATGTAGGCATCTCGAATCCGGCACGCTTGACCGCATCTTCGAATTTCACCGGGTGGGCGGTGCCCAGGGTGATCATCGGGATACGGGCATTACGACGACACTCTCGTGCCGCCTTCACACCGATCGCGGTGTGCGGGTCGAGCAGGTAGCCGGTTTCAGCAAAGACCTGTTGCATCACGGCAACGGTTTCATCCTGATTCACCGCCATGCTGTCGAACAGTTCACGGGCTTTGGCCAGCTTGTCTTCATCCAACGAGACCACGTCTGTTTTGGCATTCATGCGGCCCATCAGATCGGCCAGCACGGCACCGTCGCGATCATAAAGATCAAACAGCAGGCGCTCGAAGTTGGACGATACGGCAATATCCATCGACGGGGTGATGGTGTGCTTGAGCGGATGCACTTCGTACAGGTTCTGGCTCATCAAGCGATGCAGCACGTCATTTTCGTTGGTGGCAATAATCAGTTGTTCGATCGGCAGCCCCATTTTACGAGCCATATATCCGGCAAAGATATCGCCAAAATTACCGGTCGGCACCGAGTAGGCCATTGGACGCAGCGGGCCACCCAGGTTCAGCGCGGAATAGAAGTAGTACACAATCTGGGACATGATGCGTGCCCAGTTAATGCTGTTGACGGCCACCAGCTTGCGCTCACCACGCAGGAAAGACTGATCACCAAAGCTGGCCTTGACCATGTCTTGCGCCTGATCGAAGTTGCCTTCGATAGCGATGTTATAGATGTTATCGCCGCTGACCGTGGTCATCTGACGGCGCTGGACGTCAGAAACCTTGCCGTAAGGATGCAGGATAAAAATGTCGACGTTGCGACAGGCCTTGGTGCCTTCAATCGCAGCGGAGCCGGTATCGCCGGAGGTTGCCCCCATAATTACGACTTTTTCGTGGCGACGTTCCAGTACGTAGTCCAGCAAACGACCCAGCAGTTGCAGGGCAAAATCCTTGAACGCCAGGGTCGGGCCGTGGAACAGCTCCAGTACGTATTCGTTGTGGTCAAGCTGTTGCAGCGGTGCAACGGCTTTATGGCCGAACGCACCATAGACATCGTCGATCATGCCTTGCAGGGCTTCGGCATCCACACAGCCTTCAACAAAGGGGTAAATGACCTTGTGCGCCAGTTCGGTGTACGACAGGTCGCGCCAGGATTCAATCTCGGCCAGAGAAAACTGTGGTACTTCCTTCGGTACGTACAAGCCGCCATCGGCAGCCAGACCGGTTAACAAAACGTCGTCGAACGCCAGCTCTGGCGCATTACCCCGAGTGGAGATGTATTTCATCATGGTATGGAACCCGAATATCCTGGTTTGCTGTCAGGTGATATGGCGACCGCGCCAGGCAATTGGCAGCGACCCCATAAAAAAGGCGCTAGTTTACCTGCTTTGCGAGAAGCACGCACGGATCACCAGGATAATCCCCTGTTCAGGTCGCTCAGGTTAATGCAGCACCGGAAGCGGCTGGATTTCATCCACATCAAGGTGCACTGCGAGGATGCTGACCAGAGAGGGCAGCGTCAGGTTTTCGAAGGCGTCGTAGACCGGGTTCACTTCCGATGACTCCGGATATTCCAGATGCACGCCATAGCGGCCCTGCGTCTGACCCAGTGTATAGAGGTAGGCACGGATACCGGGTTCATCCAGATCACAGATGTAAATGGCACGCAGGTCGGTATTGATACGCTCATCAATCGCAAACGCATCAGCTCCCAGCTGTTCGGTTAACAACAGCAGCAGGTGCTTGATGCCCTGATCCTTGTCCATCGCCCAGATATTCAATTCACCCATCTGGATACCTGTGCGGTCAGTCTGCGTGGTGGTTTTCATGATCAGCCCGCCACTTGCAGCTCCTGCCAGCGCAGGTAGCCTCCGCCCAGGTTGTACACCTGTTCAAAGCCGAAGCCGGTAAACAGCTCACACAAGTGTTCGCTGCGATGCCCGGAGTAGCAGTAGATCAGAATAGGTCGTTGCTTGTCGCACTTGCGAATCAGGGTTTCGACCAGCGTATCGTGGGCATGCAGGGCACCATCAAGGTGATTGCTGCGGTAGTCTCCAACGTCACGGCAATCGAGCAGCATCAGGTCGGGCTTGTCGAGCAGGTTCTGGATGTCTTCACACAGGATCATCTTGATGGGAGCCGTCATCAGTGCGTCTCCACCAGGTGCGCGATCATCAGGTCGTAGGCCTGGTGGTCAAAATCGATATGTTCGCGTGAAAAGAAGTCCGCCGCATTTTCGACTGCATCCTGAATCGCCGCCAGTACATAAGCCTGACAATGACGTGATGCCACCATATGGGCCGGGACTGAAGATTCAATCCGCAGCCGCCGGTTGGCACGATCAAACGAATGGAAACGCATGCCACGAAACGGGGGAACATCGGTACTCCCCGGCACCAGAAAATAGAGATCCAGATGAGGATCTTCCAGGTTCTTCTTGCGACCATTCATACTTGTCAGTTTTGCTGCAACTCTTGTCAGCGCCCCGACAAACGGGCTGTCTGATAACCCGCTTTCAGGCAAATATGCCCCGCAATACAGTGTCATAACGGCAGTCTCCCTATTCAATTGCCTACTCACAGGGAGATATTGCAAGGAGTTTGCCAGCTTGACAGGGGGCCAAGATGTCCGTTCCCTCTGCGTTATTAAAACGGCAAATTATCCCGCCGCTTTAGCCGGAAAGCCGCCGTCGTCCAGTGCCGCAGCCAGTTGCTCCAGTGTCGCTTTGGCATTGGTTTCTACCAGTCCGGTTTCAAGGCTGACGCTGACGTCAGCACTGTCATCCAGCCCTTTGATAATATGGGTGACGGCGTTGACACAGCCGCCGCAGGTCATGCCTTCTACGGTCAGTTTCATGATTTGTGCTCCTGTTCAGTGGGTGATTTAACACTACGTCAATATGATCCTTGCCACAGTGGTAAGGTCAAGAATGCGTCTGCATCCGTCACCAGAATATTGATCTGGCTCGCTGAATCCGGTTCCAACCACCGGATTTATCCTTACCCGGTTTACCTTACAACGATGGCAAGGTTTACCATGTTGTTAATCGCTGACGGGGCGAGCAGGGTTTAACGTCCAACCAGCTCCACTGCCCAGCTCACCCAGTCCCTTCACTCGCTTCGCCAAGGAGGTTCCATGTCTGCCATTCAAACCTCAAGTTCACCGTCCGGCCAACCCCCGGCCACTCCGGAACACATTTTACGTCTGAATATCGACGGCATGACCTGTGCGTCCTGTTCTGCTCGGGTACAAAAAGCGCTGGCCAGCGTCGCGGGTGTGAGTGAGGCAACCGTCAATCTGGCGACCGAAACCGCAACGATTACCGGCAAAACCGGGTTAAACGTAGAAGCGCTGATTGAAGCGGTCATCAAAACCGGTTACTCAGTCCATCAACCGGCAGCGATCGAGCTGGCCATTGAGGGCATGACCTGTGCGTCTTGCTCTGGCCGGATTGAACGGGTACTCAACAAGCAGCCTGGTGTGGTGGATGCGGCGGTAAACCTGGCCACTGAGCAAGCACGAATCAATATATTGCCTGGCACCACGGCTGCCGAGCTGATTGCCGTGGTAGAAAAAGCCGGCTTCGGGGCCAAGGCGATGGGAACAGCGGAACAGGCCGGGCAATCGTCTCTCGATAACCGGGAAAAACGCGATGCCGAAGCCCAGATTTATCAGCGTGATCTGCTGATTGCTGCGGCGCTGACCTTGCCGGTGTTTATTCTGGAAATGGGGGGTCACCTGATTCCTGCCTTTCATCATTGGGTTATGGCCACACTGGGCCAGCAAACCAGTTGGCTATTGCAGTTTGTCTTAACGACGCTGGTGTTGCTGATACCGGGGCTGCGGTTTTATCAGCGGGGGATTCCGGCCTTGCTGCACGCGGCACCGGATATGAACTCTCTGGTGGCGGTCGGCACCCTGGCGGCCTGGGGCTTTTCAACCATCGCCACCTTTCTGCCCGGCCTGCTGCCACCAGGCACGGTGCATGTGTATTACGAAGCGGCTGCGGTGATCGTCACGCTGATTCTGCTGGGGCGGTTGCTGGAGGCTCGTGCCAAGGGCAGAACCTCGGAGGCGATTCGCCACCTGATCGGCCTGCAACCACACACTGCACGGGTGCAGCGCAACGGCCAGGTAATCGATCTGGCACTGGCAGAGGTTGTACTGGGAGATCGCATCGAGTTACGTCCCGGTGAACGTGTCCCGGTGGATGGCCAGGTGATTGATGGTGACAGCTATATTGATGAATCCATGCTCACCGGAGAGCCCCTGCCCGTTCGACGCCAGCCCGGTAACAGCGTCACCGGCGGCACACTGAACCAGTCTGGTGCCTTGACGATTCAGGCGACGGCGGTCGGTGAACACAGCGTGCTGGCGCAAATTATCCGTATGGTCGAGCAGGCACAAGGAGCCAAACTGCCGATTCAGGCCCTGGTCGACAAGGTCACGCTTTGGTTTGTGCCCACCATCATGGCGCTGGCCTTACTGACCTTTGTCATGTGGCTGATCTTTGGCCCGGAACCGGCGCTGACTTTTGGGCTGGTGAATGCCGTGGCGGTACTGATTGTCGCCTGTCCCTGTGCCATGGGGCTGGCCACACCGACTTCGCTGATGGTCGGCACCGGCCGGGGTGCAGAAGCCGGAGTGTTATTCCGCAAAGGCGAAGCCTTGCAGCACTTGCAGGATGTGGCCGTTATTGCGGTAGATAAAACCGGCACCCTGACCGAGGGCAAACCGGCGTTGACCGATCTGGAAGTCACGCCTGATTTTGAGGCTGCTGCCGTTCTGGCCCTGATCGCCGCCGTTGAACAACATTCCGAACACCCGATTGCCCGCGCCATTGAAACGGCAGCACAGCAACAGCAACTGACCATACCGGCTTGCTCAGACTTTGAATCGCTCACTGGCCTGGGCGTGACAGCCAAAGTGATGACAGCGGCCAGGGCAGGAGTGACGCCAAATGAACAGACCCAGCACATCGCACTGGGGGCGGATCGGCTGATGCAACAAATGGGCATCGACATCCGCCCGCTGGCAAGCACCGCCGCCCGACTTGGCAAAGAAGGCAAAACGCCCCTGTATGCCGCACTGGATGGCCAACTCGCCGCCATCATCGCCGTCGCCGATCCCATCAAGGCAAGCACTCCGGACGCCATTGCCGGTTTGCACCAGTTGGGCCTCCAGGTTGTGATGATTACTGGTGACAACCGCCATACCGCCGCAGCGATTGCACGCACATTGGGCATTGATCAGGTCGTTGCCGAGGTATTACCCAGCGGCAAGGTGGACGCCTTGCAGCAGCTCAAAGCCGCACTCCCACAGGGAAAAAAACTGGTGTTTGTCGGTGACGGCATCAACGATGCGCCAGCGCTGGCGGCGGCCGATATCGGCATGGCGATTGGTACTGGCACCGACGTCGCGATTGAAGCCGCCGATGTGGTACTGATGTCGGGCAACCTCAACGGTGCCCGTACCGCCATCGCCCTCAGCAAAGCGACCATGACCAACATCCGCCAGAATCTGTTCTGGGCCTTTGCCTATAATGCCGCCCTGGTGCCCCTGGCTGCTGGCGTGTTCTACCCGGCCTTTGGCTGGTTGCTGTCGCCTGCCGTCGCAGCGGGTGCGATGGCCATGTCATCGGTGTTTGTCGTAGGCAACGCCTTGCGATTAAAGCGGATTCGTCTGTCTTGACAACGGATACCCAGCCTGAGAACAAACACATAGCCGTAACAAATACACACCCGTCAACCGAACAGGAGACCGGTATGAACATTGGAGCCGCTGCCAGCGCTTCGGGCATCAGTGCCAAGATGATCCGCTACTACGAATCGATTGGCCTGATTCAACCGGCAGCGCGCAGTGCTGCCGGATATCGTCGTTACCGCGAGCAGGACATTCACACCCTGAAATTTATACACCGGGCGCGAGGAATGGGTTTCCCGGTTGAAAAAACCCGAGAGCTGCTGACCTTGTGGCAAGACCAATCCCGCCACAGCGAAGATGTCAAACGATTGGCCACTGACCACATCACCGTATTGAATCAAAAGATTGCTGAACTGCAGTCGATGGTCAACAGCCTGCAATCACTGGTGAGCTGCTGCGCGGGTGATGACCGTCCAGATTGTCCCATTCTGGAAGACATCGCCAACCCGGAACATATAGACGAGAGCAACCACCATTGACGGCAACAACAAAGATAACAACAACTCTTCTACAGCATCAGGCGTAACGACCCACACGTCCTGAGTAATACGCTATTGAGCACTGTCGTTACTGCATGTGCCACGATGCCATTTCTGACATTTATTGCTGCCAGATGCAGCCATGACTGCGTCGGATCAAATGTATTTTTTCTTCCCGCTTTAGCATGGACGGACTGACCGGAGGAATCCCCATGACAGAACCCCTTATCGCCGTTGCGGTAGAAGAACACGGACAATTGTCTCCCCACGCAGGCCGTGCTGTGCACTGGAATGTATATGTTGTATCGAACGGCCAGCCAGAGTTGGTCTGGAGTATCCATTTATCCAAAACAGGCAGCCTGCATGAATGGCATGTGCGTGGCGACGGCAATCGACACCCACTGCACGGGGTCGATATAGCTCTCTGCGGCTCAGCCGGAGAAGGTGTAGCCCGTCGGCTGGCAGAACGCGGCACCACGTTGGTGGCCACTTCAGAATCCGATCCGATCACAGCGATAACCGCTTATCTCAATAGCACCCTGGCACCCGGACTTCCTCATGAAGAAATAGAATGCCTCGACCCGGAGCATCGCAAAGCAGTGAGTAAGAATTGAGAAAACGCTTGGTCAAGCATATAGAGTAGAGCTAGAGCAGGGAGCAGGACAGAGCCTGCTCCCTTCATTAACCTTTTTTGGGGTGATAACAACGACCCGGAGTAGCCTCAGAGCCTATTTCAAACGCTGTTTGAAGGCATCCAGCAAGGCTGGGCTGTATTCATCCAGCGATACCGTCAGCTGCCGTTCAGACAGGGTGTTTTCCAGTTCAATGATTTTCTCTTGCAGCTCTGGCAATGTCAGGGTGTTGTCTTCCGACTCATAAAGCAGTTTCGCGCCGCGCAGATTGAAGTTCTGGATAACAAACGCGTCACGATCGCCCGCAGCCAGCGCTTGTTCAAGGGTCTTGCTGCTGCGATAAATGCGGTTCAGCTCCCGTTTCAGACGCCACAGATACACCATGTCCGCCATCCAGGGTTTGTCCTTGATGCGGTTAAATAGCAGCGCCACCAGTGCCGCAGCCGTAGCCACCGCGAGTGCATTCAGCAGTGTGCTGGATTCTCCCCCCGCCCATAACGCCCGATACAGCTCGGAAAACAGCAGCGCCAGTACCAATAAAGTAATCACGGCCCCTCCCTGTACCTGGTTAAGGCGTTTTTTGTAGGTGGTTTTGTCGATAGAACGAAGCTGCACAATCACCATTCCTGAGCAAGAGAAAGAAGCCGCAGCATAAACCAGAACCATCCATTAAGCAGGTTCTGATCCTTGTTTGCCCTGCCACAAAGGCCATCCACCACGAAAATGGCTGATTGCGTTCAACAGGGCATGCCTGTGGTACCCACGACAACCTCGCGGTAGCAGATCAACCACCTGCTGCTTGTATGAATAACCGTTATACCGGCGGTGTCAGCATTTCTCTCAACATCCGGGCATGAGCCTGACGACGGCTTTCCAGCTGCCGCCGGGCGTTATCACTGTCCACCATGGTGTCGAACATAAACACCAGTGCCGGCGATACAATTAAGGCCGGTGAGTGAGTCAGGCTGCCATTGCGCAGCGTTCCTGCCACTACCCCTTTCTGCACCAGAATCTGAAGTCGCTGTTGATAAGGTTGCGAAATCAGCGAATGCCAGTAGCGGACAAATTCCGGCACACGGTTACCGTCCACCAGCACCAGCCGCAGAATGCGGATAACATCCGGATTGGAAAAAGAGGCGTACAATGGCTCTACGACGTCAGTAATAATCCTTTCAACCGTTACTGGCCGGTCATCATCCGGAAACTCAACACCAGCGCCATACTGGTTCAAACGGTGTTTCAGCAGTTCTTCAAAGATCTGCTCTTTGCTGCGGAAATGATTATAAATGCCGCCTTTCGACAAACCCGCCGCCGCCGCAATGTCGTCCATCCGGGCTGACACAAATCCCTTCTCCGCAAACACCACAAACGCCGCATCAAGAATCTGCTGAATACGTAATTCAGGCGACAATCGCCGACGTCCAGCTGCCGTGGCGGCAATGGTTTTGCTTGATTGTTTATTGGTCATTTCTTGGATTCACAGATTCTCTCTTCAACGGCCCCGGCCAGACAATAGTCGCTACGGTGAAACACAGTGTTAGTTCGCAAAACTGCACTATCTGAACAGCATGCCACACGGATCAATAAATCATCATTGTCAGTCATAAAACACCGACCTATAGTTGTCGCAAGAGTTACCGACCGACCAGTCGCTAATAATGGATAACCGCTTGCGGCCTGGCAATTAAACATTCAACGACGCGCATAAAATCAGGATTTACATCATGAAAACGGCTTTCAGCAACAAACGTATTTCCGCGTTTATTCTATTTATCGTCGTTCTGGCGGGCTGGTTTATTTGGAGCAGGCTGGACAGCACCAGCACCGCAGAAGGTTTTGTCAAAGGCAATGGCCGCATTGAAGCCACCGCCGTGGATGTCGCCACCAAACTCGGCGGACGACTGCAATCCCTGCTGGTAAAAGAAGGCGATTTTGTTATTGCCGGTCAGCAACTGGCAGTGATGCAGAGTGATTCCTTGCTTGCCCAGCGTAATCAGGCCTTAGCTCAACAGGCACAGACCAAAGCGGCAGTGGCCAGTGCCAAGGCGCAGGTGGCCATGCGCGAGAGTGATCTGGCGGCTCTGCAAGCCAGCCAGATCCAGCGAGAAACAGAACTGGATTCCGCCCAGCGCCACTACCGCCGCTCGGTACAACTGGCCAAAGAAGGTTCGTTGTCGGATCAGGTTCTGGATGATGACCGCGCCGCTGTACGTACCGCCGAGGCCACACTGAGTGCCGCCAAAGCCCAGGTCGCCGCTGGCAGAGCAGCCATTGAAGCTGCCAAAGCGCAAGTCATTGGCGCTGAATCCAATGTTAATGCGGCAGCAGCCAGCGTCGCCCGTATCGAAACCGATCTGGCCGACAGTATTCTCACCGCCCCACGGGATGGCCGGGTGCAATATCTGGTAACTCAGCCGGGTGAAGTGCTGGGCGCCGGTGGCAAGGTAATCAATATGGTCGATCTGTCGGATGTGTATATGACCTTCTTCCTGCCAGAAACCGTGGCTGGCCGTATTGCCCTCGGACAGGAGGTGCATCTGGTGCTGGATGTGGCACCGGATTATGTCATTCCGGCACAGGTGTCGTTTGTTGCGTCCACCGCTCAGTTCACCCCAAAAACCGTCGAAACAGAAAGCGAACGGCAGAAACTGATGTTCCGGGTGCGCGCGCGGATATCGCCACAACTGTTGCAGAAATACATCACTCAGGTCAAAACCGGGCTGCCCGGCGTTGCCTGGCTGAAACTCGATGAGGCAAGCGCATGGCCCGCAGAGCTGACCGTTAATCTGAGTGCGGAATAAATCATGGCCACAGCCCCGGTAGCACACCTCAGTAACGTCAGCCTTCGTTATAGTAAAACCTGTGCACTGAACGATATTTCGCTGGAGATTCCCGGCGGTGTCATGGTCGGCTTACTCGGCCCGGACGGCGTGGGTAAATCCAGCCTATTGTCGTTACTGGCCGGTGCCCGAGCGGTACAGGGCGGTAACCTTGCTGTCCTTGGAGGCGATATGAGCAACAAGCGTCACCGCGATCTTGTCTGTCCTGATATTGCCTATATGCCACAGGGGCTGGGTAAAAACCTGTATCCGACCTTATCGGTGGAAGAAAACCTGCAATTTTTTGCCCGCCTGTTTGGCCATAACTCCATTGAGCGCCGCCAGCGTATTGATCACCTGACCAGAAGTACCGGTCTGTATCCATTTCTGACGCGTCCGGCTGGCAAGCTGTCCGGCGGCATGAAGCAAAAGCTGGGGCTGTGCTGTGCGCTGATTCACGACCCGGACTTGCTGATCCTGGATGAGCCCACCACCGGTGTTGACCCACTGGCGCGGGCCCAGTTCTGGCAACTGATTCAGAGCATCCGCGCCAGCCGTCCGCAGATGAGCGTGGTGGTCGCCACCGCTTATATGGATGAAGCACAAGGCTTTGACTGGCTGGTAGTAATGGATGACGGCAAAGTACTGGATACCGGTACGCCAGATGAATTACTGCAGAAAACTGCCACCGAGTCATTGGAAGCGGCGTTTATTGAACTGCTGCCGGACGACAAAAAAGCAGGCTATGCACCGGTCGACATTCCACCGCTGCCGGACGATGGCCAGGACATTGCCATTGAAGCCACCGATCTGACCATGCGCTTCGGCGATTTTACCGCCGTTGACCATGTGAACTTCCGCATCCGCCGGGGCGAGATTTTCGGTTTTTTAGGTTCCAATGGTTGCGGCAAATCCACCACCATGAAAATGCTCACCGGTCTGCTGCCCGCCACAGAAGGTCAGGCCTGGCTGTTCGGTAATGAGGTCGATCCCCATGACATCACTACCCGTCAGCGGGTGGGTTATATGTCACAGTCCTTTTCGTTGTATGGCGAACTCAGCGTAGAACAGAATCTGATCCTGCACGCACGCCTGTTTCATGTGCCGGAGGATGAGGTTCATAGCCGCGCAGAAGAAATGATCCAGCGCTTTGATCTCCATGAGGTGCGAGGCTTTCTGCCGGAAAAACTGCCCATGGGCATACGTCAGCGCCTGTCGTTGGCCGTGGCCATGGTGCATAACCCGGAGCTGCTGATTCTCGATGAACCGACCTCAGGCGTAGACCCGATTGCGCGGGATAATTTCTGGCGGCTGTTGATTGAATTATCGCGCCGCGACCGGGTGACCATTTTTATCTCCACTCACTTTATGAATGAAGCGCTGCGTTGCGACCGCATGTCGATGATGCATGCCGGCAAGGTGCTCGACAGCGATAAACCCGCCAACCTGATCAGCAAACGTAACGCGGCAACGCTGGAAGAAGCTTTTATCAGCTACCTGATTGAGGCTGAGGCCAGCGACAAACAGACCGACAATGATAACGTCGAGGAAGACGAAGAAGATATTGCCGCTACTGACAACCATAACGGAATAACCCCGTCCGGCAGCCGACCTCCACCGCGCTTTTCAACGCAACGCCTGTGGAGTTATTTGTGGCGTGAAACACTGGAGTTACAACGTGATCCGGTACGGGCAACGCTGGCACTGGTCGGCTCACTGATTCTGATGCTGGTCATGGGGTATGGCATCACCATGGATGTCAATAACCTGCCCTATGCGGTGCTGGATTATGACCAAAGCACGCTCAGCCAGAATTATGCGCTGAACCTCACCGGCTCGACCTATTTCAGCGAGAAGGCTCCGCTCCGGGATTACGCCGATATGGACCGCCGCATGCGCTCCGGCGAACTGTCACTGGCGATTGAAATTCCACCCGGCTTTGGTCGCAGCGTACTGCGTGGCGATCAGGTCGATATCGGCGTCTGGATCGATGGTGCCATGCCCTCCAGAGCCGAAACCGTCAAAGGCTATGTCAGTGGTATACACACCCAGTGGTTACAGGAGCAGGCGCGCCAGAGTGGCAATGCCGGAGCCCTCAGCAGCGCGGTTGATGTCGTCACCCGCTTCCGTTACAACCCGGATGTCAAAAGCCTGCCAGCCATGGTGCCGGCAGTGATTCCGATTCTGCTGCTGATGATGCCGGCCATGCTGACCGCGCTGGCGGTGGTGCGGGAAAAAGAGCTGGGTTCCATTATTAATCTGTACGTCACCCCCGTCACCCGCACCGAATTTATTCTTGGCAAACAACTGCCTTACGTTGGCTTTGCCATGATCAACTTCTTCCTGATGAGTCTGCTCGCCGTCACCTTATTTGATGTGCCAGTGACCGGCAGCTATCTGACCCTGACCCTCGCTGCCCTGTTATTCAGTTTTGCCGCCACCGGCATGGGGTTGCTGGCCTCAGCGGTCACCAAAAGTCAGATTGCGGCGATGTTCTTCGCCATGGTCGGCACCCTGATTCCGGCGACCCAGTTCTCCGGCTTGACCGATCCGGTCAGTTCACTGGAAGGCAGCGCTCAGGTTATTGGTCAGATCTATCCAGCCACCCATATGGTGACCATCAGCCGCGGTGTGTTCAGTAAAGCGCTGACCCTGAGTGATTTGTACGCCTCATTCTGGCCGCTGCTTGTTTCGATACCCGTGATTACCGGTACCGCCATTTTGCTGCTGAAAAAACAGGAGCGCTGAAATGGATTTGAATAAGATGGGACGCCACCTGATCAATATTTATCGCCTCGGCATCAAAGAACTGTGGAGCCTGTGGCGTGACCCAACTATGTTGGTACTGATTATTTTCAGTTTCACCTTCTCGGTCTATACCGCTGGCACCTCAATGCCGGACTCACTCAACAAAGCCCCCATCGCCATTGTTGATGAGGACGGTTCCGCACTGTCACAACGGATTATTTCCGCCTTTTACCCGCCCTATTTTATGCCGCCGGAAATGATCACTCTGAAAGCCATGGATGCTGGTATGGACGCCGGACTTTATACCTTTGTGGTGAATATTCCGCCGGATTTTCAACATGATGTACTGGCCGGACGGGAAGCGGAAATTCAGCTCAATGTCGATGCCACGCGCATGAGTCAGGCCTTTACCGGCAGCGGCTATGTGCAGCAGATTGTGCAGGCGGAAGTCAGTGAGTTTTTACAACGCTACCGCAGCAATACTGAACTGCCGGTAAATCTGGCCGTGCGGGCGCGTTTTAATCCGGCGCTGGATCAGTCCTGGTTCGGCAGTCTGATGCAGATTATCAACCAGATCACCATGGTTGCCATTATTCTTACCGGCGCCGCGCTGATCCGGGAACGGGAACATGGCACCATCGAACACCTGCTGGTAATGCCGGTCACGCCGACAGAAATCATGCTGGCCAAAGTCTGGGCGATGGGATTTGTCGTACTGATTGCCGCCGCCCTATCGCTGAACGGTATGGTACGCGGCATTCTTAATGTGCCGATAGAAGGGTCGTTACTGCTGTTTTTCAGCGGTGCCGCGCTGCATTTGTTTGCCACCACCTCAATGGGGATTTTTCTCGCCACCCTGGCCCGCAGCATGCCGCAGTTCGGGCTGCTGATGGTATTGGTGATGATGCCGCTGCAAATGCTGTCCGGTGGCACCACACCCCGCGAAAGCATGCCGGATTTTGTGCAGCATATAATGCTCCTCGCCCCGACCACCCACTTCGTTGAACTGGGCCAGGCGATTCTTTATCGCGGTGCGGGTTTTGATGTGGTGTGGCCACAGTTCCTGGCCTTGCTGCTGATCGGTGCCGTGCTGTTTGCTTATTCGCTGGGACGTTTCCGCAAGGCCATCATACAGATGGCCTGAGAGATGTTTGGGGTAATGAGATAATGTGGGTACAAGTAAAGCGGCATCAAGTCCGGCACCAGGAATTCCCAGACGCCTCCCCACGTCACCCATGCCCTGCGAGACGTGGTGCATACGGTATCAGCACAGAAATATCCGCAACGTTTTACTGAAAAACACTCGCTTGCTAACGCATCGGCGGCATACCGCCGCCAAAGCCGGGTGGCAAACCACCACCTGGGCCACCCATGCCGCCGCCATTTCCGCCCATGGCGCGCATCATCTTTTTCATGCCGCCCTTGGCCGTGACTTTTTTCATCATTTTCTGCATTTGCTTGTGCTGTTTCAGCACCCGGTTAACGTCCTGAATCTGGGAGCCAGAGCCGTTGGCGATACGTTTTTTACGCGAACCGTTAATTTTGTCCGGGAAGCGGCGTTCATCCAGCGTCATGGAGAAAATAATCGCTTCCATCTGCTTGAACTGGCCCTCTGCCGCAGCGGTTTGCTTGGCCATCTGATTCACATTACCCATGCCAGGCAACTTGTCGAGCATGCCGGTCAGGCCACCCATGTTTTTCATTTGCTGCAACTGGTCGAGGAAATCTTCAAGATCGAAGCCCTTGCCCTTTTGCAGTTTTTTCGCCAGTTTGTCAGCCTTGGCCTTGTCGATATTACGTTCGGCTTCTTCGATCAGGGTCAGTACGTCACCCAGGTCGAGAATCCGCGACGCCACGCGATCGGGATGGAATGGCTCCAGGGCATCGGTTTTTTCACCCATCCCCATAAACTTGATCGGCTTGCCAGTGATATGACGCACCGACAACGCTGCACCACCACGAGCATCACCATCGGCTTTGGTCAGCACGACACCAGTCAACGGCAGTGCTTCGCTGAATGCCTTGGCGGTATTGGCGGCATCCTGACCCGTCATGGCGTCCACCACGAACAGGGTTTCAATCGGATTGATGCCAGCGTGTAACGCCTTGATCTCGGCCATCATCGCATCGTCGATGGCGAGACGCCCGGCGGTATCCACCAGCAGCACATCGGCGTGGGCTTTTTTCGCCGCCTCGATAGCACCTTGAGCAATGGCCAGTGGCTTCTGGCTGATATCCGATGGATAAAACAGTGCACCAACTTCGTTGGCAAGGGTTTCAAGCTGCTTGATTGCTGCCGGACGATAAACGTCGGCAGACACCACCATCACCTTTTTCTTTTCGCGCTCGGCCAGATACTTGGCCAGCTTGGCAACCGTGGTGGTTTTACCCGCCCCCTGCAAGCCAGCCATCAGGATAACAGCCGGTGGCTGGGTCGCCAGATTCAGCTTTTCATTGGCCTCACCCATGACGCTTTGCAGCTCTTCATGGACGATTTTCAGGAATACCTGACCCGGATTCAGACTCTTCAGAACCTCGGTACCAATGGCGCGCTCTTTGACCTGGTCGGTAAAGGCTTTCACCACCGGCAAGGCAACGTCGGCTTCCAGCAGCGCCATGCGAACTTCACGCACGGTGCCTTTGATGTTTTCTTCGGTTAACTTGGCCTGGCCGGAAATGCTTTTGAGGGCTTTGCCAAGTCGGTCGGTCAAACTTTCGAACATAATGACAACTCGTATGCTGGGTACGTCTGGCCGGGACTGGATAACCGGGCCGGCGCCCCGTTTGCGAAAAATAACGCCAAGTATACCCTCTTTAAGGACGGTTATCCTTACGCCCGTTGGGCGAATTCGCCGTCGTAACGAATTAACCGGGATCGCGACCGCAACATGGAATAATCACAAGATTTTGTTACGGTACTATCCCCATAGCACTACCCATAGCACCATCCATAGCACTTGCCTCATAGCACCTGCCCCAGGCTCCGGCGCACAATACCGAGCCATATGTAACAAGTGTTCATCAATACCACAGCGCCCATGGCGGCAAGACAGGGAGACCTTATGTTTACGGCGTTTTCACCGGAGTTGCTGGTATTTTTGCGCCAGCTGCAAGAAAACAATAACAAGGCCTGGTTCGAGCAACACAAGTCCGACTATGAGCTTCAGGTTCGTGGCCCGGCACTGGCGTTTATTGCTGCCATGGAAATGGAGATCCGCGCTATCTCGCCCTATTACGAAGCCGTCGCCAAAAAAGTGGGCGGCTCGTTGATGCGGCCCTATCGGGATACCCGCTTTGCCAAAGACAAGACGCCCTACAAGCTGAATGTTGGTATCCAGTTTCGCCATGAGTCCGGCAAAGATATCCATGCACCGGGATTTTATTTGCACATTGCAGCGGACGAGATATTTGTTGGCGTCGGCGTCTGGCACCCGGATTCGGTAGCGCTGGGGAAAATTCGCGACGCGCTGGCCGAACGACCGGCACGCTATCTGGATGCTATTGGCGATAACGACTTCCAGCAATATTTTCAACTGGATGGCGACAGCCTGATACGCCCGCCCAAGGGCTACGACAAAGATCACCCTCAAATAGACGAGCTCAAGCGTAAGGATTTTATTGCCCTGGCGGCGCTGGATGAAGAGACGCTCTATCAACCCGACTGCTGTGATCAGATTGCCCGGCGCTTCCGTGCTGCGAGCAATTTTCAGAGCTGGTTATGTGATGCCTTGGGCTTGAGATACTGATCTGTCAATGCAACTGAATTGCATCGACTTTGCTAAGTCGGGGCCATGTGCGACACTGGCCGCGTCTTTTTGGAAACTTGGTTATGTCCGAATTTATTGTTGCCTTGCCCGCTGCGGTTTTGTATCTGTTTTCTGCTTTTCGTCAGTGGCAAACCATTCGTGGAGACCGTCCAGCCAATCGTAATCTGGTACTGACGCTGGCCATGCTGGCGGCGCTCACGCACCTGGGTTTTCTGCTCTACGGTGCCGTCACCAGTGACAGCGCCCATCCCGGAATCAACTTTGCGTTTTATAATATTGGCTCGGTCATTGGCTGGGTCATTACGCTGCTGTTGCTGTTTTCCAGTTTGAAAAAGCCGGTCGAGAATCTGTTTGTTGGCCTGTTTCCAATGATCGCTGTGCTGTTGGTGGTGTCTTCGTTCTCTCAACAACGTGAAACACTGGATCACCTCAGCTACGGCCTGGTCTGGCATATTTTGTTATCCATTCTGGCGTACAGCGTGTTTGTGATTGCCGCAGTGCAGTCGGTATTGTTGTCCTTGCAGGATCACCATCTGCGCAAGCACAAGACCCACGGTCTGATTCAGGCACTCCCGCCGCTGCAAACCATGGATCTGTTGCTGATTGAAATGATCTGGCTGGGGATGATCCTGCTGACGCTGGCGTTTGCGATTGGCTGGCCCAGTGTGGTTGACCTGAAAGAGCAGCATCTGCTCCATAAGGTGGTCTTTGCCTCGATCGGCTGGGCCGTATTTGCGATGTTGCTGTTTGGTCGTTATCGCTTTGGCTGGCGTGGTGTTACCGCCAGTCGCTGGACACTGATTGGCACCGGATTTCTGGTGTTGTCGTATTTCGGTTCCAAGTTTGTGCTGGAAATAGTGATCGGCAAATAGCCACACCTGACAGATGCATTCCGCAATGCATCTGTCAGGCTATGCCACAACATCAATACCATCAGTACCATTCCCGGATGACCGGCTAACCACGCTGGCGGATCAGCTGTAAATATTCTGCGATACTTTTCATCAGACCCTGATACACCCAGAACGCATCTTCACTGTCGACTTTTTTGAGTTCGGCAATGTCATTCAACCAGCGGCTTAACCGTTTCATCACTGTTTCGATGCTCATCACCACCCAGGCATCATTGGCAATGTACTTGTCCATGATGTAATCGAGACGATCAAACGTGTGTTTCAACAACGGATAGCTGGTGCTGAATTCCTTGCTCTGCTGGATCTCAACAAAGTGTTCGAATGCTTCGTCGCAATAGTGTCTGGGCTTACTGGCTTCAGCCAGGTAACTGGCTTGATAGGACACCATCAGGCTATCGAAGTTTTCCACAAACGCAGGCTCGGAATTCAGCTCGATAAAGGGAGCCAGGGTGTCGATAACAAAGCCGTAGACCTTCGACACTTCACCCGCCATGGCATTGAATGTTTGCAAAAATTCAGGCTTTGGCAAATGGCTGGTGATGGTACGACCAATCTCCAGCCATTCAGCCTGAGTGACGGTAACCGTAGACAACTCTTTAAGAACGGTCAGCTCGTTGTTCATCAGTGGACTCCATGGCTCAGGCTGCGGTCAGGTCGGATATTCCGGCAATGCAGGCGTTGTCTTTTACCGCGTGCAGGGCGTTGTCGAACAACATCTGATCCGCAAACAAGGCGCTTTTGGCGATGATTTGGCCGTGGGTATCTTTAATCACAAAAAACGTCTCACCAGCTGGCGTTTTACCTGCGGCGATTTGATGTCCCATAAGAGAACCCAGCTTCACGTCTTTAATTCCTTGCTCGGCTGCGGCTTTGTTCGGGTAATCCCCACTGAGCAGTAGCATGTCGCCGCTGCTGCTGAGCAACTCAAAGGTGAACTCCTGGGTTTCGGTGGTTTTCAGTTCAAACGTCACTGACATAACTGGCTCCTGTCGCGTTTTACGCATTGCTGGTTATTGGATGGGTCTCCAAATAGAGAGCAATCCAGGTGCCATAGCAAAACACTCTCATTTGACCCCTTTGCTTGGAGTTTGGTGGGCTTTTTTGTCGTTAAACCGACAAGGGTGTCAGGAATCTGCTAGCACATTGCAATCCCGTCAGGTCGGGAAATAGCATGAATTTAACGTTGATAAAGCAGATTCTTGAACTCTCAACGGCAAATCCATCCAATCTCTTAATAGCGACTAATGAATAGACACTCAATTGATGGGAGATCAAACAATGGATTTAATGAGCTTATTGGTATTTTTGCTAATTGGTGCGGTTGCCGGCTGGTTAGCTGGCACGCTGAAGCGCGGTGGCGGATTCGGTTTTTTCGGTAACATGGTCATTGGCGTTACCGGAGCATTTATCGGTGGTTTTGTCTTTAACTTGCTGGGGATTGCTGCCGTTGGATTTATCGGTTCGGTCATCATGGCAACGGTGGGGGCGCTACTACTGCTGTACATTGGCAGCGTTATACGCCGAGCCTAGCAGGCGGTTGATTTTCTATCTGCGTTGTTGTCACTGCGGTGTTAAAAACAGGCCTGAATCGGTCATTTATCAACCATAAACTCCCTCTTTTCTCCTATTTTTGCCTTGCATTGACTGCCTCGAAAACAAAAATCAACAGCCTGCTAGGAACCTGGGCGTGCCTGTCAGATCAGGCACGCACCGGTACCTCAAGTGTTAGAGATCCTTGATTTGTTCCGCGTAACGTTCTGCAAATGGCACGAACTCTTCACATTGCTCATCGCTACAAAGAATATTACCGCTCTTGATATCGTACACCCAGCCGTGCAGGTAGATCTTTTTGGTGGCAATTTTGGCCGCGACGCAGGGGTGGGTACGAATGTGGGCGACCTGCTGCAATACGTTCTGGCTGATGGCTTCGTTGAGGTAACAAGGATCCAGCGGTTCATTCCAGGAAATACCATGGCGTTCACGGACAATATCCATGGCAGAACGACAATGACCCAGCCATTCTTTTACGTGTGGTAAACCCTGATCCTTGATGGCTTGAATATCCAGCGCACCCTTGATCGCGCCGCAGTCGGTATGGCCACAGATAATTACATGGCGCACACCCAATACGGCAACAGCGTATTCGATCGAGGCGGTCATGCCCCCAGTGAAGTTGGATGGCGGCGGCACGATGTTACCCGCGTTACGACAAATAAACAGATCGCCTGGCTCGGAGCCAGTGACCATATTGGGGTCGATGCGGGAATCGGAGCAGGTAATAAACAGGACATCCGGGCTCTGGCCATCGGCCAGTTCACCAAACAGGTCTTTATTTGCCGGATAGACGTTTTGCTGAAAATTCAGCACGCCCTGCACCAGTTTTTTCATCTTGCTTCCTCAAAATTCCATCAAACGATTGTTCAAAATTATAAGCCGGAGGTTACGTTACCCGCGTCGGCAACACATCCTTTTTGATCTCGAGAATAATAATAATTCCGACAACAACGGCGGAGTTGAGCAGCACGACCAGATGCTGACGATTCTGTTGCTACTGCTACCCTGGTTGCCGCTATTCTTCCGCGACTGATCTGCTGTGATTGGCCCGCCAAGCAGATCCGTTTTACAGACCTGTTTGGCGGTTTGTTGATCAGCCAATTTCGATCAGTACTTCTCCCGGTGTAATACGATCCCCTTTGGCAACATAAACGGCCTGGATGGTACCGGCCACATTGGCATGAATTTCAGTTTCCATCTTCATTGCCTCCGCTACCATAACGGCCTGCCCGGCTTTCACCTCGTCACCTTCTTTGACCAGTACATCCACGACGTTACCCGGCATGGTCGCGGTAACATGGCCCGGCTCGGTTGCCCGTTTGCGGCCTTTGCTGGCACCATCGTCAACGTATTCGTTCAGTGGTTCGAAGATCACTTCCTGCGGCACGCCGTCCATGCTGAGGTAGATCTTGCGTTTGCCAGCGCCAAAGTCACCCACACCCGTAACGGCAATGTCGTAGCTTTCACCGTGAACATCAATGGTGAACTCGGTCGCCACACCCATTTTTGCTTTGCTATCACTGCCAACCGGTAACAGCGCCTCAGGCACCAGCGTGCCTGCAGCCCGCTGTTGCAGGAATTCACGACCAAGGTCCGGGAACATCGCGAACGTCAGCACATCTTCGTCACTCAGGGCGAGGTCACCAATATCAGCTTTCAGTCGAGTCATTTCGGCATCGAGCAAGTCGGCTGGACGCGCTTCGATAATACCTTCCGAGCCAATTGCCTGCTTTAACAGTTCGGCATTTACCGCTGCCGGTGCTTTGCCATAACCGCCTTGCAGGTAGCGTTTCACTTCGTTGGTGATGGTTTTGTAACGCTCTCCGGCCAGCACGTTGTACACCGCCTGAGTGCCAACAATCTGGGAGGTGGGGGTTACCAGCGGCGGAAAGCCGAGGTCTTCGCGTACTCGTGGAATTTCCGCAAACACATCACGAATCTTGTCGAGGGCGTTTTGCTCTTTCAGTTGGTTGGCGAGGTTGGACATCATGCCGCCCGGCACCTGGTTGATTTGCACCGAGACGTCTTCCCGAGTGAACTCGGATTCAAACTGGTGGTACTTTTTGCGTACCTCGCGGAAGTAGTCAGCAATATCACCCAGCTGCTCCAGATCCAGCCCGGTGTCGTATTCTGTGCCTTTTAAGGCGGCCACCTGGGATTCGCAAGCCGGATGGCTGGTGCCACTGGCAAAGGAGGAGATGGCGGTGTCTATGCGGTCGACTCCCGCTTCGATTGCTTTCATCTGACACAGCGGCGCCAGACCGGAGGTGCTGTGGCTGTGAATCACCACGTCCACGTCCACGGCTTCTTTTAACGCCTTGACCAGATCATAGGTGCCATACGGGGTCAGCAGACCGGCCATATCCTTGATGGCCACAGAGTCTGCACCCATGTTGACCAGATCTCTGGCCTGCTGCACAAACAGATCCAGCGTGTGTACTGGGCTGGTGGTGTAGCAGATGGTGCCCTGGGCGTGTTTACCAGCGGCCTTGACCGCTTTCATGGCAGTTTCGAGGTTACGCAGATCGTTGAGGGCGTCGAATACCCGGAACACATCCATCCCGTTTTCAGCGGCTTTATGAACAAACGCCTCAACCACGTCATCGGCGTAATGACGGTAGCCGAGCAGGTTCTGGCCGCGCAGCAACATTTGCAAACGGCTGTTCGGCAGCGCAGCGCGTAATTGACGCAGACGCTCCCACGGGTCTTCTTTCAGAAAACGGACGCAGGCATCAAACGTAGCGCCGCCCCAGACTTCCAGCGACCAGAATCCGGCCTGATCCATTTTTTCGCAGATCGGCAGCATGTCTTCGGTGCGCAGACGGGTAGCAATCAGTGACTGATGCGCATCACGCAGAGTAACGTCTGTTACTTGTACTGGCTTCTTGATCATTTTCAAATCTCCTGGTCAAAGTGGGAGTCAGGCGGCCATGTGGGCTGCGATGGCCGCGGCCAGCGCCAGGGCAATTTCACTGGGGTGACGTTTTTCCGAGTAGTTCAGCAGCTCGGGGTGGCTAGGCACAAAACTGGTATCAAAGACGGCTTTTTCAAAATCCGGATGACTGAGAATCTGCTGGTAGTAAGGCGCGGTGGTTTTCACTCCGCGCAGGCGCATATCGTCGAGGGCACGCTTGCCTCGGGCGATCACTTCTTCCCAGGTTAATGCCCAGCAAATCAGTTTCAGGCACATGGAATCGTAGTAGGGCGGAATGTCGTAACCGGTATAAATGGCGGTATCGACCCGTACTCCCGGCCCACCTGGTGCATAGTAATGGGTGATACGACCAAAGCTGGGCAGAAAATCATTTTTCGGATCTTCGGCATTAATGCGGAACTGCAAGGCAAAGCCACGGTAGCTGATGTCTTCCTGACGGTAGCTGAGCGGCAAACCGGCAGCAATGCGCAGCTGCTCGCGGACAATGTCGACTCCGGTAATCTGTTCGGTAATGGTGTGCTCCACCTGAACGCGGGTATTCATTTCCATGAAGTAGACCTTGTTGCCAGACAGCAGGAATTCAACCGTACCGGCATTTTCATAGCCCACTGCGGCAGCAGCCTTGACGGCAAGGTTGCCCACATACTCACGCTGCTCCGGCGTGAGTTGTGGACTGGGTGCAATCTCAATCAGTTTCTGGTTGCGGCGCTGGATCGAGCAGTCACGTTCGTACAGATGGATCACGTTACCGTGGCTGTCGGCCAGAATTTGTACCTCGATGTGGCGCGGATTAACAATGCATTTTTCCAGGAACACATCGGCAGAACCAAAGGCCTTGGTGGCTTCGGAAATGACCCGAGGGTACTGCTGTATCAGTTCTTCCGCGCTGTCGCAGCGACGAATGCCACGACCACCGCCACCGGAAGTCGCCTTGATCATCACCGGATAACCCACGGTTTCAGCCAGCTCAAGCGCTTCGTCAACGTTAGCCAGGTTGCCGTCAGAGCCGGGGGTGACTGGCACGCCAGCACCACGCATCGAGTCACGGGCCTGAGTCTTGTCACCCATACCATGAATAACGGCAGATTTCGGGCCGATAAAGGTGACACCCTTTTCTTCACACAGGCGGGCAAATTCGGCGTTTTCAGACAGAAAACCGTAACCAGGGTGAATGGCATCACAGCCGGTTTCTACCGCCAGGTTTACCAGCCGTAAAGGATCAAGATAACCGGCCAGCGCATCTTCCCCCAGCGAGTAGGCTTCATCGGCCCGCTTGACGTGCAAGCCATAGCGGTCAGGCTCGGTGTAGATGGCGACCGAGCGAATTCCCATTTCGGCGCAAGCGCGCACAATACGCACCGCGATTTCGCCGCGATTGGCGATCAGTACCTTCTTCAGCATGAGTCAAGCCTCAAACGTGGTTGATGCATTCCACACTACGTTACTCGGATATTGATCCAAAATTGATATTATTTTAGATAGCTATAAGTTTTACCTTATAGTCAGCTATTTACTCCGGTCTTATATGCCAAATTCTGTGCAACAATTGGTCAATCGATTGTCTTTCCGACAGCTGCAGGTCTTTCGGGCTGTTTATCGGCACCGCAACTACAGCAAGGCCGGGGAGCAACTGGGTTTGACCCAGCCAGCCGTCAGCTCACAAGTACGACAATTGGAACAGGCGCTGAAGCAGCCGGTATTCGAATACGTCGGCCGCAAACTGTTCTGCACTGCCGCCGGGGAGAAATTGGCCTCCTGCATCGACGTCATTTTTGATGAACTGGGGGCGTTACAAAATCAACTGGTAATGATGGGCAATCAGGTTGCCGGTGAGCTGAATATTGCGGCGGTTGATACCGCTCACTGCGTGCTGCCGTATCTGTTGCAGGACTTTATGGCCAACCACCCACAAGTACGGGTGCATGTGCGGATGGTAAACCGTTCCGAGTCCATGCGACGCCTGCACGATAACACCGATCATCTGGTGGTGATGGGCATGGCTCCAGTGGATAAAACCCTGGCCACACTGCCGTTTCTGGACAATGAGCTGATCCCGCTGGTTGCTCCCGGCCACCCGTTGCTGGCACGCCGCGAAGTGGGTATTCAGGAGTTTCTGGCGCAAGGGCTGATTATCCGCGAGGAAGAATCCGGTACCCGTCAGGCGCTGGAGCTGTGGAGTAGACAATGCCGTATTCCATTGCAACCAATCATGCAGATCGACTCCAACGACGGCCTGAAACACGCGGTTATCGCGGGCCTGGGAGTAACGGTATTACCGAAGCTGACGGTACTGTCGGAGTTACAGAACGGCAGTCTGAAACAACTGCCACTAGCGGGCTTTCCGTTACGCCGCTCCTGGTGTCTGGTGTACCTCAGCGACAAGCAACCGAACCCGGCGATGCGGGCCTTTGTGGATTTTGTCCAGGACAGTATCCATGCGATCGAACAGCAATTTGCCCGCCGCTCAGCCAGCGTCAGCAGAGCAGCCCCAAGCCCGACAGACTGAGACTGTGTCAGAGGTTGAAACGCAGGAGGCCCAGCCCGAGTGAGCCAAAATATTGCACCCGTTCGACCTCGTAATCCTGATAGGTGTTGGCCAATGCGCCGCGCATACCAACAGAACCATCAAAACTGAAGCGATACACATTCAGTGACTGTCGCACCGCAAACCAGACACCGGGACATTGCCTGATTGAATGTCATTATCGCTGTCTCGATGTCCGAGGTTTTCATAATAAAAACCGGCTGCCAGGGCACCTGAGTACCAACGCTTGAGCAGACGAGTGCCCAGTTCTCCCCCCACGCTGATACCTTTTGACTGTAACACCCGACTGCACTCTCTCCTGGTATCAGCAGCGCGGTACAGCGTTTGACAGCTGTCAGCCCAAACATAATAGCTATTCAGTTCAACACCGACATGATTGGACAAGGCGTGCCGCAAGGACACTTTCACCCGGGATTTGCTGGAACGATCGATTTCCGCCCGCCCATGGCTGCTTCGATCGTTTGGTACAAAGCGGCTGAGAACCACACGGGTATTGTTCGGCTGCAAATGGGAGTCGATAAACCAGCGCCCCAGTGCGTGACTTTTCGTGCATATCTTGCGCGGCAACAGCCTCGCCCCCATCAGTAACAGCCGGTGTACTGGCAGTAAGTAGCAGCCTGTGTACTGGTCAACGGTAATAACGGTGCTAACAACAAGAGTGAAATCAGACGGAAACAGCGATCCAGGCAGCGCATAATCAATCCTTTGGCAGAGAATCCACACATTTTTGCATTGGTTGATGAAGAAGTCGCTAATATTACCGGACAAGCACCCACCGGTGACCGCCGAGCAGAATACAATCGGCTCATAATAAACACCCAGACCGGCCTCTCTCTGCCGATCACAACAGGAGCACCCCGTGCCAGAATTAGTCAACCAATACAGCCTGGCCTTGCAGGCCTTGATGCTGATGTTTGCCACACTGTTGGTACAAAGCCTGGTAGCCACTCTGGCGCATCGCAAACAGCCGCATTACATCCCCGGTATCGTTGACAAACAACTGAGCCATGCCTCCTTTGTGTTCCGCAGTCACCGCACCTTTATGAACTCGCTGGAGAACCTGCCAATGATGGTCGGCCCGGTACTGGTGGGCCTACTGTCTGGATTTGATGCCGTACAACTGGGGCTGATGTGCTGGATTTACGCCATAACCCGCCTGCTGCATATGGCGCTGTATTACGCCATTGCGACCGAGAAGAATCCCAGCCCGCGCAGTTATTTTTACAGCATCGGACTGTTGGTGAACGTCATGCTAATCGTGATGGTAACGGTTCATCTGCTGACCAGCCGTTAATCCACGAACAAGCTGGCGTGTATTACTGTCCGATCAGGAGGAGACTTGCGGGTACAAAATCACGTTCGAACAACGAAACAAGGCGATGGTCTTGCCACTCGTCTCATCCACCACTTCGGCATCCCAGACCTGGGTGGTTTTACCCAGATGCCGCGCCGTTGCAGTACACACCACACGGCCGTCACGGGTCGTGCCGAGGTAATTGGTTTTTAATTCGATCGTGGTGAACGACTGCCCGCCTTCCGGCAAGTGCAGTATGGTGGCATAGCCACAGGCCGTATCCGCCAGCGACACCACACTGCCGCCGTGCAAATAGCCGTTGGGTGCCAGGTGTTGCGGCGTGACATTCATGGCGGCCACCAGCCGACCTTCATCAAACGCCAGTATTTCCATGCCCAACAGGCCTGGCAGATGGCCAGCACCAAGGGTGTTTAATTGTGCCAGCGTGATCATGGGGTTTAATCGACTCATAACAGCCTCTTCTGGTTAACGAAATTGGTTAACGAAATTGGTTAACGGGATTGGGTATCGGGGTGGTTCAGATACACGGCAGATGGCCGCACTCGCAAGCGCTCGAGGTAATCCGCCAGCGCCGTCCCCTGTTTCATCAGCTTGCCTTCGGCATCCAGCACGGGTGCCTGGTCGGCGTAATGCAAAAATGGCGTGATCAGGGCATCGGCCATACTGTAATGCTGCCCGGCCAGCCAGCTGTGTTGATTCAGCTGCGCCTCAATAATGGCCAGAA
Organism: uncultured Oceanobacter sp.; assembly: GCA_913061185.1. Classification (GTDB taxonomy): domain Bacteria; phylum Pseudomonadota; class Gammaproteobacteria; order Pseudomonadales; family Oceanobacteraceae; genus Oceanobacter; species Oceanobacter antarcticus. Next base: position 102,045 of record CAJXTI010000002.1, read on the forward strand.
ATGCGCGGGCTGCAGGCAGGTTTTCCTGCACCCGATCCATGCGAACCTGGCCATCCTCACCTTTGGGAAATGCCAGTTCCAGTAGCAGGCCATCCATCAGGTTCTGGTTGGCGTACTGGCTGGCCACCAGTGCCCATTGATCGACCAGCGCCTTTTCGGCATGTATCAGCACCTGCTCCGGTGGTTGTGCGCCCGGTAAACCGGCCAGATAACGGCAAATCGCTGGACTCTCAAACAACACCAGATCCCGGTGCAACAAGACCGGAATCTTCAAAAACGGGTTTAACGCCTGATGCGCTGGCGACCGAAATGCGATCGGCTCTCCTAACGGTGCCTGGGTATGAACATGAGTCAGCCCTAGTTCATCGCAGTAGATTCGAACAGCTCGTACAAATGGACTGAAATGGGCTCCGTAAAGCGTCGGTGTCTCCAGATCGGTCATCCTCAGATCAGTCATACCTCGTCCCTCCGCATGGGGTCTGAAATAAAGCATCGCTTGCATTGGCACCCTACCCCGACTCAAAATATGTTCAAGAACATATTTTAGGAGCCAACCATGGCCTGGAGTCCGGAACACAAACAACAGAGCCGCGAGCGTATCCTCAAGGCCGCCTCCCGGCTGTTTGCCGCCAGAGGCTTCGAACAAACCGGTATTGATCAGGTCATGGCCGCCGCCGATATGACCCGAGGGGCGTTTTACAGCCATTTCAAATCCAAAGCCGAGTTGTACACGGAAGCCATGACTTGGGCAGGAATACGCCGCTTTCGTTATGCCCTTGGTGCCGATAGCGCAGACCAACCGACCGTCGATAGCGCCCCGCCTAGTCTGAACCGCCTGGTTGAGACCTACCTCAGCGAAGAGCACATCAGTGGCCAGCACGGCGGCTGCCCGATGGCTTTTCTGGTCACCGATATTGCCCAGCGCGACGAACCGGTACGCAGCTGTTACACCCGTTTGTTAAAAGGCATGCTGGGGAAAATGTCGGAAGTGGCACAGGTCGATCGACCACAAGTTTTGCAAAATATGGTGATGATGATTGGTGGTGTCGCCATTGCCCGAGCAGTGAACGACCCCGAGCTGCAACAAGAGTTACTGAACGCTTGTAAGACCGGCATCCAGGATAACCTCTAGAGGCTGCAACACTCCGTACCAAACCGCCCCCTGTTGTTGCCGCAACAAGCATGACAGCATGGCAATTCAACCGATTGATTGTTGCTGGTTTTTATCGACGGCTCTACCCCAAACTGAACGAGGCCACCATGTCATTGCTTGCTGATACCCCACTCTCATTACTGGAACTGGCCACCGTCCCGCAAGGCTCAGATATTCCCCAAACCCTTCAGCACATGCTGGAACACGCCCGCCATGCGGATCAATTGGGGTTCAAACGTCTGTGGCTGGCGGAACACCACAATATGGCAGGTATTGCCAGCTCCGCCACCTCGGTACTGGTTGGTCAGATAGCGGCTCAGACCCAACAGATCAGAGTCGGCTCCGGCGGTGTCATGCTGCCTAATCATGCACCCCTGGTGATTGCCGAACAGTTTGGCACCCTGGCATCGTTGTATCCGGATCGTATTGACCTCGGCCTTGGTCGTGCCCCCGGTACCGACCCCATCACCAGCCGGGCGTTACGCCGCGACGACATGCGCGCCGAACAATTCCCCGCCGAAGTCGCCGAGCTACAACGACTGTTAGGTGATGATACTTCCGGCAAGCGGGTCAAAGCCTATCCAGGCAGTGGAACCCATGTGCCCATCTGGCTGCTGGGTTCCAGCTTGTTCAGTGCACAGCTGGCCGCTCACAGAGGCCTGCCCTATGCCTTTGCAGCCCATTTTGCCCCACGCTACCTGCATGAAGCACTGGCCCTGTACCAGCAACAATTCCGTCCTTCTGAACAGCTGTCCGAACCTTATGCGATTGCCACCATTCCCCTGATTGCCGCCGCCAGCGATAAAGAAGCCCATTACCTTGCCACCAGCAGCCAGCAACGGGTGATGGCGCTGATGAGTGGCCAACCGCTGTTCTTGCCGCCACCCGTAGCCAATATGGATGAACTCTGGGACATCCCGATGCAAGCCCAGGTGCAATCCTTTCTTGCCATGGCAGTGGTGGGCGGCCCGGCAACGTTGACATTCAAACTGGAAGCGCTGGTGAAAGAGTTGGGCGTGAATGAACTGATGTTTACCAACGACATTTACGATCGGCAAAAGCGACTGGATGCGCTGGAGATTGTGATGGACGCTGTTGTCGGCAACTGACTGGCGGTTCTGCAATAACACCACGATCTCTCGTGGCGAGTCCAATTATTCCACATGAAACCGCTGTCGGCATAAACACAGCCAAAGCCAGAAGAAAACGTCCCGTGGATCCTTCGTCTGGTTGCGGCTTGCCAACACTGCTGATGTACTGACAATAAGACCGTTCCTACTGACGACCAAACAACCAGAGGTGCCTGATGACAACAATAACCACCAATCTGCCTACCCCTTATCCACCAGCCATCGTCCATCCCCACGGTATCTGGCAGCTGGATGCCGACTACGTCACCCCTGGTGTAGCCAGCGTTTATGTGATTCGTCAGGGTGAGCGCCTGGCCATTATAGAAACCGGCACCGCCTACACCGTTCCCCACATACTTGATCATATTGCCGCCCTGGGCCTGACTCCGGAACAGGTCGATTATGTGATTCCGACCCATGTCCATCTCGATCATGCCGCCGGCGCTGGCAAACTGATGGCTGAGTGCCCGAATGCCCGTCTGGTGATTCACCCTCGGGGCGCAGCCCATATGATTGATCCCTCCAAACTGGAGGCCGGAACCCGTGCAGTGTATGGCGATGAACGATACGACTCATTGTATGGCGCACTGATACCGATCGCTGCCGAACGGGTGATAGAAGCTGCAGATGCGTTTACACTCGATTTTAACGGCCGTACCCTCACCTTCCTCGATACACAAGGGCACGCCAAACACCATTTTTGTGTTCTCGACAGTGGCAGCAACAGCATCTTTACCGGCGACACCTTCGGCGTCTCTTACCGTATGTTTGATAACGATGCAGGTGAGAATCTGTTATTCGTCACCACCACGCCCATACACTTCGACCCCGAAGCCATGCGTGCCAGCATCCTGCGCCTGGCCGGATTAAAGCCGGAATTTATGTACCTGACCCACTACGGTGCCATTCGGCCCACAGAGCATAATGTTCAGCAGCTACTCGACTCTCTCGATACGGTAGTGGCTATCGCTGAACAACAACAGACACCCGTAGAAGGGCGCCTACAACGCATCACCGACAGTTTGGCCGCCTGGTTATTGGAACGGGTACAACAGGTTAATCCCGCATTCGATATAACACTGGCCAAACAGTGGCTGGCAACCGATGCCAATCTGAATGCCCAGGGGTTGGAAGTGTGGCTGACGAAAAAAAGTCAGGCATGACCAACAGATCGAGATTTAGACCGATCAATAAAAAAGCCACCGTATCGCTACGGTGGCTTTTTTCTGCTAATAACCGGCCTGTGGCGGCCTGACTCAGTTACGAATCAGATAATCAAACGCCCCCAGTGCGGCGGTCGCTCCGGCACCCATGGAGATGATGATCTGCTTGAACGGCACGGTGGTGACGTCTCCGGCAGCAAACACTCCTGGCATACTGGTCTGACCACGGCTATCAATCACGATCTCACCACGGTTGCTGAGTTCGAGACTGTTTTTCAGGAAATCGCTGTTCGGTACCAGACCAATCTGGACGAAGATCCCGGCTACGTCTAACAGGTGTTCTTCATCGTTGCGGCGATTCTTGTATTTCAGACCAATCACCTTGTTGCCGTCGCCTATCACTTCTGTGGTCATGGCTTCCTTGATGATGGTGACGTTGGCCAGCGATTCGGCTTTTTTCACCAGCACAGCGTCGGCACGCAGGGTGTCGGCAAATTCCAGTACGGTCACGTGTTCAACGATACCGGCGAGGTCAATCGCGGCTTCGATACCGGAGTTACCACCACCAATCACGGCCACCGGCTTGCCTTTGAACAGCGGGCCATCACAGTGCGGGCAGAACGCCACGCCTTTGGTTTTGTACTGGTCTTCACCCGGTACATTCATTTCGCGCCAGCGGGCACCGGTCGCCAGGATGACGGCTTTGGCGGTTAATATTGCGCCGTTTTCCAGTTCAACCTGCTTGATCTTTTTGCCATCAGCACCGTCTATCTCGCGGATATTGACGGCGCGCTGGTTGGTCATCACGTCAATATCGTATTCCTTGACGTGTTCTTCCAGCCCGGCGACGAGTCGTGGGCCATCGGTCGCCTTGACGGAGATAAAGTTCTCGATCGCCATGGTATCCATCACCTGACCACCAAAACGGTCGGCCACGATACCGGTACGAATACCTTTACGGGCGGTATAAATGGCAGCCGACGCACCGGCTGGGCCACCCCCCACCACCAGCACATCAAACGGTGCCTTGGCAGCCAGTTCAGCGGCTTTTTTCTCTTCGGCGCTATCGTCAACCTTGTTGAGGATTTCTTCCAGCGTCATGCGGCCATTACCAAACGGTTCGCCATTCAGCATCAGCGTCGGCACCGCCATAATGCCCAGCTCTTCCACTTCTTTAGGGAAGACGCCACCATCAATCATGGTTGCGGTCACATTCGGGTTCAGTACCGCCATCAGGTTAATGGCCTGCACCACGTCCGGGCAGTTGTGGCACGACAGCGAAATGTACACTTCGAAGTTCAGAGATTTGGAGAGACCTTTGGCCTGTTGCTGTAATTCCGCTTTTTCCTTGCTCGGGTAGCCACCGGCTTGCAGTAAGGCCAGCACCAACGAGGTGAACTCGTGGCCCATCGGCACACCGGCAAAGGTGACACGGGCTGGCTCGCCTTCCGGGCCAACCGCCATACGTGGCACTCGGCCCGCGTCATCAGTTTTGATGGTCAGGGCAATATTCCCTGACATGTCAGAAATTTCACGCGCCAGTTCTTCCAGTTCTTTGGACTTGGGCGTTTCGTTTACAGACACCGTCAACTCAATCGGACGAACGATTTTCTGAAGATAGGTGCCCAGTTGTTGTTTCATGTTGGTATCTAACATAAATCACCATCCGGATTGAATTGAGTTAAAAATTTGCGAGTCTCTACCCACTATCAAGATCCACAGTGAGATAAATCGCCATGGGGTGGGTAAAAAATCAAGGCTGGGGGGTTCCAAAGCTGGCCCGGAACCCCTGGTGGGCAAGACCCACCCTGTAACGCTGCATCGATGAGGATAACCTTGGGTTGACCTGCGACCCGAAGCATCGGTGAGGCAGGTCAGGCAAGGCGGAATCAAGCGAGAAAGCCGAGTTTACGAGTCTGTAAATGAGCATTTCGAGCCTGATTCCAACGCTGCATGAGCAACGCAGTCAACTTCGATCAGTTTAGATTTTGCCAACCAGATCGAGAGACGGAGCCAGTGTCGCTTCGCCTTCTTTCCACTTGGCTGGGCATACTTCACCTGGGTGAGATGCGACGTACTGAGCCGCTTTCACTTTACGCATCAGGTCGTCTGCATCACGGCCAATGCCTTCAGCAGTGATTTCCATTGCCTGAATCACACCTTCTGGATCAATCAGGAAGGTAGCGCGATCTGCCAGGCCCTGGCCTTCACGCAGTACACCGAAGTTGCTGGTGATGGTGGCAGTCTGGTCGCCGACCATGTAGTAGTTGATTTTGCCGATAGCTTCGGAAGTGTCGTGCCATGCTTTGTGACAGAAGTGAGTGTCGGTAGATACCGAGAACACTTCTACGCCCAGCTTTTGCAGTTCGTCGTACTTGCTGGCCAGGTCTTCCAGTTCGGTTGGGCATACGAAGGTGAAGTCGGCTGGGTAGAAAAAGAATACTGCCCACTTGCCTTTCACATCGGCTTCAGTGATATCTACGAATTCACCGTTTTTGAAAGCGGTCGCTGCAAATGGCTTGATTTCAGTGTTGATCATCGTTGTTACTCCATGGAGTGAATGTGATGTGACTGGGAACGAGATTGATAATGCGCGTTTTCAGATCATAGATTAAATTGATCTTTTATAAGGGGGTCATAGTCATTACTGATCGACCGATGTGGCAATCAGGATCATAAATAACCCCGAGAGAAAATAGGGTTATCCGTCAGCAGATGTCAACTGCTGTCCATCCGTCTGTTGCCAGCACTCAAGAATACCGGCCTCGCAGATCTCGAATCGAGCGGCTCAAGCACACCGGTTAACCCAACGCAGAGACAAAAAATGCCCGGTACTCAGAGTGACCAGCAAGCACAAAATTCACTCGTAGTGGGTCATTGGCATCACTTAATCCGGCCACTGCTTGCCAGTATTGCGGGTCTGTGGCGCAATAACGCTGCAGTGCGCCGGTATCCACCGCCGGACGTATAACCTCATCACCACTGCTGTCGATCAGTACCACAACGTTGTCGGAATCAAACGCCTGGCCGAGATCCTGAACCAGCGTCAGAAAGCCCCGGTCACTGCCGCCGCGTTGCCATTCACCATCAATCTGGTGAGAGGTGATGGTATCGCCAACGCCTATAATTCTGGGCATTAACGCCGGATCAAAAGCAGATTGCGCCAGTTCCAGCAGCGCGTTATGGGAAGCGGGCGCAGTACGCACGCTGAAGTCTGCTCCCAGCGGATAGGCCCCGGTTTTGGCGGCGAAATACTGGTTCAGCAACACCAGCACGCCGGACTCTTTCACCGCTCCTTTGAGCATGAACTGAAAGTCGGTCGTACCCCAACTGCTGTCATCCGCAGGCTTGATACGTTCCAGCCCAGTGGCCGGATCGGTGCCCAGGTTGGGAGCGTAGTGAATAAAAAACGACTCCCCCATACCCTGTGACTGCGCGTCTTGCAGCAGCCGGGTCATAAAACGCTGCAAGTCTTGTTGTAACTGCCTGACAGTGGTGACCGAACCCAGTACTGCACTCAGCAAGTTGGCATTGATGGTCGGCGAAGCGCGGTTATCCAGCACCACGGCTTCCGCCAGCAGCTGGATATTTTCCTTGGCGAGGTTGTACGGTGAGTTGCCCAGCAGGTTAATCAGAAAGTAGCGGGCCTTGACCGGGATTTGCAGCAAAAAGGCCATTTCCTGTGAGCTGACACCAGGGTGAGAGACCTTGCCAAAACGATTTTGCAGCTGCACCCCGCCAGCGCCCAGACCGGGTAAATATAGCCCTTCGGTTTTGGCAACGCCATTTCCTAACGCCCGATCAATCATCGGGTTTACACCGCGTTTGCCAATATGCTCGCCATTGGTCAGGACATAGAAACGCCCTTCCTGGTTACGCACTGCATGCACATAACCGGGATCCATCGTGCGGCTCAGCGGGTCATTCACCAATCCCATACAGACGCCATCCAAATCCTGAATAATCAGATAATCCGGTGCTGTCGTCAGAGTGTCGGCCAGGGGAGATATATCGGTATGCCATTGATAAGAAGAAAGACCTGGGGTCATGAAGGCTCCGTCGTTGCTGATTCCTCAAACAAAGACCATACCATTGCTGATGCGTTTTGGCTGGCGGGTTTTGGCTGATGCGTTTTGGCAAGCGTTCCTCACTGCTACGATCAACAGTATCAACAGTAAGGAACATCTTATCCGTCTCGGGTCAGGCCTTGCTGCCCATGCTGTCGGCGGCCATCGCTGCCGTCACCTGTGGCGGCATGGAATCCAGATGTAATGTCCGGGTCGGGAACGCGCAGTCGGCACCTTCAGCGTGAATAATGCGGATGATTTCCAGCATCACTGCTTGCTTGATCTTGTGATAGGTCGCCCAGTCGGTGGTTTTGGTAAAACAGTAGACAAAAAAGTCCAGACTGGAGGCTCCGAAACTGGTGAAATTCACCATGATCGTCTGCCTGGTATCGATATCCGCATGCGTGCGCAGCATGGCTTCAATGTTTTGCAACAGAGTATCCAGCACGTCGGAATCCTGATAACGCACGCCGATGGTTTCGTAGATACGGCGATTCAGCATCCGCGACGGATTTTCCACCGAGATACTGGTAAACACCGAGTTAGGGACATATAGCGGCCGCTTGTCGAACGTGCGAATACAAGTGACCCGAAAACCAATACTTTCCACGGTACCTTCAATATTGCGGTCTGGCGAACGAATCCAGTCGCCCACCCGAAACGGCCGATCCATATACACCACCAACGAACCAAAAAAGTTGGCCAACAAATCCTTGGCCGCCAGACCCACCACCAGCCCTCCCATACCACCAAACGCCAACAGACCGGAAATGGTGATGCCCAGCGCCTGCAAGATAGGTAGCGCCATCAAAATCATCACAACAACCCGAGCAATCTTGCCCACCAGTTCGATGGTGGTAGGGTCAGCACCAGAGGAGATCTGCCGATGCTCAATCCGGTTGATCAGTCGCCAGATCGCCCAGGCCACCAGCACAATCAGCGACAGCTGACGCGCCAGGGGAATACTGGTCATGATCACGCCAATCTCAAAGCTGCGAGCGGTAATATCCGCAATCCAGCTGGCTCCAATGGCAAGAATAATCCAGTTGATCGGCACACCCAAAGCGTCCACCACCACATCATCCCAATGGTTATTGGTACGGGTGACCAGTGCCAGCAAACGGCGTCGGGCAAAGCGCCATACAACCCCGGTCAACAAGGTGAGGATGATGGCCACCGAGACATCCCAGAACCAGTCATAGTTCTGGCTGATCAAGTCGTGCCACCAGTCGGGCTGGGTAAAAACGAAGTCGAACATCGGTGAGTCCTTGGCGACATCAGGAGTAATAGCATTGGGGCGAGAGAGTAGGGAAAAACAGGCAAAGTGACAATTCATCTGCCAGTCGTACACTCAATATTGCCCAAAAACGACGGCTCAGATGACCTATATGATCAAATCACACCGGGTTAGCCATTTTGGAGTGAGCAGCATGCAGCCATCATCCCGCAGGGAAGACAGCGCAATGGATTTGAGTGTTCCATCATGCTGGCGTCCAGGTGCTGCTCGGTCATCAGCAGATCCGGTTCTGCTGTTGTCCCATGCTGAACCTATCTACTTAATCCTTACAAAGACTGGGCTTATTCATTGATACCGTTATTCCAACCCGGCCTTTCAGCCAGCCAGGATCCGTTCGCCAGGCGGCCTTTTTCACTTGTGCCATTTATTACATAACCCTGTTCCATAATCAGACATTATGAGCCAGCCATATAGCTGCTAGCCTCCCCGCCTTCTTGCACTATTTTCACCTCAAGGTAATTACATGAAGTCCCCTGTATCCATTGCCATCCTGTTGATGGCCAGCTCCTGCTATTCCGCTGCCAGCGAGGCTGCCATGCGCAGTCAGGGCGACTGGTACGGTTATTGGGGCTGGAACAACGCCACCTATTCCGACAGCGATATTCACTTTGAAGGAGACGACTACGATTTCACCTTGCATAACGTCTCCGCCAAGGATCACCAGACCCAGTTCAGCATCGCGCAGATTTTTCACAGCTATCTGAATCCCGGTCGCATAACCATCCCCCAATACAACTGGCGTTTCGGCTACTTTGTACAGGACAACTGGTCGGTATCGCTGGGCTGGGATCATATGAAGTATGTGATGGTGCAGGATCAGACCGTCAGCATGACCGGCACCAACGATCGTAACGGCTTTGAGAAAACCGACCCCGCCGCCGAGGATGTCGTATTGACCGAAGACTTCCTGACCTACGAACACACCGACGGTTTTAACCAGATCTCACTGGAAACCGAAGCCTACCTGCCCGTGTGGCAGCACGGTGCAGACATGGACATCGCTCTGTTTGCCGGAGCAGGTGCGGGCATCATGTACCCCAAAAGCAACGTCAAACTGATGAGTGGCGATCGTAACGATGAATGGCACGTTGCCGGTTACAGCACGCTGGTAAAAATTGGCGTTGAAGCCAACGTGTGGCAGGGGCTGTTTGTGCGCTTTATCGGTAAATACGGCTACGTCAATATGAATGATGTGCTGACCAGCCACGACAGCAGTGACAAGGCGCGCCAGAAGATTTATTACGATGAATACATTGGCGCGATCGGGTATCGGTTTTGAGCACCAGGTGCCAGACAGAACCTTGGCTTTGACCGGGTGAACCTGGTTCAAGCCACCAACAAATAAAACACAACAGCTAAACACAACAGTTAAAACAACAACGGGAGCGTATGCTCCCGTTGTTGTTTTCAGATAATGCGGTGTTCGCCGACGCTTATCCTTTGATTACAGCGCCAGCCGCTGCCGCACCGCTTCAAACAAACAAATGCCTGTCGCCACCGAGACATTCACTGAGCTGACTTCACCCGCCATGGGAATATTGATCAGATGATCACAGTGTTCGCGGGTCAAACGCCGCATGCCAGCACCTTCTGCGCCCATCACCAGTGCCAGTGGGCCTTTGAGGTCTTGTTGGTAGACCGAGGTGGTGGCTTCGCCTGCGGTACCCACCAGCCAGATACCGCGTTCTTGCAGTTCGGTCATGGTACGGGCCAGGTTGGTCACCTGGACATAAGGAACCACTTCGGCAGCACCACAGGCGACCTTGGCGACGGTAGCATTCAATGGTGCCGATTTGTCTTTCGGAGCAATCACCAAATGTACTCCAGCGGCATCGGCGGTACGCAGGCAAGCACCGAGGTTGTGCGGGTCGGTCACGCCATCCAGGATCAGGATAAACGCCGGGCCGGCTATGCGGTCGAGCACATCGGGCAGGTTACGTTCACTCACGCCCTGTAGCGGTTTGCGAAACGCAATCACACCTTGATGGTTACCGTCGGCTTTCTGGTTCAGTAAGCCTTTGTCGGCTTCACGCACATCCAGGCCAAGCCGTTGGGCTTCGTCCAGCACTCTTTGCATACGCTGATCAACGCGGCCTTTTTGTACCCAGATTTCCGTCACCTGATCCGGACTGCGTTGCAGCAGGGTGGTGACGGCATGCAGGCCATATACAGCATCAAGCTTCATTCATTTGTCTCGTCAGCGGGCAGGTATCGGCCTGCCCTCGGGTTTATGCAGTGTCAGGGTTTGGTGACGCTTTTGGCTTTGGGCGCGGCTTTACGCTTGGCTTTTTTGGCCTTGCTGGCTGCTTTCGGCTTGTCTTTGGCGGCAACCGGTGCTGTACCGGCCGGGGCTTTTTTGGCGTTCAGCTTCTGGCGTTTGCTCGACGATTTTTTGCGGCTTTTTTTCCTGGCTCCGACTTCCTTGTCGGCGCTGGCGGTATCACCAACGACAGCGCTGGTGGGCGCAGCAGCAGCGGCAGCCGGTTTTTTACGACGACGGCCTGAAGGTTTCAGTACTTCTTCTTTTACCCCGGCAGCACCGGTCTTGACACCAGCACCAGCGGCGGCTGTTTTGGAGCGTCGACGTGGTAATCGCGGTGGCTCAGGCATGGCTCGCCCGGCATTACCGGGGGCCGTTGCCAGATCAAAATCAACCTTGCGCTCATCGAGATTAACACCGGAGACCTGCACCCAGAGGCTGTCACCCAGGCGGAAAGTACGCCGAGTACGTTCTCCGACCAGGCGATGTTTGACGGCATCGAACTGGTAAAAGTCGTTCGCCAGCGAGGAGATATGCACCAGTCCTTCGACATAGACGTTTTTCAGTTCAACAAACAGGCCGAAACCGGTGACGGCGGTAATCACGCCTTCAAAGACTTCGCCGATCCGATCCTGAATGTACTCACACTTGAGGAAATCATTCACATCGCGGGTGGCGTCATCGGCACGGCGCTCTGTCATGGAACAATGCTCACCCTGCTGAATGACCTGCGCCATGTCGTAGGGATAAATATCGGCCTTGGCCAGCGGTTTGGCACCGTCTGCACGGGTAGCATTGCTGCATTCCTGCTCGCTGCGAATCACGCTGCGAATGGCACGGTGTACCAGCAAATCCGGGTAGCGGCGAATCGGCGAGGTAAAATGGGTGTAGGCCTTATATGCCAGCCCAAAGTGGCCTTCGTTTTCCGGGTGATACACCGCCTGGCTGAGGGAGCGTAATAGTACCGTCTGGATCAGGTGGGAATCTGGACGCTGCTGAATACTATTCAGTAGTTCCTGGTAGTTCTTGGGGGTCGGCTTGGCTTTGCCAGTGTTGATCGACAGTCCCATTTCACCCAGGAAAGAACGCAGGTTTTCGAGCTTTTCGTCACTCGGCCCGGCGTGGACACGGTAGACGCACGGCACCTTGTATTTATCGAGGAAGTTGGCGGCACAGACGTTGGCAGCCAGCATGCACTCTTCGATCAGCATATGAGCGTCGTTACGGGCAACCGGCACGATTTCCTGAATCTTGCGCTCGGCATCAAACACAATGCGGGTTTCTACCGAATCAAAGTCCATCGCACCACGTTCTTCGCGCTTGCCCCGTAAGAGCTGGAACAGGCTGTAGAGGTTTTCGATGTGCGGCACGACGGCAGGGTAATGATCTCGCCACACCTGCCCGTCTTCACTGCGTGGTGTCTGCAGCATCATCCAGACCTTGTTGTAGGTCAGCCGGGCATGGGAGTAGATCACCCCTTCCATAAACTTGTAGCCGGAGATATTGCCAGCTTTGGAAATGGTCATTTCACACACCATCACCAGGCGATCCACTGCCGGGTTCAGCGAGCACAAACCGTTGGAGAGTTTTTCTGGCAGCATGGGTACAACAAAACCGGGGAAATACACCGAGTTGCCGCGAGTGTGGGCTTCCTGATCCAGTGCTGAACCGGGTTTGACGTAATGGGATACGTCGGCAATGGCGACGTATAAGCGCCAGCCACCGGTGTTCCGGTTGCGCTCGCAGTACACCGCATCGTCAAAATCGCGGGCATCTTCACCGTCAATCGTGACGAAGGGCAAATGCCGCAAATCAATACGATTGGCTTTGTCCTGCTCGCGGACTTCGTCAGACAGTTTTTTAGCTTCAACCGTCACTGCCGCAGGCCATTCATGGGGAATATCGTGGCTGCGAATCGCCACTTCAATTTCCATTCCCGGTGCCAGGTGTTCGCCCAGAACCTCGATGACCTTGCCAATTGGCAGACCGCCCTGCTTCGGCTGGGCGGTGATTTCGACCACCACAAATTGGCCGTGTTCGGCACCGTGGCGGCCTTCGGCTGGCACCAGCACTTCCGTACTGACACGCTTGTTATCCGGCTGTACTACGCCAACGCCAGACTGATCAAAATAGCGCCCGACGATGTGTTGGGTATTGCGTTCAATCACCTGGACAATCTTGCCTTCCGGACGACCACGTCGATCCAGCCCGAGAATCTGTACGGCGACCTTGTCGCCGTGGAATACTTTGCGCATTTGACGGTTCGACAAATAAATGTCGTCATCGCCGTCGCGCAAGACAAAACCAAAACCGTCTTTGTGGCCCATCACTACGCCAGTCACCAAGTCGGCTTTTTCCATCGGAAAAAACTGGCTGCGCCGGTTGCTCATCAGCTGGCCATCGCGCGACATGGCAATCAGTCGGCGACGCAAGGCTTCAACCCGTTCCGGATCGGTTTCTGCCAGCGCTTCACACACATCTTCATGAGTCATTGGGCGACCGGATTGCTCCAGCAACGCCAGCAATGCTTCCCGGCTGGGAACCGGATTATCGTACTTCTGTGCCTCCAACGCAGCGTTGGGGTCGTGAATGGGGGAATGTTTTGGGGTGGGGGAATCCGTCAATGTACGGCTCCTGTTCTTATGAGGGGTGTGTTAGGGCGCCACAGGCGGCTGATTGAGACTGGTTTTATGTTATTCATGGTAATCAGTATACCCAAAGGTGGCGGATGCTGCTCAATCTGCTGTCACAGCCCACGAATATTAATGAGCAGGGGTTCTCGATGGGCACCGGCGGCGGTCAGCTGATCGAGATAATCCTGCCATAACGAATCCTTATTCAGGCATAAATGGCGCAGATAATGCCAGTCGTACAGCCCGGAATCATGACCATCGTCAAACACCAGTTTCAACGCATAGTTACCGGCTGGCTCGATCCTCAACAGGCCCACGTCTTTCTTGCCCGATTGTAATACGCCATTACCCGTACCATGGCCACGCACCTCGGCTGAAGGGGATAATACCCGCAGCAATTCAAAGCTGAGTTCATGCGTTTCATCGCCATACCGTAATTCCAGGCAACGACTGTTTTTTCTGACTTTTATGCCATCTGGCTTCATTGGTGCACCTCTCTGCCGATAACGACTTGTATCTCTGAAATATAACCTAGACTGACAACATACCGCGACGACATAGCCTGGTATTTACCGAAACGAACCCGGTACAACCTCTCGTCGCCCACGCCGATACCGAACAGACGAGAAACGTATTATGTCTTTATTTCGCAACATCAGTATTCGGAGCCGCCTGTGGCTCTTATTGGGAACGGCCATAATCTGCGTTGTTATCATCCAGATCACGGCGTTGCAACAGACCTATAACACGCTGACCAATGCCAAGAACCAGAGTGTCCAACAGCTCACCGATAATGCCTACAGCTTGCTGACACACTTCGCCAATCTTGAAAAAGAAGGCCTCAGTCGTGCAGAAGCCCAGCGCTTGGCCAAAGAAACCATCACTGCCCAACACTACGACAACGGCAGTGGTTACTTTTTTATCCAGAGTACCGACAACATCATGCTGGCGCACGGTGCCAACCCCAAGCTGAACGACATGGACATGTCGGATCTTAAAGATGCCAACGGTCGACCCCTGACCCGGGATATCACCAAAGTGGCCCTGGCGAACCCGGATGGTGGTTTTGTGCACTATTATTGGCCTAAAGCAGAACAAAGCGACCCTGTCGCCAAGGTCAGTTTTGTCCGTTTGCTGCCGGAATGGGGCTGGGTCGTGGGGACTGGCGTCTATACCGATGATATTGACACTGTCTTCCGCAAGACCGCCATCCATATGATCTCGACCTCGGTGGTTTTTGTGCTATTGCTGGTCGGTACTATCTATCTTATTTCCAACAGTATTCGACAACCGCTGCACAATGTTAACCGCGCCATGTCAGACATTGCCCGTGGTGAAGGGGATCTGACCCAGCGACTGCCTGCTCAGGGCAATGATGAAATCACCGAGATTGCGCGTTCCTTTAACCTGTTTGTTGAGGCCATTCAGAAAGTCGTATCGGAAAGCAAAAGCACTACTCAGGTGTTGGGCCAGCTAACCCACAATATTTCCGAGATCAGCCGTACCACCCGTGCAATGACCGAACGCCAATTACAGCAAAGCGATATGGCGGCCACGGGTTCCCACGAAATGAGTCTGACCATTCAGGAAGTCGCCGGTAATGCCGAACGGGCGGCAGGTGCGGCGCGGGAAGCAGACGACAACGCCAGACGTGGTTTACACACCATGCAGGATACCCAGCAGCGGATTACCGACCTGGCCAACAGCATCAACCAGTCCAGCGACGTGATTCGAGGCTTGCAAGCGGAGACCGACTCGATTGGTTCCGTACTGGACGTGATTCGAGGCATTGCCGAACAGACCAACTTGCTGGCGTTAAATGCGGCCATTGAAGCCGCACGAGCAGGTGAACAAGGACGAGGTTTTGCCGTCGTGGCGGATGAAGTGCGTACTTTGGCTTCCCGCACTCAGGAATCCACTCAGGAAATCAACAACATGATTTCACGGCTGCAAGAACAGGCGGTGCAGGCA
Organism: uncultured Oceanobacter sp.; assembly: GCA_913061185.1. Lineage (GTDB taxonomy): Bacteria > Pseudomonadota > Gammaproteobacteria > Pseudomonadales > Oceanobacteraceae > Oceanobacter > Oceanobacter antarcticus. The sequence goes on from CAJXTI010000002.1 coordinate 117,719, forward strand.
GTATCGTCAATGGAGCAAAATGCCCGTAATTCGGAAACGACCTCGGAGATGTCCAAGCAGGCCAGCGAAACCATTGCCTCCATTTCCTCGGCGGTCAGCACCATCTCGGAGATGAACCTGAGTATTGCCGGTGCCGTCGAAGAGCAGAGTGTCGCGTCGAACGAGATCAGTAGCAATATCGTTCAGATTGCCGAGGCCTCGCGTACCATCAGTGAAAACGCGACTCGTAACGACAACACGGTGACCAGCCTGGCGGAGAGTACTCGTCAGTTAAATAGCCTGATCGAACGCTTCAAGGTGTAATCGCTCGCACGACATGAGTCGCAGCCGTAGTGACACGACAATAGCGGCTCGACAATAACGGCTCGACAATAGCGGCTCGACAATAGCGGTAATCAACAAAGGGGGCGCGTGATGCGCTCCCTTTGTCTGTTGCCTGTTCTGTTACTTGTCAATAGCAATACAACAAACGTGAATTCAGCCAGCTGAATTCACGTTTCAGATCAGAGAATAAACTGGCTCAGATCGTGATTTTTCACCACATCACCCAGCTGGGCTTCAACATAGGCAGCGTCAATCACGACCGCCTCGGTCAGGTCGGTGGCATCAAACGAGACCGTTTCCAGCAGGCGTTCCATAATGGTGTGCAAACGGCGGGCACCAATATTTTCAGTACTTTCATTCACTTCGTAGGCGATCTCGGCCAGCCGCTTGATGGCATCCGGGCGGAATTCAAGATCCACACCTTCTGTTTTCATCAAAGCGCGGTACTGCTCGGTCAGTGATGCATTTGGCTCGGTCAGGATGCGTTCGAAATCGCCCGGCGTCAGCGCCTGCAGCTCCACCCGAATCGGTAAGCGACCCTGTAATTCAGCAATCAGATCCGACGGTTTGACCAGGTGAAACGCGCCAGACGCCACAAACAGGATATGGTCGGTCTTGATCATGCCGTGTTTGGTGCTGACCGTGCAGCCTTCGATCAATGGCAGCAGATCTCGCTGCACCCCTTCGCGGCTGACATCACCGCCAGAACCCGACTCTCCTCGTTTAGCGACCTTGTCTATTTCGTCGATAAAGACGATGCCATTCTGCTCAACCAGTTCGACAGCCCTGGCCTTGAGGTCATCCATGTTCAGCATTTTCGCGGCTTCTTCGTCTTGCAGCTGCTTGAGCGCATCACCGATTTTCAGCTTGCGAGTGGTTTTTTTCTCACTCCCCATACTGGAAAACATGCTCTGCAACTGGCTGGTCATTTCTTCCATGCCGGGAGGAGCCATGATCTCAACGCCAACCGGCGTCTGGGAGACAGCAATATCAATTTCCTTGTCATCCAGCTGACCTTCACGCAGTTTCTTGCGGAAGATCTGGCGGGTTGAAGAGTCTGCCGGTTTGACATCGGTGGTGGTGTCCCACTCGCTCTGGGTAGAGGAGCGTGGTGGTGGTAACAGGGCATCGAGAATACGTTCTTCTGCGGCGGCAGCGGCCCGGTGTGCCACCTTCACCATCTCCTGCTCACGCAGCATCTTGATGCCGGTTTCGACCAGATCACGGATAATGGATTCTACATCCTTGCCAACATAGCCCACTTCAGTGAACTTGGTGGCTTCGACCTTGATAAAGGGCGCATTGGAAAGCTTCGCCAGACGCCGGGCAATCTCGGTTTTACCCACCCCGGTCGGACCAATCATCAGGATATTTTTCGGTGTTACTTCATCACGCAGCTCTTTTGGCAACTGCATGCGACGCCAGCGGTTACGCAAGGCAATCGCTACAGAGCGTTTGGCGTTCTGCTGACCAATAATATGGCGATCCAGCTCGTGCACAATTTCTCTCGGGGTCATTTCGCTCATGCGTTATCTCCGCCAGACAGGCATTCAACCGTCATATTGTTGTTGGTAAATACACAGATTTCCCCCGCAATCGTCAGGCTTTTTTCTGCAATCTCACGCGCATTCAGCTCGGTGTTGTGTAACAACGCACGCGCTGCTGCCAACGCATATTGGCCACCGGATCCCACGCCAATCAGGTCTTCTTCCGGCTGTACCACGTCGCCATTACCGGTAATGATCAATGACGCCGTGTGATCAGCCACTGCCAGAATGGCTTCCAGCTTGCGCAGGGCACGGTCTGAGCGCCACTCTTTGGCCAGCTCCACGGCGGCACGCGTCAACTGGCCATGATGCTGTTGCAGTTGTGCCTCAAATTTTTCAAACAGGGTAAATGCATCCGCAGTGCTGCCTGCAAAACCGGCCAATACCTGGTTGTTGTAGAGCCGACGCACCTTGCGCGCATTGCCTTTCATCACAGTATTACCCAGTGAGACCTGGCCATCACCAGCAATCACCACCTGGTCACCGCGCCGGACGGATACAATTGTTGTCATAACGTCTTCCTGCTTACATTCGGGTCAGCGGTAAAAGATGGGGCCGTCAGTCACGAAATCAAGTGCCGCTAACGGGATTCTGTTTGCAGCAGCGCTTGCCTTGGCTTGCGGTAACTTGCGGTAAATAGTTGCCTGCTCTGGTCGACAACCGGATACTCTGCAGCTGGACGATACGCTGGAAACCAAGATGATTACTGCCAATACTGTTGTTGAATTACACTACCGCATGACCGACACCGATGATCAACTGATTGAGTCGACCTTCGATGGCGAGCCCGTATTTTATATGCACGGTAAAAACCAGATGCTGGCGGCGTTTGAAACTGCCCTCAGCGGACACGCGGCAGGTGATGAACTGCTGCTGACCCTGACCCCGGAGCAGGCTTATGGCCAACCTCGTAGCGATGCCCTGCAACGGGTGCCGGTAAAACACCTGCAAGGGGCCAAACGCTGGCGCGCAGGCATGACCGCCGAGGTGCAAACCGAACATGGCCCGCGCAAGGTCACACTCGTCAAGGTTGGCAAGTTTATGGCCGATGTCGACACCAACCATCCGCTGGCCGGCAAAACACTGAATTTCCAAGTGTCCATTCTCAGCACCCGAGCAGCCACAGCCGAAGAACTGGCCCATGGCCATGCACACGCAGGTGGGCACTGTGGCCACTGAGCAACCAGCTCGAAGTCGCAGCCTTGTTGACCAAATCAATAAAAGCGTCGCTTTTCTGGCGTAAAGTAATCACTCGCCAGAAAAGCACTGCAACAATGAACCATTATGGGTGTCGGCCTTCCAAACGGAACTGGCCCCATTCACACAACACAAGCACGACACAAGGAGAACGTTATGGCCTGTAAACATTGGGCAATGGCAGCCACCATCGCGGTGATGGTTGGCTGTTCATCAAATCAGTCGATTGAAACCCAGCCCGTCAGCTGCGCCTTTGCCGATGGCTCGGGCAAGGAGGCACCGGAGTGGGTGTGTGGTGCACCGGTCGAAGGAGTTGATCTGACAGCCATCGGTTATGCCGACAAAACCGCCGCAGGCCCCAACTTTATGAAACAGATGGCGGCAACGGCTGCCCGTGTTGAGCTGGCTCAAACCATGCGGATTGAAGTCCAGAACATGATCAAGCAGTACGCCGAAACCACCGGAGCCGGTGATAGCGAAACCGTCGACAAAGTCAATTCCTCGGTCACGCGCCAGATCACCAAGGAAACGCTGGTCGGCTCCAAAATCCTGCGTCAGATGCCCACCCCAAGCGGCGGAATGGTGGTACTGGTCGGCCTGAATGCCGACACCATGGCCCAGGTGGCCGAACAGGCATTAAAAACCTCCATGGCAAACGACAAGGCGCTGTGGCAAAAATTTCAGTCCGAAAAATCGTTTGATGAACTGGCCGAAGAAATTGCCAAGCTGAAATAAACGACTCTCCGGTTTGCGGCGGACGCGATACCCTCACTCCGCCGCAGCTATAGAGCCTGAAAGCAACGGAGAATGCAGAACCATGAACGCCAGATTCCAGAAAGGTTTACGCAGCCTCCTTGCTGCCGTTGCGCTGATACCCTGCTCACTTTCACTGGCCGCTACCCCCTCGCAAACCGATGACTACCAACAGTGGTTACAGCAAACCCGTAACGACTATCAGTCTTATCTGGATAAAAACGACCGCGCCTTTCTGACGTTTCTGAACCAACGCTGGAAAAACGTCGAGGTCGAACCGGCCCAACAGCGCGACCCCGAACCCAAACCGGATCAAATCCCGATCGCCCCGCCCACAGACACCCCGGAACAACCAACGGCAGATAACCAGCCAGCCGAGCCAACGTCACCCATACCCTCGCCCGAGCAAGCGCCGCCGGTACCCGTTCCGCCCCCCCGCATCGCCATAGTACCTCCAGAACAACTGCCGACCAGCGCCAACACCGTACAACTTGCATTTTATGGCAGAACGCTCAGCCTCGACATTCCCGAAGGCTTCGACAGTACTTTCAGCGGCCGTCCCGATAACAAGACCATTGCGGCCTATTGGCAGCAACTCGCCAGCACCCTGCACCAATCCCTTGTCAGCGCATTAAAAACCGCCGCTGCGGACTGGCAACTGAACGACTGGGCCACCGCCTTGCTGTTTAACCAGTTTGCCCACGCCCTGCATAACGACCCAGACAGCCAGGTATTGAGCTGCTGGTTTTTACTGGTAAAAGCCGGTTTTGATGCCAGAGTCGCCTATAACCAGCAGATCCACCTGTTACTGCCAGCACAAGAAGCCCTTTACGGCGTTACCTACTTTGAACTCGACCATCAACGTTATTACGCACTGCAGCCCGGAGAACAACCGCTGGGGATTGGCACCGTCAAAACCTATCAAGGCGCTCACGAACTCGGCACCCGACCCATCGGCTTTGCCGACCCCTACCGTTTTATTCCGGGTGGCGCTCAGGAAACACGCACCGTGAGCTTTAACTGGCAAGGCCAGCAGCAGGATCTCAAGGTCAGCTACCCGGCCGACTACAGCGACTACCTGGCAACCTACCCACAACTGGCACTGCCCGGTTACTTCCAGGCCGGACTGCCCGCCACAACCGCCAACCAGCTGTTGGAGCAATTGCGCCCCAGACTGGCCCGCTTGAACGATCGCCAGAGCAAAATCAACTACCTGTTGCGGCTGGTGCAAACCGGCTTTCGCTATGAAACCGACGCCGAACAGTTCCATAGTGAAAACTACCTGTTTCCACTGGAAACCCTGCACTACCCCTATTCCGACTGCGAAGACCGCGCCGCCCTGTTTGGCTGGTTGGCAAAACAACTACTGGACGCCGAGGTACTAATTGTCGAATTACCCGGCCACGTCGCCACCGCCATTGCCATGAACACCACAGACACCGCCATAACCGGCAGCGGCTGGCTGTTTGAAGGCAAACGCTACCTGGTGGCCGACCCCACCTATATCAACGCCGATCTCGGCATGATGATGCCCCGCTATCAGGGCCAGACGCCGACGTTGAAGAAATTCTGATACAGTGGCCACCACGGCCGACAGCCGAATAATCCTCAGAATCACTATCCGTCAGAGAGAACCAACCACCATGGCCCTGATCACTGCCACCGTGCCGGTAACTGCCTTCCAACAAAACTGCACCATTCTGATGTGTGAAGCCACGCACCGGGCTGCCATTGTTGACCCTGGTGGTGATATTGAGCGGATTATCGCCAAACTCAATGCCATGGACGCCAAGCCGGAAAAAATTCTGCTGACTCACGCTCATCTCGACCATGTTGGCGGCACGGCCGAGCTGGCCAAACGTTATCAGTTACCGATTGAAGGGCCGCACAAGGGTGATAACTTCTGGATTCAGGCGCTGTCGCAGCAGGCTCAGATGTTTGGTCTGCCGGATGTTGAGATGTTTACTCCAGATCGCTGGCTGACTGGCGGCGAGCAGGTCACGGTTGGCGATGTGACTCTGGATGTGATTCATACGCCGGGTCATACCCCCGGCCATGTGGTATTTGTGCAACCAGAGCAAAAACTGGCGTTAGTGGGTGATGTGATTTTTAACGGTTCGATTGGCCGCACCGACTTTCCGCAGGGGAATCATGCCGATCTGATCCGTTCGATTCGCGACAAGCTGTTCCCACTCGGGGATGAAATTGAATTTATACCTGGCCATGGCCCCCGCTCCACCTTTGGCCATGAGCGCAAAACCAACCCGTTTGTGGCCGACAAGCGCGGCTAATATTGGCCAAAGCAGACGTTTTCATCCGTCTCGCGACCGTCAAGATCGGCGAGGCGCCTCGTCGGGTGTGTTTATGCCACTCGTTTCAGCACAAGTTTAGTGCGGAATGGCTTTGGATGAACGAGGATTGGTCATAAATAACGGATGCGCTCCAAGTAGTTTCCGTGTTTCACACGCTTGAGATAGTCAAGCGGTGTGGCATTAACCTGCTTTTTGAATTCTCTGGAAAAGTGGGATTGATCGCTGAAGCCGAGGTCGGATGCCAAGTCCGAAAAGGCCACCTGATCACTGTGATTAATATCATAAACCGCCGATTGGCAGCGTATGATCTGGCTGAATGCCTTGGGTGACATGCCCATGTCGGCCCGAAACTGACGCTGCAACGAGCGGGTGGTGTAGCCGGTTAATTTTTCCAGGTCGTTAATATGAATACTGCCATGGCTTTCGCAGATACTGCGCACTGCCTGGGCCGTCAAATTTGACGATTTACGCACCGCCTTACCTGCACAAAACTGACTAAACAAAGCCACCTGTTCGGCAAAGTTTGTGCTTGTCACGATCTCTTCAAACACTTGATTTGACTCAGGAACCAGCTCCTGAAAGCCATAGTGCTGCTCAATCAGTTCTTCCGCCGAGACATTCAGAAAATCGGGCATGGCACCAGACACAAATCGCACACCAAAATAACGATGATGGCTGCTCAGGTCGATGTCGATGGCTTTCATCGGCGTGCCAAAGACTTCTGCCGTCGGCTGGCTGCTGTCACAGTCAAACAGGATGTCGATGCAGCCATCCGGGATCGCAAACGTGGCTTCGGTGGAATCTTTGGCTTCAAAACTGTAGAAGTGGGAAATAACCGGATTATCCGACCCCGACAGAGAAAATGTCTCGGCAGAATTAAGCACCAACCAGGGTTGTTTGGAGCGAATTCCAGCAAGATAACGAACAAGGGAAGCATGAGACATGGCTTAAATTCGCTCGCTGAATATATCTAGGATACGCCATCTCAAGCAAAGAAAGTGCCAAACATTTTGCTGTCTGTCTTTCTTGATTTCATGTCGCAAAAGTTCAATACGAGAGATTTTTCTCCGTCTAGGATTATATCTTTCCACAGCTAGCCCGGTTCATTAGTTTGGCCAATCATTATTTATTCTGATGAGTGCATGGCAGCTGAATACAAGTACGAAAGTGCTCATTCCCAGATCCAAGGTGATGTTATGTCAGAGAATACGAAAATCGATTTTATTTATCTTTCCGAGCCGGACATGATCAAAGCTGGCGTTATGAATATGGCCAAATGTGTCGATACAATGGAAAGCATGTTCACCTTATTACACCAAGGTGATTATCGCATGGCGGGGCCAAATAGTGATTCTCATGGTGCCATGATTACCTTTCCGGAAGAGTCGCCATTTCCAACCATGCCAAAACCCACTGCCGACCGTCGTCTGATGGCGATGCCTGCTTATCTGGGTGGTGAATTCCAGACCTGTGGGGTGAAATGGTATGGCTCGAACATCGCCAACCGTGAAAAAGGTTTACCCCGCTCTATTTTGATGTTCATTCTGAATGATATTGATACCGGTGCCCCCATGGCTTATATGTCAGCCAACCTGCTGTCGGCTTATCGCACCGGAGCCGTGCCAGGTGTAGGAGCTCGTCATCTCGCTCGAAAAGATTCCAAAACGGTGGGTCTATTGGGGCCTGGCGTTATGGGTAAAACCTCTATTGCGGCCTTTATGGCCACTTGCCCGGATATCGATACCATTAAAGTAAAAGGTCGTGGCCAGAAAAGTCTCGATAGTTTTATTACTTGGATAAAAGAAACCTACCCACAGATTACAACCATCACTGTTGTGGATAGTCTGGAAGACGTTGTACGTGATTCTGATATCGTCACTTACTGTAATTCCAACGAAACCGGTGATATATCCAGCTACCCGGAAGTCAAACGGGAATGGGTCAAACCAGGCTGTTTCCTTTCGATGCCAGCGTACTGTCGCCTGGATGATGCCATGGAACAAAACGATGTCCGTAAAGTGCTGGATAACACCGGGCTATATCAGGCCTGGTTCGAAGAAGTACCCAAACCGGCTCACCAGTATATTCCGATTATCGGCGCCCGTTTTATGGATATGGTCGATGAAGGAAAACTGTCCCTCGATCAACTGGAAGACCTTGGTGCTATCACTGCCGGAGCCACGCCAGGGCGTACCAACGATGAAGAAATCATCATTTTGTCGGTCGGTGGTATGCCGGTCGAAGACGTCGCCTGGGCCACGGTGATTTATCGCAGCGCGATTGAACAGGGTATTGGCGTCAAGCTGAACCTTTGGGATACCCCGGAGCTGCGCTAGCCGCTTCTGCTAATTGCCAACGTCCCAGTGGTCGTTGGCGGTGCTCCTTCTGACTTACAGGCACTCAATGCCGGGATACTCCAAATGCCCAAAATCGTAAAAGTAAAAACCGGTTCGAAATTCGAAGAAATCGGCAGCTATTCCCGTCTGGTTGCCGTCGATGACTGGCTCTACGTTTCCAATACCGCTGGCCGCAACCCGCTGACCAAAGAGATTCCTGACGACGTACTGGGGCAAACACACCAGGTGTTCAGCAACATAGAAGCCGCACTGGTGGCAGCCGATTCATGCCTGGCGGATGTGGTGTGCTCACGAGTGTTTATTCAGGAGCCTGCCGACGTGCATACAGTGATGACGCTGATTGGTGAGAAGTTCAAGGGCATCAATCCGGCCACTACCGTGACTTGCCCGCCATTGGGTTCCAGCGTCTACAAGGTGGAACTGGAAGTCACCGCTTACCGTGGCGCCTCGCAAGCCACCGTAGAAACAATCACCATCGCCTGATTGTGTCAGGTGATACCCGGAAACCCGTTGAAGTCGGCAGCAAGCTTATGACCAAAACACTGGAAGCAGTACACACCACCGATCAATTACCTGACGCCACCACCGTCGTTATTATCGGTGGTGGCATTGTCGGTATCAGTGCCGCGCTGGCGCTGGCGGAACGTAATATCCCCGTGGTTTTACTGGAAAAAGGCCACATTGCTGGCGAGCAGTCGTCACGCAACCTGGGCTGGATACGTAAAACCAGCCGTCATGCTGCCGATGTCCCTCTGGCCTTGGCGGCCGATCGACTCTGGGCCGGGATGCCGGAACGCATCGGTCAGTCGGTGGGCTATCAGCAGTCCGGCATTATGTTTCTGGCCAAAACCGCAGAACAAATGGCCATGCACGAAGCCTGGTCAGATTCAGTGCAATCACTGTCGCTGGACTCGCAATTATTGACCGCCAAAGACATCGATCGCCACGTACCAGGAGGTCAGGGCCAGTGGAGAGGCGGCATTTATACGCCGTCGGATGGCCGTGCAGAACCGGCCATCGCTACCAGTGCCATCGCCAAGGCGGCAATTGCCAAAGGCGCGGTACTGATTCAGCACTGTGCTGTCCGGACGCTGTCGACGGCGGGCGGCAAGATCTGTGGCGTTGTCACCGAAAAAGGTGAAATACGCTGTGAGCAGGTACTGCTGGCTGGCGGCGCCTGGTCCCGTCGTTTCCTCGGTAATCAAGGGGTGTCGTTACCCACATTGCCACTGATCTGTTCGGTATTACGCACCCAACCCATGATTGGCCCAACCAATATTTCGGTGGGTGGCCCGGATTTCTCTTTCAGAAAGCATCAAGGGGGCGGTTTTATTATCACCCAGCGGGGTGCTCTGGATGCTCCGATTACTCTCGACCATCTACTGATCGGCTGGCGTTATCTCACTCAGCTGCGTACCCAGCGCAGTTTTTTGCGTACCTCGTTAGGCCGTGCCTTTCTGCAAGACCTTGCACTGGCCCGGCGCTGGGGAGCTGACAGCCGCTCACCCTTTGAACAGATTCGTACTCTCGACCCAGCCTTTAACCCTGGCCTCAATCAAGAGGCACTCACTAATCTTGCCGATGCCTGGCCGGCGTTCAAGCAGGCTCGGGTAGAAGAAGCCTGGGCTGGCGTGATTGACGTAACCCCTGATTCCAATCCGGTGATCGACCATATCGGTGCCATTCCTGGCCTGACGATCGCTACCGGGTTTTCAGGGCACGGATTTGGTACCGGGCCAGCAGCCGGACAGCTGGCGGCAGACCTGGTCGCCAATGTGGCCCCCATTATCGACCCAGACCCTTACCGGTTTGATCGACTCTGACATACCTAACAACGGTTTTACTCACACGAGGTACAGAACATGAGCGGTACGGCACACACAGCAACAACCAAATCGATTGATCAAAAAGCAGGGACGGATAAAAAAGTCAAAATTGGTCTGCTGACCATGATGGCGGTTTGTATTGGCCTGGTGATTGTTCAGGGAGCAATGATTTCAGCGCTACAAGGCCTGGGCATTGGCGGTCTGAGCTTTATTGTCGCCATGTTGGTCGCCTTGATGCTGGCGCAATTCAATGCCATGAGTTTTGCAGAATTGTCGTTGATGTTCCCGCAAGAAGGGACGCTGGCAACCTATACACAAAAAGCCATCGGACACTTTCCGGCGATTGTATCTGTCTTTGCCGGTTATGTGGTGGTGGCGGTATTAGCCTTGCCCGTTGAGATGTTTCTGGTCGATGCTATGTTGGGTGAACTGCTACCCGGCGTATTACCCGAAAAACTGATTCCTCTGCTTATTTTACTGGTATTCACTATTACCAACCTGGTTGGTACCGATGTCTTTGCCAAAGTACAGAATATTCTGGCCTTTATTCTGGTCAGTGCCCTGATTATTACTGGTCTGGTGGCCATTACCGGTACTGCCGAACCACACCCTACTCTGACAGGTGCCACAGTAGACTGGAGTATGGCGGGTATTATGGATGGCAGCTTTATTGGTTTGATTGGCCTGGCATTATGGACCATGGTCGGGGTCGAGTTTATTTGCCCAATGATCAATGAGGTGAAAAACCCGCAGAAAAATATTCCGATGGCCATGCATTTATCGCTGTTTTTTATCTTTACTATTTTTGTTGCCTTTATTTTTGGTGCCAGCCTTTATCTGGATCTGGATACCTTGCTCGGCTCGCCACTGCCCTTCCTGGATTATGCCAAGGCGGTATTCGGACAAAGCGGTCTGATCATTGCCACGATAATGGCTCTGGCGGCTACTTGCAGCACAATGAATACCATTCTGGCGGCGGTGCCCAGAATGCTGAAAGGCATGGCGGACGAAGGCCAGGCTTTCCCACAATTAAAAGCACATAACCGTTTTGATGCTCCCTGGGTCGGTATTGTGATGATGGCAGGCTTAACCACTATTCCTTATTTTATTTTTGGTATTGATTCTCTGATCATGTTGATTATCGCCGCTACCACCAGCTGGTTATTGGCCTACAGCGTGGCACATATTGATGTATTGGTATTACGTAAACGTATGCCGGATCATGTCCGTCCGTACCGCACACCCTTTTACCCGTTACCGCAAGTTCTCGGGATTATTGCCATGCTGTACGTTGCCCTGAATAACTCTCCGGCACCAGAAATGACCCATATGGTATACAGCATCACCGGTGGTATCTTGCTGCTGTTGAGTATTATTGCGGCAGTATGGGTGAAATTTTATATGAAACGGAACTTGTTTGAGCCAGATATGGATTAAACATTAACGGCTGCTAAAAATACAACTGCGAGCAATAAGGTTACCGACCATGCCGACCTTCTTCACCGGGCGACCAAGTCAGCCGGGTGAGCTTGTCGGCATGGTCTTTTCGTCTTTTCTGCACCACCAGCCACTCTACCTCCTACCTATGCTGCCATTCAGGCATTGGCCTCCTGGCCACTCAGAGCTGCTGTTGTTATTGTCCTCAGACCCAAAAAAACCCGCCGAAGCGGGTTTTGGTGTTGCGGAATTCTGGCAGAAACAGGGATTACTTCTTGCCAAAACCACCGAAACGCTTGTTGAAACGGTCAATACGGCCGCCGGTATCCACTGTTTTCTGCTTGCCGGTGTAGAAAGGGTGGCAAGCGGAACATACGTCCAGATACATTTCGCCAGGCTTGGCGGAGCGGGTCTTGACAATGTTGCCGCAAGAACAGGTAGCAGTCAGTTCAGCGTATGCAGGATGAATATCTTGTTTCATGGGGCACCTCGGGTCTTCACGCCGCCACCTTCCGACCATCGGACAGGCACCGCGTTACTGTTAAGAAAAACTTCAAATACTCGCTGTCGCCATGGAGTAATGCCTGCGATAAACCGCGCATCAGCCCCTTGCACAGACAATAAGGACGCGCATAATACCAGAGCCTTTTTTGTCAGCAAGTTTTTTCATGCCTTTTTACGTCGTGCAGGTCGCTGTACCAGTGCCCTTACGGCGCTGTTTCGACTATCTTCCTCCCGCTGGTGAGCCGGAAGACACCTGGAAGCCCGGACAGCGGGTACGGGTTAACTTTGGCCAGCAATTACTGACCGCCATCGTGGTCGGCACCGCGCAGACGACGGATGTACCCGCTGGCAAGCTCAAACCCTTGCTGGAACGTCTTGATGATGAACCTTTGCTGGATGCCAGTCAGCTGACACTGGGGCGATGGTTGGCGCGCTATTATCATCACAGCCCTGGCGAAGTGCTGGAGCTGATGATACCGGCACTGTTGCGTCGGGGCGGATCCCTGCAAGAGGCACAAGAGCAAAGTTGGGCTATCCTGCCTCAGATCGACTCCGAACCACAGACTTCAGAACCACAAACCAACCCCGAGCCGCTGAGCAAGCCCAAAGTTGCCTTACGCGGCAAGCAACAGCAGGCGCTGTGGCAATGTTTCCAGCAGCAACCGGTGTGGACGCATGCCAAGCTGACGGCCCAGGGCTTTACCCTGGCACAACTGCGACGGCTGGCAGAGCTGGGGTTGATCGAAACACAACAACGGCTGCCAATACCTGCCATCGCGCCACTGCGACGCGACGACTTGCCACTTAACGATGAGCAACACAAGGCCCTGATGCAACTGAACCAACAGCTGGGGCGATTTCAGCCCAGTCTGCTGGAAGGCATCACCGGCTCAGGTAAAACCGAAGTGTATCTGCAGCATCTCAAACAGGTACTGCAACGGGGTCAGCAGGTGCTGGTACTGGTGCCGGAAATTGGTCTGACGCCACAAACGGTGCAACGCTTCCGTGAGCGGGTTGATGTACCCGTTGCCCTGATGCACTCCGGCCTGAATGATCGTGAACGCTTGCAGGCCTGGTGCCAGTGCCGCGATGGCAGCGCCCGGATTCTGATTGGTACCCGCTCGGCGGTCTTTACGCCGCTGCCCGATCTCGGGCTGATTATTCTGGATGAAGAACACGACGGCTCATTCAAGCAGCAGGACAGTGTGCGTTATTCTGCCCGCGACTTTGCCATGGTGCGCGCCAAACAGGCCAAGATTCCTATCGTGCTGGGGTCAGCAACCCCATCGCTGGAATCGCTGCATAACGCTCTGACCGGCCGCTACCTGCACCTCAAACTGACCCAGCGAGCAGGCAACGCCAAGCCGCCGGGTATGAAGCTGCACAGCATCCTGCATCAGCCGCTGACCTTTGGTCTGGCGCAACCCGTGATTGCCAAAATGCAGCAACATCTGGATGCCAATCGCCAGGTGCTGGTCTTTATCAATCGGCGCGGTTATGCCCCACTGATGGCCTGTCAGGAATGTGGCTGGCTGGCCGAGTGCCGACGTTGCGATGCGCGCCTGACCCTGCATCAGTCGCCATTACATCTGCATTGCCATCATTGTGACTTTCAGCAGGCAGTGCCCGGATTCTGCCCTAACTGCCACAGCGACAAAATCCGCGCTCTGGGACAAGGCACTGAGCGATTGCAGGATGAGCTGTCGATGCTGTTCCCGCACGTCCCCACTACCCGTGTGGATCGCGATACCGCGCGGAACAAGCAGGCCTTCGACGGATTACTGCAAGATATTCATTCACCCGGTAAGCGGCTGTTGATTGGTACCCAGATGCTGGCCAAGGGTCACCATTTTCCGGCGGTCACCATGGTGGTGATTGTCGATGCCGATGCCGGTTTGTTCAGTGCCGATTTCCGTGGCATGGAGCACACCGCCCAACTCATATTGCAAGTCGCTGGCCGTGCTGGCCGCGCCGAACATCCGGGTGAAGTCTGGATTCAGACCCTGTATGCCGATCATCCGCAGTTGAACCTGCTGATCGATAACGGCTACCACGCGCTGGCGCTGGCGCTGCTGCAAGAACGCCAGCAACAACAACTGCCACCGTACAGCCATATGGCCATGCTGCGGGCCGAATCACCGCAACGTCACCTCGCCGAGCAGCTGTTGCAACTGGCTCGCCAGTTTTTACAACAACAGTCGGCCCAGCGCCGCAACCAGCCAGACCAACTCAGTCCTCTGGTATTGGTCGGGCCATTTCCGGCCATTATGGAACGTCGCGCCGGCCGTTTTCGCCAGCAACTGCAGCTTTTCAGCGGCGAACGCACCGGCCTGCATTCCGTGCTGGATCCGCTGGTCGATTTTCTCCACCAGCAAAAAGGCTTTCATCAGGTGCGCTGGCATCTGGATATCGACCCGCAAGATACGCTGTGACCTTGGCCGATCGTACCGGATAACCACTGGCAGTCTGCCGGGCATCACCTTATGATCGCTGCCTTTGCACCATGACTTTTATGCTGATACGTGCTGACGGAGTGGCCTGTGGCTCGAACTCAATTGACATCCTGGACTCACTGGCTGGCTTTCGGCCTGGGTTCCGGCCTTGCCTCCAAGGCACCCGGCACCTTCGGCACGGTGGCGGCCTTGCCCATCTGGTGGCTATTGCTACACGATATGCCATTGCTACCGTATCTGGGGGTGCTGCTATCCGGCTTCGCATTCGGCGTGTATTTATGTCAACGCACGTCCGACGACCTGGGCGTACATGACCACCCCGGAATTGTCTGGGATGAATGGATTGGCTTGTGGATAACCTACATTCTGGTGCCATCTGGCTGGGAATGGATTGTGGCCGGCTTTGTATTATTCCGCTTCTTCGACATCCTCAAACCCTGGCCGATCAAATGGCTCGACCAGAAGGTTCATGGCGGTTTTGGCATTATGATTGATGATGTGCTGGCGGGGATATTTGCCTGGGTAGTGATACAGGCTGCGCATGCGTTTATTGGCTGATATCGGTATCCGCCTCGCGGCTAAAGCGCACGGCACAACTGACGATAACCAAACACCAGCCCAACGCCATCCACACCACGGGCTAACGTCATAACGCCACCATTACGGGTTGCGGCTTCGCGCGCAATTGACAAGCCCAGACCACTGCCAACGCCTGGCGAACCGGGTATCCGGTAAAAGGGATCAAACACCCGACTGAATTCTACTGCCGGTATACCAGGGCCAGTATCAATCACTTCGATCACCGCCATGTTCTGCTCTTGAGATAAATGCAAGGTCACCGAGCCACCCGCAGGAGTGTATTTCAAGGCGTTATCCAATGCATTACTGAGGATCAAACGCAGCGATTCCCGATGGGCAGAGACAATACACCGGGCGTTATCCTCCAGCCCGAGATCAATATGACCAGCCTCGGCATAAGGGTGAAACTCGGCTAACAGTTGCAGTACCAGGGAGTGCACCTCTACTGGTTCTGGTGGCTCTGCTACAGACTGGGTTCGGGCCAGCTCCAGCAACTGCTCGGCTAATTGCCGTGCCCGCCCAATCCCAAGGTGCAGCGGTTGAATGCGCTGCTGCAACTCCGCCGGGGAGGATACCTGCTCCAGATTCTGGATTTGTAGCGACAATGCCGTCAGCGGGCTGCGCAACTCATGGGCCGCATCAGCAATAAAACGACGTTGCTGCTGCATCAGATCCCCGACTCTAAGCAGCAAACGATTGATCGCCTGAACAAAGGGTAATATTTCACGAGGTAAACCGGCCTCGTCCAGTGCTTCCAGACGCTCCGCCTCCTGCTCATCCAGTGTGTTGGTCAAAGCCCCGACAGCAGCAAACTCACGTTGTAGAATCCGCACCATCAACCAACACAACAAGGGCAACAGTAACAGCAACGGTGCCAGGGTGCGCAGAGCACTGGCCCATGCCACTTCGTCTCTCGCTTCTGTGGCTTGGGCCACCAGCACTCGCGGCCCGTTTTCCGGCGTATAGACATACACCCGCAGATCACCGCTCGCCATCGGCAGGGTATGAAAACCGGCGCCCAGTTCGGCACTTAACCAGTCAGGAACCGTCTGGCCAGGAACCCCGTGATCAGGTACATGAAACACCCAGATACGGGATTCCGGGTCGCTCACCGGCATATCGACCGCTAAAGCCGATGTATCCCTGACCCCCAACACCGCGATCTGCTGTAACAAGTCGTCCTGAAACTCCCGCGCTTCACTGAAACTCAGAACAAACGACGCCACGGCAGCCATCAATCCAAACAACATGATCACGGCACTGAGCTTGCGGGTTAGCTGATATTGCAGTGAACGACTCACAGTGGTTTATCCACCATCCAGCCCGCACCACGGACATTTTTAACAATGGCAGCGCCGAGTTTTTTGCGCACACCGTGAATCAGAAAATCCACCGCATTACTTTCCACTTCTTCATTCCAGCCATAAATACGCTCTTCCAGCTCATCCCGTCCGAGAATCACCCCAGGCCGTAGCAGCAAGGCTTGCAACAAGGCAAACTCCCGCGCACTCAAGAGCACGTCCTTGCCGCTTGCCTGCGCCAAGCGCGTGCCCAGATCAAGACTCACGACCCCGTTAGCCAGTTTCGCCGTGGCATGCCCGCCTTGACGACGCATCACCACCCGCAAGCGGGCCAACAACTCCTGAATATCAAACGGTTTGACAAGATAGTCATCCGCGCCCAGATCCAGCCCGCGAATACGGTCTTCGACACCGTCTCGGGCAGTCACGATGATCACCGGCAGCGAATTACCCGCTGCCCGCAACCGTCGCAGCACCTCCAGACCGTCCTGCCCTGGCAGGCCCAAATCCAGCAACACCGCTTCGTGAGTACCCAAAGCCAGTGTATGAGTGGCGGATACGCCATCTCGCACCCAGTCCACCGCGTAGGCGGCATCTTTTAATGCCGTCACCACCGCCTCTCCAATCATCGGGTCATCTTCAACCAGCAGGATTCGCACGTAACTACCTCCATTAGTGTGATGCCGCCGCCGCCCGCTGGCGGGTGACCATCAACAAAATGGCAATACCGCCCAGCAACACCGCTGTCGCGGTATAACGGCTCAACTCAAGCCCGCCGGATGCGATGGGCTTGTCGAGAAAATCGCCCACCACGGCGCCCAGCGGCCGGGTCAGAATAAAGGCTGCCCAGAACAACAGCGTTGGTGAAATTCGACTGTGATAATAGGCCACCACGATCGTCGCTAACATGGTGCTGAACAGCAGTGCCGCTCCGCTATAGCCAAATCCAGCCGTATCGGCACACCAGTCGCCCAGTGCTGTCCCCAGGGTTTGTGAGAACATGATCGTCACCCAGTAAAACATCTCTGCTTTTGGCGTCGCCACGCTGCTGACCGATACCGATCCCATCGTCCAGCGCCAACTGAACAACGACATCAGCAACAGGCTCAGCAGTAACAAGGTGCCACCGGCATAACCGATGCCCAGCGAACGATCGGCAAAATCGGCCAGCGTCGTACCTACGGTCGTCGTCGCAATAATCGTGATCCAGTACACCAGCGGATGGAACCGCTCAGCACGGATCTGGACAATCACCGCCACGAGAAAAACAGCCGCAAAAATCCCGGTGCCGACGAGATAGCCCAGATTCATCGACATGGAGACAGCATCGCCGCCGGTTTCACCCAGCGTCGTCGCCAGAATCTTGATCGCCCAGAAGGCCAATGTCACTTCTGGCACTTTGGCCATCACAACGTCTTTGGCATCCACCACGTTTTGGTTCAGCGCATTCATACAGATTTCCTCGGTGCCACAAGATCTTTGCCCGTCAGCGTCAGCCATATTACCAACCCACCAATCGCCGTCAGGAACAGCCCACTGGTCACCAGGGTGCCCAAGCCGATACCTCCCTCTGCCACTGGCTGCGCTAGCAAGTCACCAAACGAGGCCCCCAATGGCCGGGTCAGAATGTACGCCAGCCAAAATGCCAACATGGCATTGATCCGGAAAACATAATACGCCCCGGCCACCAGCGCTATCGCCGCCGCAAACAGCAGCGTCGACACGCCAAAGCCCTGCTTCAGGGATTCTGCCACCAGATCCCCGGCGGCGGTTCCCAGGGCAAATGTCAGCAAGATGGCCAACCAGTAAAACAGCTCACGACGACGCGTCACAATGCTGTGCATCGACAGTGTTTTTTCACACCAAAACCAGATAGCAAACGCCGCCAACAGAGCAGCACTGAACACCCCGGTGGTTAGCCCCAGCGGCACGCCAAGGTTATCGGTCAGGTTGTCGGTAACCAGGGTTCCCACCACACTGATCAACACCACCGAGACCCAATACCGCCAGGGCACATAACGATCGGCCCGTAATTGTCCAACCAGACAGACCGCTAATAGAGCAGCCATAATCGCTGATGTGACGGTTAGCCCCAAACCCAGATTCACATCCAGAAAATCCGCGGCGGTTTCGCCGACTGTCGTCGCCAGCACCTTGATGAACCAGAAGTACAACGTGATCTCTGGCACTTTATTGAGCAGTGATTCTGTCGTCGGGTAGTAACTCCTGTCTCGTTCCCGATAGCCTGCCAATGTCAATGCCTGATCGGCCAGTAACGACGGTTCAGGCTGGGGGTTGGAATCAGTCATCGCCCTCGCCCTCGTCTTCATCGTCGTATTCGCCATCTGGCGTATCGGTACTGGCCGCCAGCACCTGGCCATCACGAGCATCCAGAGTCACATCCATCACCAGGTCACCATGGACAATCTCGATATCGAATGTCGACATTCCGTCGTCCCATTCCAGAGCAGCACGAGAAGCCATACCACCAAACTGGTTTTCAGCCAGGGAAATCGCTTCAGCAAGACTGATTCCGGCCTGTTCAATACCTCGGGCGTCATTATCTTGCAGCTCTGCACAGCCATCGCTGAGGAGTCGTTCAGCAGCCTGGGTTATGTGCTCAAAATAGCCGTGGTCAGCCTGTTGCCCGTTTTGCTCTGAAGACTGAACCGCCGCCAAAGCCGCTCCAGCCGTCGTCATGCCAGCCATCAATACCAGTGGCATTGTGAATGTTTTGAATTGCATCGTTGTCGCTCCTGTTCAAAGTGATGGACTCACACAGCAGAAGCTACCGAACAAGAATTAGGAGAGTCTTAGGAAAAACAGGAAAGAACAGGAAAGAGTCAAAACACGGCATCACCGCTCCGTTACTCATGTAGAAAGATCAGATCAAACCGCCGGTGCACGACGTACAGTGCAATACCGAGCCCTTCAGCGAGCCGACTTAACGCCTCAGAAAACGCAGCCAACGCCAGACGTTCAGCAGGCTGGCCAGTGATCCGGCAACGTAGGTTAACGCTGCCGCTTTTAGTATTTGTCGCGCGGCAACCATATCCTGTTGATCCAGATACTGGCCCTGCTGTAACAGTGGCAAGGCTTTGTTAAAGCTGGCATCCAGCTCCACCGGTAGCGTCACCAATTGCACCAGCGCATTGATACTCATCGCCAGTACCGCTGCCAGCAGAGTCCAGCGTGACAAACCCGGCTGTACCGCCAGCAGCAAGGGCGATAGCAGCAGCGCCACCGGGGCCAGGCGCTGCATCCAGATCGCCAGTGCGACCAGCCCCTGGCGCCAGTAAAACATGCGTTCACCACGCTGATGTTGCCAGGCATGACCCACTTCATGGGCTGCCACCACGACCGCCGTCAGCGATTTTCCGTCCAGCTTGTCCGCTGTCAACCGCACTGCACGCTGCTGCGGATCATAGTGATCCCCCTGTTCCGTCGCCTCAACCACCACATTGGCCAGCTGTAACTTGTTGACCAGGTGGCGGGCCATATCGCCGCCCGTACCGGGAAAATCCACCCGTGCCGAGCTGTGGCGAACAAGTACATGCCGTACCCAGACGCCAGGCAAGATCAGCGCTAGCAACAGCAGAACAACTCCGGCGATCATCAGCATCTATTTATCCTGTGCAACAGTGTGTTAACCAGACGCTCCGGCAGGAAGAAAATCCCGACCGTAACGCAAGAATTAATGAAAAGTGTGCCATTTTCAGGCTTTTTATCCTGCCTGAGCCAGCGATTCTGACCATTGTGACATCAAGAAGCCCCGCTTTTAAGGCAAGGGAAACTTGGGTGATCGCTGTCCGGGCTGATAGACTACGCCGCTTGTTTTATCGGAGGTGAGAGCCTTGAGTATCCAATACATTGCATCGTCCAAGCTGCCAACGCCGTTCGGCGTCTTTACCATGCACGGATTTGAAGACACCGTCGCGGGTAAAGAGCATGTGGCACTCACGCTGGGGGATGTTGGCAACGGCGAGCCGGTGCTGGCACGTGCTCACTCCGAATGCCTGACCGGTGATGCGCTGTTCAGCATGCGCTGTGATTGCGGCTATCAACTGGAAGAAGCCATGCGCGCCGTGTCCGAAGCTGGCCATGGCGTGGTGCTGTATCTGCGCCAGGAAGGTCGCGGCATTGGGCTGCTGAACAAGATCCGGGCGTATCATCTGCAGGATCAGGGTGCCGATACGGTTGAAGCCAACGAGCAATTGGGGTTTGGTGCCGATCTGCGTGATTACAGCATGTGCGAACCGATGCTGAGCCACCTGGGTATTCATGCGATCCGCCTGATGACCAACAACCCGCGCAAGGTAAAAGCGTTGTCAGACGCTGGCGTCAAGGTGATTGAACGCGTCGCCCTCGAAGTGGGCAGAAACCCGTACAATGAAGGCTATCTGAGCACCAAGGCCAGCAAACTGGGTCATATGCTCAGCAGCGCTGCCGCCACGGCGCCCTTGACCCACCAGGACGACGAACCGGTCTGAGAGTGATGGTCAACGCGGCCTCACTCACTGCCAGAGCTGTCCGGGTGGCGAACCTGCAACATGATCTGATGCCCTTCAAACTGACGCTGTAACGCCTGTAATTTACTGACATGGCGCTCTGTCAGTAATGTTCCTTCCGACAGCAGCACCACACCCGCCGGGCTGATCAGACTTTTTGCCAGTATGGTGCCCTGCTTGGCTGCCGCGATGGGAATACGGTCCATATTGGGCACAATACCTTCATCAAAATCTTCCAGCACTTCCATCAACAGATCGATCAGTGCGCGGTCATAACGCAAGCCCGCCATTTTGATCATGTAGGTGCGGGTATCGTCTTCGTTGAGTTTTTCGCCAAGAAAGTTGTGTTCGCGCTGCAGGTCGACGTAATCCGTCACGATTCGCAGAATGCGTGATTCCAGCGGGATGGCATCCCCTTCAAGACGATCGGGGAAACCTTTGCCGTTGTACAGCTCCATGTGCGAGCGAATGATATTGGCAGAATTTTGCAGTGGTTCCAGCAGCATCAAGGTGGTCTGGCCATTCACCGGAAAGCGGGAGTACTCTTTTTTTTCCAGCCGGTTCATGGTTGTCCATGATTTGATCAGCACGGCATCGGGCAAGGTAATCTTGCCGATGTTTTTCAACAGCGCCGCATAATATAAATCCTGAATCGGTTGTCCTACCAGGCCGGCAAATTCCCCAAACAGCTTGCTCAAGCGCGCCAGTCGCTCGCTACTGCCGGGTTCTTCACCATTACGTTGCTCGACCATACCCACCAGCAACAGCACCATGCTGTTAAATTCTTGCACCAGGCTGCGGTAAGCTTCTTCCAATTTGGCTTCTGCCGCTCCTGCCTGATCGGTTTTTTGCTCCACTTGCTGTTCCAGCTCATGATTAAAGCGTGCCAGCTCCTTGTTCTGTTCCCTGATGCGGGCCTGCAGTTTTTCGTTCTTTTCTTGCAGTATTTTGCACTGTAAGGCATCAGCCACCACAGAGCACAGCTGGTCGTTATCCCAGGGCTTGTTGATATAACGGTATATATTGCCTTCGTTAACAGCCCGAATGGTGGACTCCATATCGGCATAGCCGGTCACCAGCACTCGCACCATCTCAGGCCAACGCTCAAAGCAGACCTTAAGCAAATCCGCACCCGACAGCCCAGGCATGCGCATATCGGAGATGACCAGGTCAAACGCTTCCTGTTCAAGCAAATCCAGCGCTTGCTGACCACTGCCAGCGGTCACAACGTCATATTGTCGACATAACAGTCGTTTCAGAGCTTGCAGTATGGCGGGTTCATCATCAACCAGCAGAATCCGGCCAACCTTGACGCTCTCTTCCTGCGCCAGACACTCTTCAAACACGGTTACTCTCCTCCGCTATCAGGGGTAAATAAATATGAAAACAGCTGCCCACACCGAGTTCGCTTTCGAGCTCAATACGGCCGCCATGCTCCTCGATCAATTGCTGGCTTAACGCCAGGCCCATGCCGGTACCTTCATCCGCCGACTTGGTGGTGTAAAATGGCTCAAATACGCGGGCAACCGTATCCGCACCGATGCCGATACCATTATCCGAGATAACAATTTCCAGCTCGTGGGCATGTTGCCGCTGATAAATACTCACTTCCCCATAACGCTCATCCACCGCCTGAATGGCATTCACCAGGATATTCAGCACCACCTGCCCAACCAGTGCAGGGTTACACACCACCGGGGGGCAATCGTCCAGCAAGCCGACGTTCAGCGTCAGCTCGCCACCAACCCCGATCCTGGCAATATTGATAATGGCGTTGAGTTCGTCGTTGATGCTACTGGGGGATTTTGGTCCCTGATCACCTCGCATCAGGCGTTTCATATCCCGTACGATATGGCTGATACGATCAACCCCTTCGAGGCTGTCGGACACCCGTTCGGGCATCAGTGAGACGATATCGGCGATACCCTCATCCTGATAGGCAGACAGTATCAGACGATAGGCCTCGCTGGCGGGATCAAGGCGGTTACCGGCGTTATCAACAGCGCCGACAAAGCGCAACAAGCCGTCCATGTCAGCACGGATCGCATGCAGATTACTGCCCACATACGCCACCGGATTATTGATTTCATGAGCGATGCCGGCAGACAGCTGGCCAACCGCCGCCAAACGCTCCATTTGTTTAATATGCCGAAGTTGGTCAGCGGTTACTCGCAAGTCTGCAGCCTGGTTTTGCGGCTCGGCGTTATCGGTGACGGCGGAAGCTGAGCGCCAGAGCGGCCCTATAGAGGCCATCCCCAACAGCACCCACGGCAGGATAGAGACGTCGGCAAACCCAAGCGTCAGAGCCAGTACCAGAGCCGGAATCAATAGCAGGTGATGTGAGTGCACCCCTACCCCCAAAAAAACAGATGTCTACCTAAGTAAAGCACCGATTAATCAACTCGGAGGAAGAACGTGTTACAGAATGTTAGCCGGGCATGGTCATATTCAGTGAGTCTGGCCGAGACAGCCAGACGGATAGCAGGCAGGAAAAATGTGCGAACTGGCTATACGCTGATTAACAGTCTGGTGTGACGGCGATCAGCAGCGCGCAAGACGCTGCCGAACACGGTCCAGCATACTGACGCTATCGAGTCCCGCGTCCAGCCACTGACGACCCGGACTGGCATGCTCGATGTAGCGATCCGGCAAACCACTCAGCAAAACCGGAACCGACAGCCCCGCGTTCGCCAGCGACTCCAGCACTGCACTACCGGCACCGCCAGCCGTGGCGTTTTCTTCCAACGTCACCAGCAGATCATGTGATGCCGCCAGTGATGCGACCAGAGTATCATCCAGCGGTTTTACAAAACGCATATCGGCAACCGTGGCATCCAGCTGGGCGGCAATCGCCAGCGCTGTACTCAAGGGTGCACCAAAGGCCAGCAGCGCCACGCGTTTGCCAGCAACAGCCGCAGATTCGCGTAATACGCGTCCTTTGCCCAGCGGCAAGGCCGTCATGGTCTGCTCCGCTTCAACCCCGGCACCACTGCCACGGGGATAACGTACTGCAGCCGGGCCTTCGTGCTGATAACCGGTGTACAACATCTGACGGCATTCATTTTCATCTGAGGGCGTCATCAGCACCAGATTGGGGATACAGCGTAAATAGCTGAGGTCGAAAGCGCCGTGATGGGTCGGGCCGTCTTCACCCACCAGACCCGCCCGATCGATGGCAAACAATACATCGAGATTTTGCAGGGCAACGTCGTGTATCAGCTGATCGTAGGCGCGCTGCAGGAAGGTCGAATAAATGGCCACAACCGGTTTGCACCCTTCACAGGCGAGTCCGGCAGCCAGGGTCACCGCGTGTTGTTCAGCAATGGCAACGTCGTAATAGCGATCCGGAAATTCGTGCGAGAAGCGAACCAGGTCGGAACCTTCGCGCATCGCTGGAGTAATACCCACCAGCCGACGGTCAGCGCCAGCCATATCGCACAGCCACTCGCCAAACACATTGGAATAGGTCGGTTTTTTTACCGCCGCCGAGACACTGCGCACTGGCTTCAAGGCGTGATAGCCAATCGGATCTTGCTCCGCCGGTGCAAAACCCTTGCCCTTTCGAGTGACGATATGAAGGAAACGTGGCCCCTTCATCTTCGCCAGATTGCTCAGGGTATGCACCAACTCGTTCAGGTCGTGGCCGTCGATGGGGCCGTAATAATTAAAACCCAGCTCTTCAAACAGGGTGCCCGGAGCTACCATGCCTTTCATATGCTCTTCGGTGCGACGGGCAAATTCCCAGGCAGCAGGAATCTTCTCCAGCACTTTTTTGCTACCGGCACGCATGGCACAGTAGGTTTTGCTCGACCAGATGCGGGTGAAATATTTGTTTAATCCACCCACATTGTTGGAGATCGACATATCGTTGTCGTTCAGAATCACCAACATATCGGCTTTTTCGTGACCAGCATGGTTCAGGGCTTCAAACGCCATGCCTGCCGTAATGGCACCATCACCAATAATGGCAACGGCTTCGTGTTCCAACCCTTGCTGGCGAAATCCCAGCGCCATGCCCAGTGCCGCACTGATAGAGGTACTGGAATGGCCAACCCCGAAAGTATCGTAAGCGCTTTCTTCGCGGCGCGTAAAAGCCGCCGGGCCATATTCGCTGCGGATACGGGTCATTTCTTCGCGACGACCAGTGAGTATCTTGTGCGGGTAGGCCTGGTGGCCAACATCCCACACCAGGCGGTCATTCGGGGTATCAAAAACGTAATGCAGTGCCACCGTCAGCTCCACCACCCCCAGCCCGGCGGCAAAATGCCCTCCCGACTGGCCAACACTGTAAAGCAGATATTCTCGCAGCTGGTGACAGACTTCCTGGAGTTGCTCTGGCTCCAGCAGACGCAGGTCGGCGGGCTGATTAATGGCATCCAGTAACGGGGTAAGAGGGCGAGCACTCGGTATTTCGGTAAACATCAGGCGTTGTGTTTCCGGTCGTTGAGCATCAGGAAAGGGCAGATGCCGCTACGTAATGGCAAAAAAGGTCGACTATTCTAACGATTGCGGTGGCCATTGAGTAGGCCAAAACCACATTGGTCACGAATCCGTCCAACCGCAACCGGCCGTCCCGTTTATGAAACCAGGTTTAATGGTTACGATGAATCACGTAATCCGCAATCTGGTGCAGTAACCCGATGTGTCCACCGTCCTGCTGCAAAGGAGCCAACGCTTGCTGGGCTTGCTGGCACAATTCTGCTGCTTTTTGACGCGCAGCCTCCAACCCCAGTAGCGCCGGATAAGTCGGTTTGTTGAGTGCGACATCCGCACCCGCCTGCTTCCCCAGTGTGGACGTATCCCCTTCGACATCGAGAATATCGTCCTGTACCTGAAAGGCCAGACCAATCGCATTGGCGTAGTCCAACAGCGCCTGCTCCTGCTCAGCAGCCAGAGGCCAGCGCACGGACATCGCCCCCATCATCACTGCCGCCCGAATCAGTGCGCCGGTTTTACCACGGTGCATCTGCTCCAGTTCAACCAGAGACATCGGCTTGCCTACATGGTTGAGGTCGATACTCTGGCCACCCACCATTCCTGCGGCTCCTGCCGCCTTGGCCAACAGCACCGTCATGGCCAGCCGTTGTTCAGCCGCCAGCGACTGATCTGCCAACAGTACTTCAAAGGCTCCAGTGAGCAGTGCATCCCCTGCCAGAATAGCCGTGGCTTCATCAAAGGCGATATGAGTAGTGGCTTTACCACGCCGCAGATCGTCGTCGTCCATCGCCGGTAAATCGTCGTGAATCAGACTGTAGCTGTGCACCATTTCCAGCGCCGTGGCCGCACTGTCAGCTTGCTGCGACTGCCCTCCCAGGGCTTCAGCCGCAGCGTAGGCCAGCAGTGGGCGCAAGCGCTTGCCACCATTCAGCAAGCCATAGTGCATCGCATCTGCCAGTCGTGGGTCACTGCTGGCGAGCTGTACGACGGCAGACCGCAATTGCTGTTCCAACTGTGTTTGCACGGCCGCCAGCCGTTCCGGCAACAGACTCATTCAACGGCTTCCCGACCACCTGGAGGCAGCGGCTGAGACAGGCTCTGGCCGTTCTGTTCGGTCAGGATACGGACTTTCTGTTCTGCCTCAGCCAGCGCCTGCTGACAGGATCGGGTCAGATGAATGCCTTGTTCAAAGGCACCCAGTGACTGTTCCAGCGTCAGCTCACCACTTTCCATCCGCTGCACCAGAGAGGTCAGTTCAGCCAATGACTGTTCAAAATCAAATGTTTGTTGTGTATCGCTCATAACACCTACCCGCGCTGTGTGCCGCCACAGTAGCGCCTGTCCGTGGCTTCAACAAGTGCAGCAGCCAGTTTTTACCTCAGAACAGGAATAACCCGGATGTTTGACTAGACTGATCTCATGGTTCGAGGAATTCAGAAGGAGCCGCTGTGGATCTCGCAACACTGGTAGGTTTATTAGGTGCATTTGGCATTGTCGTCATGGCCATGATTCTGGGCGGCGATATCGCTATGTTTGTAAACGTGCCGTCGATTCTGATCGTCTTTGTCGGCAGTTTTTTTGCGGTGATGATGAAATATGAACTGGGCCAGTTCCTTGCTCTGGCCAAGGTCGGTGGCAAAGGTTTTTCGTTCAAACTGAGCAAGCCGGAAACCATTATCGCAGAGGTGGTAGAGCTGGCAGGACTGGCACGCAAGGGTGGCCTGCTGTCGCTGGAAGGCAAGGAAGTCAGCGATGAATTTCTGGGTAAAGGCATCCAGCTATTGGTTGATGGCCACGACCCGGACGTGGTGCGTTCGATTCTCAGCAAGGAAGCCAAACTCGCCACCGATCGCCATGATATGGGCGCGTCTATCTTCCAGAATCTGGGGGATACCGGCCCGGCCATGGGTATGATTGGTACACTGATTGGTCTGGTCGCCATGTTGGCGAACATGGACGATCCCAAAACCATTGGCCCCGCCATGGCCGTGGCATTGTTAACCACCTTGTACGGCGCCATGCTGGCCACCATGTTTGCCTTGCCACTGGCCGACAAGCTCAGGTTGCGCATGAACGAGGAAGGTCGGCTGAAATCGATGATTATCGACGCCTTGCTGGCCATTCAGGCAGGCCAGAATCCGAGGGTGATTGAATCCATGCTGCAGGCCTATATTGCCGAAGGCAAGCGCACAACAGCGAGCGATTAGGTCATGGCAACGGAAGAAGAACAGGAATGCCCACCCTGTCCCGCCGGGATACCCGGCTGGGTAATGACCTTTGCCGACCTGATGTCGCTACTGATGTGCTTTTTTGTACTGTTACTGTCGTTCTCAGAAATGGATGCACTCAAATTCAAACGCCTGGCCGGAGAATTGCGCGACGCATTTGGTGTCCAGACCGTCGTCAATGCCGCCGATCCCCCCAAGGGCACCAGTGTGATTGCCCGCCACTTCAGCCCGTCCATTCCTGAACCCACGCCGATCAATCAGGTGCGCCAAGTCATCAGTGATATCACTAAAAGTTCACTGGAAGTGATGTGCCAGGATGAAATTACCCAGCAACAAGAAGCTCAGGGCAACCAAGGCAAACAAACCCGTATTCTGGTACAAGCGGATGCAGCTGCGCAGAACAAGGCGACGGAAGACAATGCCTTGCAAGTGGCCAACCTGCTGGAAAACGAAATTGCCCAGGGCCAGATTGAAATTGAAACCGTGGGCCAGAAAATCATTATCCGCATTCAGCAGCGCGGTGCATTTCGCTCCGGCTCAGACTATATTGAAGACCGGTTTTTGCCGGTGATCGATAAAATTCGTACCGTATTGGTCACTATTCCCGGACTGATTTCTGTCGAAGGCCATACCGATGACGTGCCTGTCCGTGGCGGGCGGTTCCGCTCCAATTGGTCATTGTCTACCGCCCGTGCAGTCGCTTTTGCGGAAGAGTTGTTTGCTGCCCCGGAAATGGATGCCAGTCGTTTTCAGGTCGTCGGCCACGGCTCGACCCAACCGCTGGTTGAGAACCTGGACTCCGCTTCGCGGGCGCGCAATCGCCGGGTTGAAATCATCATCTTGCGTTCGCGAGAAAATGATAGCGATAGCCAGCCGGAGATCGAACCGGATATGAAGCAAATCGACAACGCCGTCAACGCCGTACCGGAAGACTTTGAGTTACGCCCCAATGAAATATTCTGATACCGTGCCACTCGCCAGGCAGCTCGAATCCAGGCCCCCTGAAACCTGGGATGGCAACGAACGACGCCAGTACTTCCGCCTGGACGATCGTGTCTTGCTCGGAATAGAAGTACTCGCCATAGCGCCAGCCGACGATCCGGCTGTCGACAGCCTGGTCGAACTGGAACAACAGATCACCAGTCTGCTGCATCGCGTCAGCTCACAGCAACCAGAAGTCGCCGCGCTGCTGCGACTGATGAACCAGAAGTTAAACCGGGTGGCCGGGCTGGAATTACAACCCACCATTGACGTCGAGGAACACCCGGCCAATGTGAACCTAAGCGCCTGTGGCATCCGCTTTGAGACCCATACCGATGTCTCAGAGGCCCACTACCTTCGACTCCATCTCACTCTGCTACCGGATCATACGACACTGGTACTGAATGGCCGTATCGTCGCCCTGGAAGCGGGCAGCAAGCCAGACAGCACCCGGATTCGCGTTGCCTTCAACCCGATCCGTAATACCGATCAGGAAATCCTGATTCAACATATGATGAGCTTGCAACGGCGGCAAATACGCCCGCACGATCGATAAGCTGACGATTCGGCGGGTTACCCATTGCCGAATATCCGGGCCAATTTGCTATTATCCGCAGCGATTGCCAGTGGAGAGCAGAATGTCGTCACCGAGAATTTTTACCGACCAACCCCTGATCGTCGGACAAACCGTTACCTTGGACGAACAGCCCAGTATTCATCTGCTGCGGGTATTACGACTGGGTCTTGGTGCACCGGTACGGCTGTTTAACGGCGACGGCTGCGAATACAGCGGTACAATATCCACCGCGAGCAAGAAACAGGCCGCCGTGTGTCTGCTTGAGGCATCGGTAGCGGATGCCATACCACCACTGCGCCTGCACCTGGGACAAGTGATCTCCAAGGGTGACAAGATGGATTTTACCATCCAGAAAGCCACTGAACTGGGCGTTAGCCAAATCACCCCTCTCTTCAGTGAACGCTGCGATGTACGACTGAAAGGCGAACGCCTGGACAAAAAGATGGAACACTGGCAAAAAATCGCAGTATCCGCCTGTGAACAAAGCGGCCGCAACCGTATCCCGCAAGTCTTGCCCGCCGTAAACCTGAATGACTGGTACGCCCAAAGCGACGCCGAACTGCGACTGGTGTTGCACCCACACAACCAGCAGCCGTTAGGGCAACAACAAAACCCGACCAGTGTAGCGCTGTTGGTTGGCCCCGAAGGCGGCCTGACTGATATCGAAGTTGCTGCAGGTACGACACATGGCTTTCAGGGGCTGCTGTTGGGACCGCGTATTTTGCGTACCGAAACTGCAGCCCTCGCGGCAGTCTCGGTACTGCAATTCTTGTGGGGTGACTTTTAACAGATTACCGGAACAGATCACCTGGGTTGAGCCGCGTCACTAGGGGGTATTCTCAATTAGTTAACGCGTCCTGTTATGGAGAAAAAATCCATCAGGCAAGGCGTTGAACGCAGAGAATGGTGGGCCCTTTTCAAGTTCAACAACACCGCATGATGGATTTTTAACCATAACCCTTCGGGCTGAGGCCAGTTGACTCCAGAACGGTGTTATTCGTCGCTTATTGAGCTCGCCCTGTTTATTAAACACAGGAGGCACTCCTCATGCCTTGTTCTGAAGCCAACGGGCTCTCAGCAGCTCCGATTGAGCAATTGAGAACGCCCCCTAATAACCATGGCACATCAAGGCTTGGCTGCTTCCGACACGTTTAGCCGCAAAGACGACCAGTCCCACCAGCTACTGAGAAAATACACGCCGATAAACAAGGTAGCCCACCATTCGATAATCCGTTTACCATGACTCATATCGGCCCCAATCGTGACTCCGGCAAAAACAATAAACTGCAACCACAGTAACGCCATCAACACCGTTTTTAACCAGAACGATGGCACCACCAACCCAGCCTTGCGGCCACGCCAGACCAACACATAATTAATACTCAGCGCTACCAGCATGCCCTGAAAAAACAGATTGGCTCCGCGTACATGCACTCCCCAATGAGTCGCAGTTTTTTCCGGCAGTAACACCGCCGTCCCAGCCAGCAACCCCAGCGCGGCCAGCACTCCGAAAAACTGCATCAGTCCTCGACTGACTGGCCCGGAAACCGACTTGAGCCAGGCATTCATCAGCTGCCACCAGATCACAAAATACACACACGCCGCCACCATACCGCCACGGAAAATAAACCCGGCATCGCCTTTCATGCCGGTATGGGTGATGTCGGTACAGCCATCCAGAAACGGATTGCATATCTCTGCAGTACCCTGGCTGATAGCGACACCATAGGTAACCGCAATCGTACCCATCGACAGTAAAAAACTCATCAGGGCAATGCTTTGACCGAACGACATGGAAACTCCGACTGAAGAATAAACGGCCCGCCATTATGCCGTGCCGATCGGCGAATTACTTCGGTAAAAACAGCACCCCACAAAATCGCCGCAAGCCTCTTATTAGCAGACACACCAAGGTTGTTACCGAACAATGGTATCCTTCAGCATTGTTCCTAACTGTCCACCAGATCCGACATCGAACTCATGGCCAAAAAGAAAATCGCTTATGTCTGTGCCGACTGCGGTACCGACCACTCAAAATGGCAAGGGCAATGCACCGGCTGCGGTGCCTGGAATACCCTGCAGGAATTTGTCGTCGCAGCGGCCAAAACCCCGGCACGGAATGCCGCACTGGGTGGTTACACCGGCGCGGCCGGACAAACCGGCATCCAGCGCCTGGATCAGGTCAATCTCGATGAAGTCCCCAGATTCAGCTCCGGCATGCAGGAATTTGACCGGGTGCTCGGCGGCGGACTGGTGCCGGGTTCCGCGATTCTGATTGGCGGTCATCCGGGTGCTGGCAAATCCACCCTGCTACTGCAAACCCTGTGTTCCCTCGCCCGCCAGATGCCCGCCTTGTATGTGACCGGGGAAGAGAGCTTGCAGCAGGTCGCGATGCGCGCACGACGTCTGGGACTACCGATGGATCAGCTCAACATGCTCAGTGAAACCAGCGTCGAACAGCTGATTCAGACCCTGCAGCAGCATCAGCCCCGCGTGGTAGTGATCGACTCAATCCAGGTCATGCATGTCGAAGGGGTGGACTCCGCCCCCGGCAGCGTCTCCCAGGTACGTGAAAGTGCCGCCATGCTGACCCGCTTCGCCAAACAGACCAACACCGTGCTATTGCTGGTTGGGCACGTCACCAAGGACGGTACTCTGGCCGGGCCAAAGGTACTCGAACATATGATCGACTGCTCCATCATGCTGGAAGGCTCCAACGACAGCCGCTACCGCACCCTCAGGGGCATCAAGAACCGTTTTGGCGCTATTAACGAGCTGGGCGTGTTTGCCATGCTGGATAGCGGCCTGAAAGAAGTCAAAAACCCCAGTTCCATTTTCCTCAGCCGCAGTGACGAACCCTCACCCGGCAGCGCGGTGATGGTCATCTGGGAAGGCACCCGACCGCTGCTGATCGAGATCCAGGCACTGGTGGATGACAGTCATTTTGGCCAACCCAAACGAGTCGCGGTTGGCCTCGACCAGAACCGGCTAAACCTGCTCCTGGCGGCACTGCACCGTCATGGTGGTATTCATCTCGGTGATCAGGATGTGTACATCAACGTAGTCGGCGGTGTACGGGTCACCGAGACCAGCGCGGATCTGGCGCTCTTGCTCGCGGCCTTGTCGAGCTTCAGAAACACGCCATTACCACAGGATATGATTGTGTTTGGAGAGGTAGGGTTGTCGGGTGAAATTCGCCCTGTGCCTTCAGGACAAGAACGTATTCGAGAAGCGGCCAAACATGGCTTCAAGCGCGCGATTGTACCCAAAGCCAATATGCCTAAAGTCATGCCGGATGGCATGACCGTGATTGGCGTTGAACGCCTGCAACAAGCGCTGGAACATATCTAGATCTGACCGCCCGTTAGACGGCGTTGAATGACCGCCACGGACAGGCATTGCTCCGTCCGTGGCGCGCCCTCTAACCGTTAACCGTGATAGCCCGGACTCAGCTCAACCACCGCTTCAACAAAAGCTTTGGCTCGTTCAGGATCGACAAACTGGTGAATACCGTGGCCAAGGTTAAACACATGGCCGGTGCCATAACCATAGCTGTCCAGGATACGTTTGACCTCAGTACGAATCGTCGCCGGGGAAGCGTATAACACCGACGGATCCATATTACCTTGCAAGGATACTTTATCGCCGACACGACGACGGGCTTGGCCTATATCTGTCGTCCAGTCCAGTCCTAGCGCATCCGCGCCGGTATCTGCCATCGACTCCAGCCACTGACCACCTCCCTTGGTGAACAGGATCACCGGAATCTGCTGACCGTCATACACACGGGTCAGCCCTTCCACAATCTGGCGCATATAGCGCAGCGAAAATTCCTGATAAGCCACATCACTCAGACTGCCCCCCCAGGTATCAAAAATCTGTACCGCCTGGGCACCCGCCCGAATCTGGGCATTAAGATAATCGATCACCGACTTGGCCAGAACATCCAGCAGCTGGTGCATGACCTCCGGCGTGTCGTACATCATCGCTTTCACATGACGAAAATCCTTGGAGGAGCCGCCTTCTACCATATAGGTCGCCAGCGTCCAGGGGCTGCCAGAGAATCCGATCAGCGGCACCCGGCCATTCAGTTCGGAGCGAATCGTACTCACGGCCTTCAAGACGTAATCCAGATCCGACTCGGTATTCACTACCTTCAGGCTCTGAACATCGGCTTCGGTACGGATGATCTTGTTAAAGCGTGGGCCTTCACCGGTCTCGAAGTACAAGCCAAGCCCCATAGCATCAGGGATGGTCAGAATATCGGAGAACAAGATAGCGGCATCCAGCGGGAACCGCTCCAGCGGCTGAATCGTTACCTCGCACGCCAGTTCGGGATTTTTGCACAACGACATAAAGTCGCCGGCTTCTCCCCGGCTGGCACGATATTCAGGCAGATAGCGCCCGGCCTGACGCATCATCCAAACAGGCGTGCGATCAACAGGTTGGCGCAGCAGCGCTTTAAGAAAACGGTCGTTTTTAAGTGGGGACATGCAAATCATCCGTCGCAAGAAAAGTACTGGCGACGGATGATAGCAAAAATGACGCGAGGGTTATTGATTTGTGGCCTCAGACAAGAGGCCACATTGGCAGGGGTTATGGGTACAGAACCCGAGGTGTTTCATAACTACCATTGTTCAAATTCAGTTCAATGGAAACACCCACACCGTCCACTTCATAGCTGATGAAGTACATTTCACCAAAACTTGGCAATTTATCCAAAGCCGGGTAACGACTTACACCATTGGCATACAAAATCCCCAGAGAATTAGCCACCGGGCCATCTCCTCGTACTTTGAAGCCATCCGCTTCCGCTGTCAGCGTCGTACCAA
Organism: uncultured Oceanobacter sp.; assembly: GCA_913061185.1. GTDB lineage: Bacteria > Pseudomonadota > Gammaproteobacteria > Pseudomonadales > Oceanobacteraceae > Oceanobacter > Oceanobacter antarcticus. The sequence goes on from CAJXTI010000002.1 coordinate 151,872, forward strand.
ACGGCGGGATATTCCCATTCTCATCCTGAGCCAGAACGTAGAAGCCACCGGAAGCACCCAAAGTGTAAGTATCTCCTTCGGCTTCCGTATAGGTACCATCGCTATCGGTATCCGCCCAGATACGGATGCTGGCCGCTGACAAACCAGCACTCTGAATAATGCGCACACTGTCGCGAACATGCATCAAGGAGCTACAGTGATCATCACCGACAGCAACCGCCTCTTCGGTACACATAGTGCCCTGATAACCATTCGAAGGAGCAGCGTCGTAGCTACCGTCTTCATCATAGTCAGCGAAGAACTCGACATAGTACTGGTCGCTGTCATTGCGGGTAGGTTGTTGATCCCAGTTGTCATCCCGGAATGCTTCACCAAAGAGCACATACGGTTCAGTCAAAGCAGACCCTGCTGACACATATTGAACCGGTGCAGCAATAGACGTTTCTACAATGGCAACCCCAACGGTGTACACGACGGGAGCCGGGAAGCCAACAGCAGCCTGGAAAGCAACGGAATCAACATCAACGGCATCAATCACAGAATCACTGTTATCGTCTTCATCAATGTAACCATCTGCGTTTAGGTCTTCGTCAATCAGACCATCCAGGTTGTAGTCTACGTCAACCAGGTTATCCGCATTAATGTCTGAATCCGGTTCACCATCACCGTTCAGATCCACATCAATAAAACCATCACCATCGGTATCTGTATCAATCAGGGCATCGGTGTTGTTATCCACATCAATGAGGCCATCGGTATTGATATCAACATCAATCACTCCATCGGTATTCACATCTTCATCCACCCAACCATCGCTATTCTGATCCCGGTCGATATCGCCATCACCGTTGAGATCCAGATCATAGATACCATCGTTATTGGCATCAATATCAATGTTACCGTCAGAATCAAGATCTACATCAATGTAGCCGTCACCGTTCGTATCCGCATCAGGAGTGCCATCTTGGTTGATGTCGGTATCTGTCAGGCCATCACCATCCAAGTCCGTAGTATTATTGGTGTAAATATCGAATCGACCGTCACCATCCGCATCGGTGTATCCAGCTTCACCGACGGTATACGCCATAATGGTTGTCATGCCCAAAACCGTCGTTTTAGCAGCTAGTGGGTTACCACTAGCGTCCTCAATGCCCGAAGCATTAGTAGGGTTGGTTTGTGGATCAATCTCATTTACGCGCTCCAGATCACTATCAGAGCTACCAGGACGTACACCACTACTACTCCAAACCACGGAACACACCCCGCCAGATGTCGTGCAATAAGGTTCAACAATACCGCTCTCGGCGGTGAAGTTAACAATGGTTCCATTGGCTACCGGGTTTTGGTATTGGTCTGCGGCATACACGGTCACATTCACCTCGGTGCCATTCACATCAAAAGCACCAGGGTTAAAGGTATCTACCGACAGCTGGAAACTATCCTGGTCGGCGATGCCGGTGGTGACGGATATTGGCTGAGAACTGGTCTGAATATAGACATCATCCGTGTCAGTATCCGTATCTTCACCGGCCACCTGAACCTTGGCAATAACACCCACCACCGTATGGGCTGAGCCAGAGTTAATAATTGCGGTCACCTCACCATTACCGTCACTTACATCCGAAGGCTGGGCCAGAGAAACACCACCTGTTGTGTTTGTCAGAGTAAACTCAACGGTTTCATTCTCAAGCGGTTCTCCGTTTGTGTCTGTTACAGCAAAGGTCAAGACAGACTGTTTCGGCAATACTGCATCACCAATGGTAGAGATGGAAATAGCCTCTGCCGTTGCGGACACGTAGGCGATTGATCCCAGCTCAACGTCCGCAATACTAATCGTACCAGTTGCAACCCCCAGAGAAGAGGTGACATCAATCACGCCATCCACCACTTTGAACAGTTCAACCTCGATATTGTCTGTACCAGTACAACCGTCCGCACTGTAACTAAAGGTCACCTGTCCCTGGGCCACGATGGTTTCATCGTAAGTAAAAGAGGCTTGGACAGGGATCTGAGAGGCACATCCAGAAGTCACGGTGACACCGTACGATCGATTATTAATCTTCTGGTACTGGGGCGAGCTGTTCGCATCAACAATGTTGACGGAAATCAAAGCACTACTTCCAGCGCCAATACTCGCTGGATAGATAGTCATATTTGCTTCACTAAAAGTGTCTTCTTCACCAGTTCCCAAGCGAGGGTCGATACCTTCCGTCACATCAATATTAAAAGGCGTCAGTATCGCCAGGCAGCCAGAAGTATCGCCGCCAAAAATACAAGAAGCCGTGGAAGTTCTATCAGACACAAGCGCTGTAATGCTATGCGTACCAATACAACCACTCACTGTCAGATCTGTCGTATAGCGGGTTGTCACCTCACCAGAAACAAAACTCTGCTTCTTGACACTGAATTCTTTGACCGAGCAGCCCGAAGGTGGCTCTGCAAACCACTCCAGAATAGCGTTTTCGTTGGTGATCAATGCATTGGCGGATAAAGGGTCGACCAGATTCAGTAACAGGATTGTTTCGCTTTCTCCATCCAGCTCTGTTTCACCCGCAACCTCATCTTTAATAAACGATGAACCCTCACCATACCCCAGCAGAGGCTTGGCAGCATCCAGAGAGGTTGATGCTATTACTACGTCGCTGTTTATTATCACAGGAGAGCCGGAGGAATCGTTCAGCTGCACTTTAATTGTAATAACACCCTCACACTTCAGATTTCGATACGTACTGGTAACCGTGTTTGAAGAGCTATAAGTACTTTCTATAGCAAAAACACCCGCATTGGCAATTATGCTGCCTGACTCATCGGTACAAGTATCAGTAAAGACATATTGGTAAGTGTCTGTGAGCGCCGTATTGGCATTCGACTTATTCACGCCGCTCACCGTCACGGTCACACTTTCACCAACAAGAATATTGTAGCCGCTAAGTAGCAAGGTGCCTTCATTAAAGACCGCACCAGTACCAGCACCCAAGCCAGGAACAACCACCTCACTGCCTGACTCAGCCAGCGTCACTGCTATGACAATGCTGTCGAGCACGTCGCTGCCGCCTGCCAGGTACAGGCTGGCGGTCACTTCGCTACTGCTACAGGTTGGTGCTGCCGCACCGGCGGTATACCGGGTTTCGATCGCGCTGGTCAGGCTTTGGCTGGCGACGCTGAACGATCCAGCATCAGCCGCACAGGCTATGGTTTCTGTCCATTCGATACGATACGCCGCCGAGTTAATCGCCGCGTTGGCGTCCAGTGGGTTGACGGCATCTGCCGTCAATGTGGTTTCGTTGCTGCCGGTGATGGTCACCGCCAGATCGGCGGCGGTATCACGGAACTCGGCTCCGGTGCCGGTACCCAGTTTTGGCAAGGTCGCAGACAAGGTCGCACTGGCGCTCACGCCTGCAACATCGTTGCCCGTTTCCAGATCCACCAGTTGCGCCGTCAGGCTGATATTGCCGCTGGCACAGGCCAGTGCCGATGGCGTGTAGGTGGTGCTGGCGGTGCCGTTGCTGCTGATGACGTTGGCGCGGCTGAACGCCGTCGCGCCGTCGCAGCTGGAGCTGAAGTCGAACTGGTAGCGGTCGCTCAACAGGACGTTGAGGTTGTCCGCATCCACCAGGTTGACGCTGACGCTAATTGCTTCGCCCACCAGAACATTGCTGGCGCTCAGGTTCAGGGCATTTTCGATAAAGCTGTCGCCGTTGCCGTTGCCCAGATCCGGGGTGCTGGTCTCGGTCGTGGTGGTCGCCAGGGTGACGGCTACCGCAATGCTGTCGAGCACGTCGCTGCCGCCTGCCAGGTACAGGCTGGCGGTCACTTCGCTACTGCTACAGGTTGGTGCTGCCGCACCGGCGGTATACCGGGTTTCGATCGCGCTGGTCAGGCTTTGGCTGGCGACGCTGAACGATCCAGCATCAGCCGCACAGGCTATGGTTTCTGTCCATTCGATACGATACGCCGCCGAGTTAATCGCCGCGTTGGCGTCCAGTGGGTTGACGGCATCTGCCGTCAATGTGGTTTCGTTGCTGCCGGTGATGGTCACCGCCAGATCGGCGGCGGTATCACGGAACTCGGCTCCGGTGCCGGTACCCAGTTTTGGCAAGGTCGCAGACAAGGTCGCACTGGCGCTCACGCCTGCAACAAGCGACCCAGAGTTCAGGTCATACAAGGAAACGGTGATTGTGTCGTTTAAGCAATTATTATTAAGCGCTGTATAGGTAGTCGTAGCTGTCCCTGTACTGCTGATCACATTGGCCCGACTGAAGCTGGCATCTGCACCACAGGCAGAGCGGAATTGATATTGATACCGAGCTGCCAGAGTTTCATTGAGGTTTTCTGAATCAACCAAATTCACAGAAACGGCGACTTCTTCACCAACCAGTACACTGGTTGCACCGAGACTTATCTCGTTGGCTATAAAGCTATCACCACTGCCAACACCGAGATCCGGTATTGCATCTGAATTGGCCGTATCCTGAGAAATGCTCAAGGTCGTGCTGATCGAGTCCACTACGACGCTATGATCACTAGCCAATACGACCGTTAAGGTTACGGTATTGTCACCGATACAACTGGTTAAATTCCCAATGTAACGGGTTGCTATCGTGCCATTTGTGATCGATTGATCGGCAACACTGAACCCACCACAGGTGGTTTGCCAAAGAGCATCGTAGACTTCATTTTGCACCAGCGCATTGGCAGCGGATGGATCAACCAGTGTTGCGGATAAAATAGAATCCGTCGTTCCTGCCAGCTCAAGGTCACCATCCAGTTCGTTATCCTGAAATGAAATTCCAGAGCTGTACCCAAGCTGCGGGTTCACAACTGGCAAGGTGTAGGTCGCCATTGCCACAGGCGTTGCGGCGGTAACATCAGCGCCATTAGGGTATAAATTTACAACAATATGTTCATCAGTTTCACACCCAGCATTGCTGTATCGGGATGAGACTTGGCCTGTTGAACTCTGTGTGACAGCAGGTGAAAAACTGGCAACGGCTGGATCAGCCGAGCTGCAGTTGGACTGAAACTGGTAGATATAGGTATCACCCAGCAAGGTATTTTCAGCATTTTTATCGACTGCACTGACAGTGAAAACGACACTATCACCATAGAGTACGTGGTCGTCACTGACCGCTGGCTGCCCCTCGTAGAAGGAAGCACCCGTACCAGAACCAAGTGCTGCTTGAATAGCATCACCACCAGTGGAAGACACTGAAATTGACACCGTCGTCGCGATAGTGTCAAGGATCGTCTTGTGATCATCCGCCAGAACCAGCTCAAGTGTGATGGTGTTATCACCAAGACAGGTTGTCAGGTTACCGTCATAGCGGGTAGAAAATTCACCAGCGGTAACATTTTGATCACGAATACTGAAGCTGCCACAACTGGTCGTCCAGAGGACATCGTAGTCACTGGAGGTCACCAGTGCATTCAGGTCGGACGGATCAACAATCGAGCCTGTCAGTACCGTTTCAGCCTCGTCAACCAGCTGGATATCACCTGAAAGAACACCATCCCGGAAGTTCACACCATTATTATTACCCAACACTGGTGTGACAACAGGCACGGTGACAGATGCCGTTGCCAATGCCGAGCCACTGCTCACATCAGCGCTGGAAGAAAACATTTGCACTGTAATGGTATCGCGGTCAGTACAACCGTCATTGACGTAATTCGAACTGATCTTGCCACTGGAGTTGGAGCTGCTGACTGTTGTGAAGTAAGCAGAAGGCGTTGCTCCGCTGGCACAACCTGAAGTAAACAAATAAGTATAACTACTGTCTGTCAATGTGGCGTTGCTGGCATTTCTATCAACGGCATCAACGGTGACCGTTATGGATCCTCCAAACAACACATGATCCGGGCTCAGGCTTGGCACACCGGAAATAAATGCGTTACCAGTACCGTTCCCCAAAGCAACCGATATATTGGTATTGGTACCAGTGTCAGTACCCGTATCGGTCGTAGTATCGGTAGTAGTTGTGTCTACGACAGAGTCTCCCCCTCCACCACACGCCGTCAACCCCAGCGCCAGTAAAAAGGTGATTAACAAACCGCGACTAAACATACGGACAAGCTCCCTTGGAATTGTTCCTGACAGTTCTATGGTTCGGGAGAATACCACTTACGCATGAGCAACGGCCACTCACAAAAAACGCGGCCGGAGCCGCGTTTTCTACTTTCCGTCACAAAAATGGTATTTATCAGACATCCAGGTAATCGAGAATACCTTCTGCAGCCTGGCGGCCTTCGAATATCGCGGTTACGACCAAATCGGAACCACGCACCATATCGCCACCCGCAAAGATTTTCGGGTTGGTGGTCTGATGCTTGAATTCCTGTGTTTCAGGAGCAATAACTCCATCCCAGGAATTCAATTCAATACCAAAGTCCTTGAACCAAGGGGCCGGGCTTGGGCGGAAGCCAAAGGCGACCAGTACCGCATCGGCGGGCAGGATCTCTTCCGAACCTTCCACCACCTGCGGACGACGACGGCCGTTTTCGTCAGGTTCACCCATTTCGGTCGTCACTACCTTGACGCCTTCAACCTTGTCTTCACCAACAATCGCAATTGGCTGGCGGTTGAACAGAAACTTCACCCCTTCCTCGCGCGCATTGGTGACTTCACGCTTGGAGCCCGGCATGTTGGCCTCGTCACGACGATAGGCACAGCTAACGCGGGTTGCACCCTGGCGAATAGAGGTACGGTTACAGTCCATCGCGGTATCACCGCCCCCAAGCACAACCACCTGCTTGCCTTTCATACTGACAAAGTCGGCAGCGTCTTTTTCGAAGCCCAGATTACGGTTGACGTTGGATATGAGGAAGTCCAGTGCGTCGTACACACCTGGCAGGTCTTCACCGGGGAAACCGCCTTTCATATAGTTATAGGTACCCATACCCAAGAACACAGCATCAAATTCGTCAATGATGTTCTGGAAATCGACGTCCTTGCCCACTTCTGTCTCAAGACGGAATTCGACACCCATTTCTTCAAACACCTTGCGGCGGTTGGACATAACGGTTTTTTCGAGTTTGAATTCGGGAATACCAAAGGTCAGCAAACCACCGATTTCAGGGTACTTATCGAATACCACTGGCGTCACGCCGTTACGTACCAGAATGTCGGCGGCGCCAAGCCCCGCAGGGCCAGCACCGATAATGGCCACACGCTTACCCGTTGGCACCACGTTGGACATATCCGGTTTCCAGCCCATGGCAAATGCCGTATCGGTAATATACTTTTCGACATTACCGATAGTGACTGCGCCAAAACCGTCATTCAGGGTACAGGAGCCTTCACACAGACGATCCTGCGGGCATACCCGGCCACAGACTTCTGGCAGGGTGTTGGTCTCGTGACTCAACTCCACGGCTTCCAGAATATTGCCCTCACTGGCCAGTTTCAGCCAGTTAGGGATGTAGTTGTGTACCGGGCATTTCCATTCACAGTAGGGATTACCACAGGCCAGGCAGCGATGCGCCTGGTCATTAACCTGTGCCTGCTTGAACGGCTCATAAATTTCCACAAACTGCTTCTTGCGGGTGGAAATTGCTTTTTTCTTCGGGTCCTGGCGACCCACTTCAACAAACTGAAAATTATTGTTCAGACGTTGTGCCATCTCGAACCTCTCTATACTCGTCCTAGACTCATTCTATTGTCGCGTCGTAATTACTCAGGACGAGCGCGGGTGTTTTTCAGCAACTGTTGCAGATCAGCAGCCTTCGGTTTAACCAGCCAGAAACGGCCAATAAAGCCATCGAAGTCGTCAAGGATTTCCTGTCCCCAGGCGCTTCCTGTCTCGGCAACAAATTCACGAATGACGCTGCGCAGGTGGTTACGGTGTCCTTCGGTTTCTTCGTTGGCGATCCGGTGAATATCCACCAACTCGTGGTTGTACTTGTCAACGAAACTGTTATTGCGATCCAGGACATAGGCAAAACCGCCGGTCATACCTGCACCAAAGTTGTAGCCGGTTTCACCCAACACACACACCATACCGCCGGTCATGTATTCACAACAGTGATCCCCAGCGCCTTCGACGACCGCATGTGCACCAGAGTTACGCACAGCAAAACGTTCGCCAGCGCGGCCAGCAGCCAGCAGTTTGCCACCCGTTGCACCATAGAGGCAGGTATTACCGACGATGGACGTATCATTGGTTTTGAATTCAGAACCTTGTGGCGGGAAGATAACCAGCTTGCCGCCGGTCATGCCCTTGCCCACGTAGTCGTTGGCATCACCTTCCAATACCATGTCCAGACCACCCGCATTCCAGACACCGAAGGATTGACCGGCAACGCCTTTCAGATTCAGGCGCAGCGGTTTATCCGCCATTCCCTGATTGCCATAACGCTTGGCGATCTCACCGGATAACCGCGCACCAATGGAACGGTCACAGTTGGTGATGGTAAATGCATACTGACCACCCGTTTTAGCCTCAATCGCCGCCAGCACTTCCTCAACCATACGTTCAGCCAGCAGGCCTTCATCGTAAGGTGCATTACGTTCAACTTCGACAGTGTGCGGTTTATCGGCCGGAATCTGGTCATTCACCAGCAGCGGTGTCAGATCAAGATTACGCTGTTTACCGGTATTGCCTTCCAGCATATCCAGCAGGTCGGTACGACCAACCAGCTCTTCCAGAGTACGAACACCCAACTGAGCCATCAGACCGCGAACTTCTTCTGCCAAGAAGCGGAAGTAGTTTTTCACCATTTCGGCGGTGCCAATATAGTGCTTGTCGCGCAGGTCATCGTTTTGGGTAGCAACACCGGTGGCACAGTTGTTCAGGTGACATATACGCAGATATTTACAACCGACCGCAACCATTGGCAGGGTTCCGAAACCAAATGACTCCGCCCCCAGAATAGCAGCCTTGACCACATCCAGACCGGACTTCAAACCCCCATCCGTTTGTACCCGAACCTTGCCACGCAGGTCGTTGGAGCGTAGTGCCTGATGCGCTTCAGACAGACCCAGTTCCCATGGTGAACCAGCGTATTTGATGGACGTTAGCGGTGATGCCGCCGTACCGCCATCATAGCCGGAAATAGTGATCAGGTCGGCATAGGCCTTGGCCACACCGGCTGCGATGGTGCCCACACCAGGCTCAGAAACCAGTTTTACCGACACCAGGGCTTTGGGATTCACTTGCTTCAAATCGAAGATCAGCTGGGCCAGATCCTCAATGGAGTAAATATCGTGGTGTGGCGGTGGTGAAATCAGCGTCACACCGGGCACGGAATAGCGCAATGTCGCGATCAGGTCATTGACCTTGCCACCTGGCAGCTGACCACCCTCACCTGGCTTGGCACCCTGGGCGACCTTAATCTGCAGCACTTCAGCACTGGCCAGGTAAGCCGGGGTGACACCAAAACGACCGGAAGCAATCTGCTTGATCTTGGAATTTTTGTTGGTGCCATAACGAGCGGGGTCTTCACCCCCTTCACCAGAGTTAGAGCGCCCACCCAATTCATTCATGGCCTCAGCCAATGCTTCATGAGCCTCTGGAGACAGGGCCCCCAGCGACATGGCAGCCGTATCAAAGCGGGCAAACAGCTTTTCTGCCGGCTCCACCTCACTGATATCGACTGGCTGGATATCCTTGCGGAACCCCAACAGGTCACGAATGGTGGCGACTGGACGAGTGTTGACCAGTTCGGCAAAACGATCGTAGGCAGCCTGGCTATTCTGCTGTACGGCTTCCTGAATATTCTTTACCACATCCGGGTTATAAGCATGATATTCGCCACCGTGGACGTATTTCAGCAAGCCGCCCTGATCAATTTTCTTGCGTGCTTTCCAGGCGTGTTTCGCTATCAGTCGGAGATCTTCATCAAAATCGACGAAGGTTGCCCCGCCAATACGACTGGTGACGCCACAGAAACACAGATCGACCACTTCCCGGCTCAAGCCAATAGCTTCAAACAACTGCGAGCCACGATAAGAGGTCACCGTCGAGATACCCATTTTGGACATCACCTTCATCAGACCCTTGCGAATTGCCTTGCGGTAATTCTGCTGCGACTTGAGCGGGTCTCCCAACAGCTCGCCGGAGCGGTGCAAGTCGGTCAGGACGGTGTACGCCAACCATGGATAGACCGCTGTTGCCCCAAAGCCCAGCAGCACGGCAAAGTGATGAGGATCTCGGGCATCACCGGTTTCAACCACGATATTACCGTTGGTACGTAACCCTTTGTGTACCAAATGATGGTGGACAGCGCCGGTCGCCATGACAGCAGGAATCAGCACCTGATCCCTGACCACATCACGGTCACTCAGAATCAGTATGACATTGCCATCCTGGATTGCCTGTTCTGCGGCAAGAATCAGATTCTGAACGGCCTGCTTCAAACCGATGTCAGGATCAAACGCCATCGACAGCGTGGTGTGGCGGAATGCGTCTGCGGTATTATTGGTCAGGCCAATAAACTTCAGCGGAGACAATACTGGTGACGTCAGAATAATACGATTGGCATGATCCGCAGTCTGTTCAAAGACGTTTTTCTCCGCCCCGATACAGGTTTCCAGCGACATCACAATCGCTTCACGCAGTGGATCGATCGGCGGATTGGTGACTTGGGCAAACTGCTGACGGAAGTAGTCGGCAACATGACGGACACGCAAAGACAGCACCGCCATTGGCGTATCATCACCCATGGAGCCGGTCGCTTCCTGACCCTCTTCACCCATCGGACGCAACACCTGGTCGCGTTCCTCATTGGTAATCAGGTGAAGTTTTTGCTGACAATCGAGCGCCTCTCCGGCAATCGGATCAAATCCGGCCTTTTGCAGATAAAGCTCACTTTCAATACGGATTGCGTTCTCTCGCAACCACTTTTTATAGGGATACTCGGACTTCAGCGCATTATCGATGTCATCCGTTTTGAGCAACTTGCCCTGTTCGGTGTCGATTGCGAGGATTTGGCCAGGCCCTACCCTACCCTTGGCCACGACATCTTGCGGCAGATAGTCGTGTACGCCCACTTCGGAGGCCACGGTGATGAAATCATTTTTGGTGATCACCCAGCGGGACGGACGTAAACCGTTACGATCCAGGCCACAAACGGCATAGCGGCCATCGGTAATCACCAGACCCGCCGGGCCGTCCCACGGCTCCATGTGCATGGAGTTGTATTCATAAAATGCGCGCAGGTCGGCATCCATGGTTTCGACATTCTGCCATGCTGGCGGAATCATCATGCGTAACGCCCGGAACAGACTCATGCCACCCGTAGTCAACAATTCCAGCATATTGTCCATTGACGACGAGTCAGATCCCGTTGTGTTCACCACTGGCGACAAGTCGGTCAGATTTGGCAGCAGAGGGCTGACAAATTTACTGGAACGGGCATTTGCCCAGTTACGGTTACCCTGAATGGTGTTGATTTCACCATTATGCGCCAACATGCGAAATGGCTGGGCCAGCTGCCAACGCGGCATGGTGTTGGTCGAAAAGCGCTGATGGAAGACACAGATCGCGGTTTCCAGCCGTTTATCACCCAAATCCAGATAAAAATTCGGCAGGTCAACCGGCATCGTCAGACCTTTATAAGACAGCACTCGGGAAGACAGGCTGGCAATATAAAAATCTGGATACTGGGCCAGGGACTTTTCGGCATAACGCCGTGCGTAAAAAAGCTTTACATCCAGTTCCGCATCGCTCAGTTCCGCATCAGCCGAGACAAAAATTTGCTCGAAGCGCGGCAGACAATCCAGCGCCATTGGGCCCAGACAATCGTTATTGGTTGGCACAGTGCGCCAGCCCAGAACATTCAGTCCCTGGTCGCTGATCGCTTTTTCCACTGCGGCTTTCTGTTCCGCGCAAACGGCATCGTCAAGATCCACAAACAACATGCCAACCGCATATTGGGCTGGCAGGTCGATGCCAGCTTCTGGCGCCACTGCACGCAAGAAAGAGTCCGGCTTTTGCAGCAATAGTCCGCAACCATCACCGGTTTTGCCATCCGCCGCAATGCCGCCCCTGTGCGTCATGCAAGTCAGGGATTGGATCGCTGTCTTCAACAGCTCATGACTTGGTTGGCCCTTCAAGTGAGCCAGTAGACCAAAGCCACAGTTGTCTTTGTAATCGCCTGGAGTATACAGACCAGTTCTCATAGAACAGCTCTCACCAAAAAAATGCTATTAAAATTATTTGCGACTGGAAACAGCCGACTGCTCAAAATTTGAGCAATAAAGAGACAAAAGGACGCTCATTCTACACATCCGCACGTCCTCTCACAAATGGGCGCTGGCCAGCAGGCCAGCAACGACCGAAAGAGAGGGGCTAAAAACCCGTTTACAGCGGTTCTACCTGAGGGGCGATCTGGCTCATTTTCCGAACCCAGGGAGATCCCTTTTTAAAACCTCCTGGCCGACTCACAAGCCATACAGTCGCGTCTTCCCGAGATGAAAAAACACCTGCAAGGACCACATACCAGGGCTGGCCATTCCGTTGACTGCGATACCAGACCAATTTGCCATCTGCCTCCGACTGCCATTTGGCCACAAAATCTCGTGCACCTTGCGGCTCGGAAGTCCCTAGCAGCTGAATCCCCCACCCCTCCCCACTTTTTAACCAGATGGGGTATCCAGACAAGCGGGACGGCAGTGACCCCGGTACGATGAGATCACCCTGCTTCGGAGCAACCTGAGTGGCCGCACTGGGTATTGCATCTGTCTGCGCGACCCCAGCCCCACGGTCAAGAGCCATCCCTTGATCCCCGGAGTGTGTCGGATTCCTGACGACCTGTGAAGGCACCGACAAATCCTCTTCCGGCATTGCTGCCAAACTGCGATCAGATTGGACAAATACCGGTGGCAGCGGAACTTGAAGAACCGTGCTCGAAACATCATCAACCCCGTCATCGTATAACAGCCAGAGAACCATCAACGTCAGCAACACAGCAGACACAAGGATAATCACCAACGGAGAGCGCAGCTTGAGCGAAAGAGCAGTCATATTAACGACACCCAGTGCATGGCCGATACCAGACTGCCGCGGAGTGGCTGACTGGTCTATGACTGCTTGCTGCTGATTGTCTGGTGGCAAAACGTCATGACTGACTTCATCCAGCAGCAGGTCAGGAAAATCCCCACTTCTTGATGGTTCTGGCAAAGAGATACGGTAGACAGGGGCCACCGCAGGCCCTTCTTTCAAACCCTGATCAAACCCTTCCCGACCAAACAGGCAAAAGGAAATCGCATGGGACGACATCAGTGCAAACTGGGCCAACGCCTGCAGCATTTCAAGTGGAAGATTCTCGGCCTGATCAACCAGAACCAGGAGCGGATCGGAAGAGTCAGCCCGGAAACGAGCCTTTTCCAGTATTGCTTCCCGGGCAGCCACTTCATCGGCAGGTAAAGACGTTACCCCAAAAACCAGAGCAAGCCGGGCAATCAGATGGCGCGGATGATCCAGTTCTGCTGCCGTCAATTTCAACACTGGGCCAGATTCGGCATAACTCTCAGCGACCGCCGTCGCCAAAGCACCCGCCTCGACTTCGGATTGATGGCGAATCAGCACCATCAAAGGGGAGTAGCAGCACAGGTGACAGATCAGCTCCAGGTAACGGGCGGGTGAGGCATAGACATTCTGGTCACGATCCAGCGCCTGAGAAAATTGCGGTGTCATTCTGCCTCCGCGAGTTCGGGGTTAGCCGTTTAATGCAGCGCCTGCCAGCGTCTGGCAAAGCTGCGTCCTGTCCACATCTGATGTGATATAAGCCTGACCAATCTGGCGTAACAGCACCAATCGGATACGGCCGTCTAGAACTTTTTTATCGATACTCATGCGCGACAGAAAATCGGCTTCGGTCATATCTGCCGGAGGCAATACCGGGAGAGAGGCTTTTACCAACAAGGCTTTCAGCTCGTCCACTTCTGCGACAGAAATAGCCCCCATGCGACAGGACAGGTCGGCAGCCATCAACAACCCGGTGCCAACCGCCTCGCCATGCAGCCAATTGCCGTAGCCCTGATGGGACTCAATCGCATGGCCGAAGGTATGGCCAAGATTCAGGATGGCGCGAATACCGCCTTCCCGCTCATCTTGTGCAACCACCCGAGCCTTGCATTCACAGGAGGTACGAATAGCGTGTGCCAGCAGTGTCGCAGCGCCAGCCATCAGGTTGTCAATGTGCTGTTGAATCCAGCGATAAAATGCCAGATCCTCAAGCAGGCCATACTTGATGACTTCAGCCATTCCCGCAGATAACTCACGCGCAGGTAACGTTGTGAGCGTATTGGTATCGATCAGCACCGCCTGTGGTTGATAGAAAGCACCAATCATATTTTTGCCAAGACGATGATTAACACCCGTTTTGCCACCGACGGAAGAATCAACCTGAGATAACAATGTCGTCGGCAGCTGAATAAAACTCACCCCACGCTGATAGCTGGCAGCGGCATAGCCACACATATCCCCTACCACACCACCACCCAGTGCCAGTAGAGTCGTTGTGCGGTTGTGGCCCTTTTCCAACAAGGCGTCAAAGATCAGATTCAACGTCTCCAGGTTTTTGTATTGCTCGCCATCAGGGAGAATAACGCTATCAACCTGGTAGCCGTCCAGTAGCTGCTCGACCATCGCCAGATACAGGGGTGCCACCGTGGTATTGGTCACGATCATGACCTGATTGCCCTGGATATGGCGCGTCAGCAATTCTGGCAACACCAATAAATCAGCGCCAATATAGATTGGGTAACTGCGCTCAGCCAGCTCCACGGTCAATGTAATCATGACAAGGCCTTGATACGTTTTTTTATTTCATTGACGACCCAGCGGGGGTTCCGCTGGTCAGTTTGTAATACGACATGAGCGACTTCCCGATATAAGGGATCACGCTTTTTGAACAGCTCGCGTAGCACTTGCGCCGGATTAGCCGTTTGTAACAAGGGACGGTTCTTGTCCTTCGACGTCCGGGCAATTTGCTGCTCAACCGAGGTGCACAGATAAATCACGATGCCGCGACTGCCCAGATGCTGACGATTCTCCGCCCTCATCACAGCCCCGCCACCGGTAGCCAGAACCAATCCACGACGCTGCGTGAGTAGGTCTATCGCCTGCTCTTCGCGATCACGAAACCCGACCTCCCCTTCCATATCAAATATCCAGGGAATATTGGCTCCGCAGCGCTCCTCGATAAATTTGTCCGAATCGACAAACTCGAGGTGCATCTCGCAGGAAAGTAAACGGCCAATGGTGGTTTTACCCGCTCCCATTGGCCCTATCAGAAAAATCGATTGTTCGGACGGCATAGACTATCTGGCGCTGAAGGAGTCCTTCACCAGCTTCGGCGTGATGAAAACAAGTAACTCGCTCTTGTCATCCGAAACACTAGAGTAACGGAACAGGGCTCCAATTAATGGCAAATCCCCGAAGAAAGGCGTCTTGCTGACCGACCTGACTTCTTCAGAACGGAAGATACCACCTAATACGATGGTTTCGCCATTATCGACAAGCACCTGGGTTTGTACCGCATTGGTATTAATACTCGGACCAGCCGAGGTTTGCTCACCAACGGAGTCCTGATTGATTACCAGATCCATGATAATCCGATCATCCGGAGTGATCTGTGGAGTCACCTCAAGTCGCAACACGGCGGCTTTGAATGTCACGCTGGTGGCACCGCTGGACGTCGATTTTTCGTAAGGAATCTGGGTACCTGATTCAATAAAGGCCGTTTGCCCATCGGCGGTAATCACCCGTGGCTGGGAAACAATTTCAGCACGACCATCGGTTTCAATCGCCGATAACTCCAGATCCAGCAAATAGTCTGCGGTCTGATATCCAATCGCAAATGTCGTTGCAGATGCACTGGTTGCACCAAAGTCGACAATATTGGATGACGTCAGATCCAGCCCATCGGTTGTATCGCCGGAAGCCCGATCAAACAAAATCTGGTTGGTATCCGCGATGGTTTGCTGACTACCACCTGCTGTAACCCAATTGGAGCCATTATCCTTATAGAAGCCTCCACCCCATTTGACGCCCATTTCTTCACCAACAGTGGTCGAGGCAACCACAATACGCGCTTCAATCAAAACCTGCCGCACCGGCACATCCAGCATCACCAGCGCTTCACGCACCTTCTCCAGATTAGCGGCGGTATCCTTCATCAGGATAGTATTGGTTCGTTCATCCACAACAGCCGTACCACGATCAGATAACAATCCCTGATCCGAGGTCAGAATCGTTGCGATATCCGCTGCCTTGGCGTACTTGAATTGCATGAACTCCTGCACCAGTGGAGCCAGCTCTTCAACCTGACGCACGGCTTCCAACTCAATCTTTTCACGTGCAGCAATCTCTTCCGCCGGTGCGATCAACAATACCGAGCCCATCTGACGCTTGCCTAATGCCTTGGTCTTCAACACCAGATCCAGAGCCTGATCCCAGGGAACATTCTGCAAACGCAAGGTAATACTCCCCTGAACCGTATCCGAAGCAACCAGGTTCAATCCGGTAAAGTCAGCGATCAACTGCAGTACCGCTCGCACTTCAATATTCTGAAAGTTAAGCGACAGCTTTTCACCAGTGAAGGGGAATTTTTTCTTACGATCTTCAACCGCCTCTTCCGGTACATTAGTGACGTTAATCGACAGCAACCGATCGGTCTGATAGGCCAGATATTCAAAATCTTCCGACACTGGCTCAATCACGATACGGGTTCCACCCTCATGATCCTTGGCGTCAACATATTGAACCGGGGTCGCAAAATCAGTGACATCCAGACGGCGACTCAGCTCGCGAGGCAAACGAACCCCCGACAGGTCGGCAATGATTTTTGAGCCTTCGCGGCGAATATTGGCAGACGCCTTGGCATCATTGAGCATAATCTGAATCTGACCGTCACCCTGTTCGCCACGACGGAAATCAACATTGACGACCTTCAGTTCATTAACCCGTGCAGAAACTTTTGGAGCACCCAATAATTGTGGTTTGGTATCCTCAGCCGTCACCTCGTTAGCGACCCCGATACGCACCAGCAGGACATTCCCTTCCGCCTTGGTACTGTAGGACACCATCCGCGACAGATTAATCACCAATCGGGAACGATCCTGAGTGGTGACGACAACAGCAGATCGGGCGTTACCAGCACCAATCTGGTGGCGCTTCGCCTTCAGGGCACTGACAACGCCCGGCATATCAATAGCAATACGCGCAGGTTTCTCAATGGTATAACCACTGATTTCTGGAGGTGCACTGTCAAACTCCAAGCTGATTTCAGTGACATCGCCGGGCAACGACGAAAAATGGATATCGTTCAAGACGGCGGCGGAAGACAGGCCAGCCTGAAGCATCAACAAAGCTGCAACCCAGGTACGACCTAGAGTGCGTACAGCGTTTAAAAGATTCATTTCAGTTATCTCCGCCTATTCCTTCCAGAGCGATTGTTTTCGGGCGTTCAACCCAACCACCAAGACCGTTCGGTACGATCTCGATAAGACTGAGTCTGTTTTGGGATATGGTCATGATCCGACCGTGATTTTGTCCCATGTAATAGCCTTCCTTTACACGTACAACACTGCCATCACCGTCGTTTATCAGCGCCCACAGGATATCATCAGCCCCGGTCATGGTGCCGACCATCGTCAATTGCCCAAGTGGGAACTGCTCAAGATGTTCTTTCGGCCGATCAAAATCAGGTCGAACGTTACTTGATGGCTGAGCCGCCTGAAGTGAGCTGTCGACCACCACCGGCAATTCAAAAGGTGATCTTAATCCGGCAGCGCTATAACTGAAGTACTCATAAGGCTTGAATACTGGAATAGGCTCAATTCGACCACGGGGTTTAGCTAATGCTTGACTGACAAACTGCTGTAAATCAGACGTATTCGCTGGCTGTGAGCACCCTTGTAAAAACATCATTGTCACGCCCATAACAAACAGAAACAGACTATTTTTCATCGCCGCCTCCATACTGATATGTCTTGGCCAGAATCGTCATGGACAAACCACCACCTTTGGCGGAGCTGATGTCAAAATCATGTAAGGTCACAATCCTGGGCAAAGCGGCAACACCGGATACAAACGCCCCCATTTCATGATAACCACCGTCGACTTCAATGCGGATCGGCAGCTCATTATAAAACTCGGTGCTGACCATTTTTTGTGGCGAAATAGCGTTCAGTTTCAATCCGGCACCCAAGGCTGCTGCACTGATATCGTCTACCAATCCAGGCACCTCCGTGTCTTTAGGCAATTGTTTTAGCAACGAGCCAAAGCTGTCGCGCATTTCTGCCAGTTGATCCTTATAGGCATCCAGGTTGGCAACACGATAAGCTTTTTTCTCAATATCCTGCTTCAGCTGAACTTCTTTAGCCGTCTCCCGCTCCAGATGCTCGACGGAGTCCTTAACCAACAGGAAATAGCCACCAATCACCACTGCAATAAAAATAAGCGAACAAAAAACGACCTTGCCAGGCATCGGCCAAGAGCCCATATCCTCCCAGTCGATCTCATTCAGATCATTGACATCCAGCTCTTGCAGCTTGTCGGTCCATGCCTTGAAATCAAATCCCTGCTTGGCCATATCAAGGCTCCTCACTGGATTGAGGCTCTACCCGTCGCACGGACACCTCAAATTCGTTGCTGCCGTTGGCCACCGCTTTGACCCCCAACAGCGCGGGGTCAGCAAACCATTCCGACTCATCAAAATTACGCATCAACGCTGCCACACGGTTATTGGATTTGGCCACACCTTTAACACTGACCCGACTGCCAACAACGGACAGGCTGGTATAATAAAGATCCTCGGGGACAGAACGGGCCAGCTCATCAAACAAACGTACAATAACCGGTCGATTACCCTGCAAATTCTGGATCAGTTCCATACGTTCAATCAGCTGCTGGCGCGTATCAGTGAGTTCATTAATCTCAGCAATTTTTTTATCCAGCCGGGCAATTTCCTGAGACAAAAAAGTATTTCGCCCTTGTTGGTTACTCAACTCACCATCGTAGTAACTGCTTACAGACCAGATCAGCGCAGCCGCAATGATTGCTACCATTACGATGATGCCGACAAACTCTTGCTGCTTCTCCTTGCGGAGTTCCTGGCGCCAAGGCAATAAATTGATATTGGCCATTAGTTAAAACTCCGCATCGCCAATCCACACGCCACCAGCAATGAGGGCGCATCGTTACTCAGTAACTTGACATTCACCCTGGACGACACAGCCATATCCCGAAATGGGTTGGCGACCAGTGTTGGCAATCCCATGTCATCCTGCACCTTTTCCACCAGCCCAGTCAGCGATGCAGTGCCACCCGCCAATACAAGGCAATCCACTTCATTAAACTGACTGGAGGAAAAGAAAAACTGTAATGAACGACTGATTTGCTGAACAACCGCATTCCGAAACGGCTCCAGCAGCTCTTCTTCATAATCACTCGGCAGGCCATCACCGTCGCGTGCTGCTGCCGCTTCCGGTTCAGACATACTGTAACGTCGCATGATGTCGTCAACCAACTGACGACCGCCAAAAAGCTGCTCGCGGGTATATATAGATACACCATTATGAAGCACACTGAGCGTGGTCATGGTCGCACCAATATCGATAATTGCGACAGCCTCATTGGTGTCACCTTCCAGATGATCACGAATAAGCTCAAACGCCCGCTCAGTACAATAAGCTTCAATATCAACCACTACAGCTTCAAGATCCGCGTATTCAACAGCATCCTTGCGGCGTTCAACGGTGTCCGAACGACAGGCGGCCAGTAATACCTGAGCAATTTCATCATTACCCGCCAGGCCTTGCTGCACTTCCCAGTCCAGCGACACCTCTTCTAATGGATAGGGAATATATTGATCAGCCTCGGCACGGATCTGCAAATCCATTTCGGCTTCTGACAGATTGGCACTCATCTGAATGATTTTGGTAATAACAGAAGAACCGGCCACCGCCAGGGCAGCACGTTTCGCACCCGAGCGGGATTTGGTTAATGCTCGCTTGATCGCTTCGCCTACTTCTTCGTCATTGTGGATATTCTGTTCCACAATAGCTCCCGCAGGCAGTGTTTCAGCAGCGTAGGCTTCTACCCGATATCCGGAATCGCTACGACTCAATTCAAGGACCTTTACCGACGTGGAGCTGATGTCCACGCCAAGAAGGGCCTTGCCCTTCTTGCCAAACAGGTTCGCCAGCACAACAAAATCCCCTTGAAAATCGAGAACTTGCGATAACAAGCTCAGATTAATCCTATATTTGGGCGGTCATTATAAGCACAATCCTATAAAAAGGACAAAAAAGCCTTATAATGCCGCGACCGCTGATGACAGACCATACGAAGGAATTTTCAACACCTTTATGATCACACCCAAATCGATTCTGAAATTCGTCATCTGGTTATGCGTTTGTGCCGTTTCAGGCACCGGTTTAGCCTGCCTTGCCATATACCTTTATCTAA
Organism: uncultured Oceanobacter sp.; assembly: GCA_913061185.1. Taxonomy (GTDB): domain Bacteria; phylum Pseudomonadota; class Gammaproteobacteria; order Pseudomonadales; family Oceanobacteraceae; genus Oceanobacter; species Oceanobacter antarcticus. The sequence continues at coordinate 172,286 of CAJXTI010000002.1, forward strand.
CACCCACCCTGCCTGACCCACGCCAGCTACGCGATGTCGATCTGCAAACACCGCTACGGGTATACACCGCCGACAATCAACTGATCAGCGAATTTGGCGAAAAACGCCGGACGCCGCTCACCTTTGAACAAATTCCCGAACAGTTTATCAACGCCTTGCTCGCCTCCGAAGACGACGGCTTTTATGAACACTACGGCATTGATGTTAAAGGACTTTTAAGAGCAACGCTGGAACTGATTCGCACTGGAAGAAAGAAATCTGGCGGCAGCACCATCACGATGCAAGTGGCCAAAAACTACTATTTGTCCAGCGAGAAATCATTTGCCCGAAAATTTACCGAAATATTATTGGCAATAAAAATAGAGAAGACGCTCACAAAACAGGAAATTCTTGAACTTTACATCAATAAAATATATCTGGGTAAACGTGCATATGGTATTGAGGCTGCCGCTCAGGTGTATTACGGCAAATCCATAAACGAATTAAGTCTTGCCCAAACCGCAATGATCGCAGGTTTGCCCCAGGCCCCGTCTGCAGCCAACCCCATCAATAGTCCAGACAGGGCTATTAGTCGGCGTAACTACGTCCTTGCACGCATGGTGAGCTTGGGCATGATCAGCCAGCCTGATTTTGAAACTGCCGCAGCGGAGCCGATCACCGCTCGCTATCACGGTGCCACCAGCGAGATTACAGCCCCTTACGTTGCAGAAATGGTTCGCCAGTACATGGTCGACCAATATGGCGATCATGCTTACACCGATGGCTACGTTGTCCACACGACGATAGATGCTCGTCGCCAGACAGCAGCCACCCAGGCGCTGCAACAAGGGCTGTTGAACTATGACAGAGCGCACGGATACCGCCAGCAACCCAGCTTTGCAGATACAATCGCAAGAACCTCAACATTGCCAGCGCCAGACAACTCACCCGACTGGTTCGATACAGCAACGGCCGACCCCGCAACTGACTGGCCCGCAACCTTTTCAAACTGGCAACAACAACTCCGCAACCAGGAACCACAAAACCGGCTGGTACCGGCAATCATCGCCGACGTAAAAACAGATGGCGCTTGGATGGTGACTGCTGAAGGCTTCCGTTTTTTACCATTCAGCGGGATGCAATGGGCGGCACCGTACATTAACGTCAACGTTATTGGCAAAAAACCCACCACCCCTTCGCAATTACTCAGCAGTCGCCAGAAAATCTGGTTTGAAGACCGGGACGGCGAGCTGTTTCTGGCCCAACCTCCAGAAGTAGAAGGCGCCCTGATCTCCATCAATCCAAATAATGGGGCCATTCAATCTCTGGTCGGAGGATTCTCCCAATCCGGCAATCAATTTAACCGTGTACTTCAGGCCGACCGCCAGCCCGGCTCATCTTTCAAGCCCTTTATCTATAGTGCCGCGCTGGAAAATGGCTTCACACCGGCAAGCATAATCAATGATGCTCCGGTCGTATTTAACGACTCAAGCCTGGAAAACACCTGGCGGCCGGAAAATTACAGCGGCAAATTTTATGGCCCGACACGCTTGCGGCAAGCGCTGTATAAATCCCAAAATCTGGTGTCCATTCGAATTCTCAAGCAGATGGGCCCCGCCACAGCAGTCAACTACATTACTCAATTCGGTTTTCCAAAATCCAAACTCAGTGCAGATTTATCCCTTGCTCTGGGGGCTTCGGCGGTATCCCCAATAGAGCTGGCCACCGGCTACGCGGCACTGGCAAACGGCGGCTTTGCCATTACGCCGTTTTTTATACAAAGCGTCACAACAGCAGATGGCCTGGAGCTGTTCTCCGCTACTCCGGAAATCGCCTGCCGCCAGTGTGAGAACCAGACAACCGCAACTGAGCAGGCAGCAAGCGCCAGTAACTTACTCCAGGCATCCACAGATACTTCAACGCCAACAGAACCGGTGCTCGCCAGACGCATTATGGACAAGCGCACCAACTTCCTGATGGTCAATATGCTCAAAGATGTTATTCGGCGCGGAACGGGACGCCGCGCCAGAGCCCTTGAACGCAGCGACTTGGCAGGCAAAACCGGAACGACTAATGATCAGGTCGATGCCTGGTTTTCCGGCTTTAATCCGAATCTGGTCACTACCGTCTGGGTTGGCTTTGATCAACCTCAAAGCATGGGGAAATGGGCCTTGGGCGGCACCACGGCCTTGCCTATTTGGATCGATTACATGGGTGTCGCTCTTGAGACCGAGCAGGAAGTATCATTGGAGCAGCCCGACGGGGTTGTCTCGGTGCGTATCGACCCGCAGTCCGGCTTGCTGGCAGCTCCCGGACAAGAAGATGCTATCTTCGAATATTTTCGCGCAGAAAATGTCCCCACCGACGTGGCATTGCCTTCCTACTCAGAAACGGCGGATGGTGACAATAGCGGCCTGACGGCCACGCCGGAGCTGTTGTTCTGATTCCGTTAAGCCAGAAATAAAAACGCCGCCTTTATATAGGCGGCGTTTTTTATATAAGCGGCGTTTTTTTCTGTCCCAAGTCCGGCAGCCTGCTAGATCAATCCATATCGATTACTTTGCCAGGATTCATCACGTTATTTGGATCAAAAGCAGCTTTCATTGCTTTCATATAACCAATTTCAGCTGCAGAACGAGAATAATGCAAGTAAGGCTTTTTGGTCATGCCGACGCCATGCTCAGCAGATACAGAGCCATCATATTTCTCGGTGATTTCAAACACCCACCGGGATACACCTGCACAACGCTCAAAAAATTCTTCTTTTGGCATCTCATCCGGTTTGAGGATATTCAGGTGCAGGTTGCCATCACCAATATGACCAAACCAGACGATCTCGAAGTCCGGGTACTCGCGCACCACCACCGCTTCAACTTCTTGCAAAAACTCAGGCACTTTAGAAACAATCACTGACAAATCGTTTTTGTACGGCGTCCAGTGTGAAATCGTCTCAGAGATGTCTTCACGCAAGCGCCACAAATTCGCCGCCTGGGTTTCATTCTGACTGATCACACCATCGAAAACCCAGCCTTCTTCCATGCAAGCCTCAAACAGCTGCATGGCGACATCCATTTTATCGTCAGTTTCCGCTTCAAATTCCAGCAACGCATAAAACTCGGTTTCTGTTTCAAACGGCGCCTGCACATCTCCCCGCGCCAACACCTTATTCAAGGCTTTGTCTGAGAAAAACTCAAACGCGGTCAAATCGATGCCGGATTGAAACTTGTGCAACACATTCATAATGGCAGCCATTTCCGGCACACCCAACACTAGAACCGTCAGATTTTTGGGTGGGCGAGCCAGGCGCATAGTGGCTTCAGTCACGAATCCCAGCGTCCCTTCACCACCGATAAACAGGTGGCGCATGTCATAACCGGTATTGTTTTTTAGCAAATCCTTGTTCAACCGGACGATATCGCCCTTACCTGTCACAACGGTTAATCCAGCCACCCAGTCACGGGTCATACCGTAACGAATCACCTTGATTCCACCGGCATTGGTACTGATATTGCCACCAATCTGACTGGAGCCAGCAGAGGCAAAATCCACTGGATAAAACAGCCCCTGCTCTTCCGCATAGGTTTGCAGCTGCTCGGTAATCACCCCTGCACCACATTTCACCGTGCGGTCAACGGCGCTGAACTCAGAAATCTGATTCATATAGTCAAACGACACTACCACTTCGCCATTGGCTGCCATGGCACCGGCACTCAATCCGGTACGACCACCCGATGGCACCAGCGCCAGACCCGCTTCATTGGCCAGCAACACAATCTGCTGTACCTGCTCTGTGGTTTTCGGAAAGACAATCGCACTTGGCTGTGGCTCGTAAATACGCGTCCAGTCTTTGCCAAAAGTTTCCAGCGAATCGGCATCAGTACGAACCTTGTCGGTGCCAACAATGGCAGCCAGGCGTTCAACGAGGGCGTCTTGAGTAAGTTGTGTCATGGTCAGTCCAGGAATATGAGGAATCGTCACACCAACCTGAAGAATCGTCGGATTGAAGGTGTTGACGGAGGATCACATTGAAAGTCGGACATGCTAACATGTGCGCCCTGTTTTTCGGAGAGCTTTTGCCCCGAACAGACCGACCGCACACCAACAGCATGGCATCAGGCCCCAACCTGAACCAGCACCTCACGAGAAGGTACCCCAATGGCCCAGACTTCCCTCGACAAAAGCAAGATCAAATTCCTCTTGTTGGAAGGCGTGCATCAGTCAGCTCTGGATACACTCCACGCTGCTGGCTATACCAATATCGAATACCTGAAAACATCGATTTCCGAAGATGATCTGAAAGAGCGCATCAAAGACGTTCATTTCATCGGTATTCGTTCGCGCACCCAACTGACAGAAGCTGTCTTCGCAGCTGCCGAAAAACTGATTGCGGTAGGTTGCTTCTGCATTGGTACCAACCAGGTCGACCTGAAAGCCGCGACCAAACGCGGCGTTGCAGTCTTCAACGCACCGTACTCCAACACCCGTTCTGTCGCTGAACTGTCGATCGCCGAAATCATCATGCTGATGCGCGGCGTGCCGGAAAAGAGTGCCCAATGTCACCGTGGCGGCTGGAATAAGTCGGCGACCAACTCCTACGAAATCCGCGGCAAAAAACTCGGTATCGTTGGTTATGGCAGCATTGGTACTCAGCTGTCGGTGATGGCTGAAAGCATGGGCATGAAGGTCTATTTCTACGACATCGTTACCAAGTTGCCTATCGGCAACGCCACCCAGGTAGGCTCACTGCCAGAGCTGCTAGGCATGTCGGATGTCGTCTCGTTGCACGTGCCAGAAACTGCGTCTACAAAATGGATGATGGGGCCAGAACAGCTCGCCCAGATGAAGCAAGGTTCGATCCTGCTGAACGCATCTCGCGGCACCGTGGTTGATATCGATGCTCTGGCAGAGAGCATTCGCAATAAAAAACTGCTGGGTGCTGCCATTGACGTGTTCCCAACCGAGCCACGCTCTAACAACGAAGAGTTTGTCAGCCCGCTGCGCGAATTCGACAACGTCATCCTGACCCCACACGTGGGCGGATCCACTATGGAAGCACAGGAAAACATTGGTAAAGAAGTAGGCGAAAAACTGGCGACCTACAGCGACAGAGGCACAACCACAGCATCCGTTAACTTCCCAGAAGTCGCTTTGCCGTCGAACGCCAATGTACACCGCATTTTGCACATCCATCAAAACGTTCCTGGCGTGATGAATGCCATCAACAGTATTTTCGCGAAAAACGACATCAACATCTGCGGCCAATACCTGCAAACCGTTGAAGACATCGGCTACGTCGTGATCGATGTTGCTGCGTCAGCCAGTGAGCTGGGGCTGGAAAAAATCAAGGAAGTCGAAGGTACTATTCGCGCCCGCGTGCTGTACTAAGCGACAGGTGCGACGGCCCCCTCCTCACTGGAGGGCTGGTCGTCTCACCTTGGCCACAAACCCGCTACAGCCGATAGTGAGCACTGACCCACGACAACCAGCGCGGAGTACGCTCAAAGTAAAGCTGGCCACCATCAGCATCATACTGAACAGATAGCGCTACTCCGGTATGGCCAAAATCGTGGGCAAACCGACTCTGCAACTTGCGTTGACGATAAAATTGCTGGCCTGCAAAACGGGAACCAATACGACCATTCCCCTCATCAAGAACCACACCCAGCATCCACTCCGACACACCCGGGGTATAAGTCCATGCGGCCCGAAGGCTACGCTCTGCACCTAAAACACCTTCACTACTCCCCTCGTTCAACTCCCGATGCTGCAGCAAACCGACCAGCCATAGCCGTTGCTGCTGAGCCAGTCGCCAGTCCAGCTGCCATTCCAGACCCATCAACTTCATGCTGTTGGAATCATCAAGATACCCATCCAGCAAATTAACCTGCCCTTCAATCAGCTGATACATACGCTCGTGAAACAGTTTGATATCTGCGGAGAGTCGAGGATCAAAAAAAGCACCGTAGTACCCCAGCTCCCAGGCATGAATTACTTCACCACTCAGATTGCTGTTCCAGGCATCGGCGTTAACGGAAAGAAACAGCTCTCCGCTCTCAAGCCCGAGGTAATTGCCAGACAACTGCGTCACCGCCCCAGTCGCATCAAGATGCTGCTCTGCCAGATCCGGTGAACGATGGGTACGGGAATACTGGAAACGCAGGCTTTGATTCGGAGTCAAGAGATGCGTCACCGCCAACCGGGGGGAGAAATTAACCTCATTATCAGACTGATACTCTGCAGTTATCGAAAAGAAGGTCAACCAGTCCGGTCGTAGCCGATATTCAATGCTGGAAAAGGCCATCAGGCTGCTCTGAGTCAGCACCCGATTAAAAAACGCCTGGGAGTTGACCTCATCCCGGCGATACATCAAGCCCTGAACTGAGCGTAACTGACTGCTCCACCAGACCGTATCTTCAAATTCAACTTCCAGCCGCTGCTCATAAATATCGTAATCGCCTCGACCACAAGTTGCCTGATCCAGACTGTTTACCCCAACAGCTGTCGCGACCACCTGTTGCGCCAACGCATACTCTTCTGCCGAAACATCCGTATCCACACCTTGGCTCGCCAGATAACTCTGCAGCGACGAAGCATCAACCAGGCCATACGCCAACGCCTGATAGTACTGCTCGATGCTGTCCCTCTCAGAAGTCGAGGTTTGCTCGTCCAGTAGCGGCAATACACCGTAGGCAATTGCTTTCGCCAGTTCAGCATCCAACCCGAAGAGGCTGCTGAGATTAGGATCGAAGGCAAGGGTTGTCGTACATGCCCGATAGGACTTTTCCTGGTTTTCCGACTGCCAATAAGCCTTGAGTTTCCACTCGTGTCGGCTATTTTCAAGACTGCTGAGCGTCGCTGACATAAAATCCGTAATCGATTCATGCTCTGGCGACGCCTCATGAAAGTTTTCATCGGCCAGAATATTACGCTGCAGCCGTTGCCGGCCCGCTTGCCAACGCAATTCAGTATTAGCCGATACGTCACTGGCACCGCTCCAGTTCAGTCCGTCAACCCGATCATAATCCGGCTTGTCCCAAGCTTCGTAGTGGTTACCGCCGCTGGCTCCTTCGCTGTAGCCAAAAAAACTTAATCGCTGACGGGAGCCACCCATATCATAGGCCGTAGACAAATAGGCCCGACGGCGGGATTCAGACCCAAGCGAAGCAGAGAGGTTGAGCGAGCGACTGTCGGCAGGATGACGGGTAATTATATTGATTACCCCCTGAAACGCATTCATACCGTACGAAGAGGCGCTGGGGCCTCGAGTGATTTCGATGCGCTTGATGTCCTCAAGCGCGATATTCAACTGATCCCAATCCACACTGGCGAAGGTGGCACGATACACTGAACGCCCATCCACCAGCACTTCCAGGCGACGCGACAGGGAGAGATCGCCCGAGTGATACACCACACCAGACTGGTTGGAATCCAGCTCCTGCGCCACAAACATACCGGGAACATACTGGAAGACGTCGACCAGGCGCTGGATACCCCACAGACGAATTTGCTCAGCCGTAATCAGCGTCACACTGGCCGGTACTTCAGACAAGGGCTGCGGCAGACGCACCGGACTCAACACCACCGGTAACTCTGGCTCGAAGCTATCCAGTGCATCTGCCTGACAATACATCGCACCGACGGCCAGATATCCTAGAATGCTGGCAAACACACCAGTACGTCGTCCAACACTAGGCATAGATCAATCCATCGGCATTGTTGCAGAGTTCAAAAAAGACTGTTGGAATTATGCCTATATAAGCATCAAAAAACGACCGTGATTGACCAAAGATCAATCAATTAGACGCATTTCAATCCCTGCCGCTGCCATATGCTGCTTGGCCTGCTGCACCGTATACTCACCAAAATGAAAAATACTGGCTGCCAAGACCGCATCGGCCTTGCCCTGTTTAACCCCCTCCACCAGATGATCGAGGTTGCCCACACCACCAGAAGCGATCACCGGGATATTCACTGCATCCGAGATGGCGCGGGTAACCCCGAGATCAAAACCGGATTTTACGCCGTCCCGATCCATGCTGGTCAGCAGGATTTCACCCGCACCGTACTCGGCCATTTTAACCGCCCACTCGACGGCATTAATACCCGTTGGCTTGCGACCACCATGGGTAAATATTTCCCAATGGTTATCACCCACCTGCTTGGCATCAATTGCCACAACAATGCATTGAGCGCCAAATTTCTGCGAGGCTTGACGCACAAATTCCGGGTTATACACCGCCGCTGAATTGATCGAGACCTTATCGGCACCGGCATTCAGCATCCGGCGAATATCATCCAGCTCGCGAATACCCCCGCCCACGGTGAGCGGAATAAACACCTGCTCGGCAATCGCCTCCACCATATGCACCGTAGTTTCACGGCCTTCATGACTGGCCGTGATATCCAGAAAGGTAATTTCATCCGCGCCCTGATCATTATAACGCTTGGCGATCTCAACCGGATCGCCTGCATCCCGAATACCAACGAAGTTCACGCCTTTTACAACGCGGCCCTTGTCGACATCCAGACAAGGAATAATACGTTTGGCCAATGCCATGGGAACTCTCCTGAATTAGGCCGCTTAGCGAGCGGCCAGCTTGTCAGCCAGCGCTTGAGCTTCGGCAACATCGAGCGTGCCTTCATAGATGGCCCGGCCGGTAATCGCACCCAAAATACCCTTGCTTGCCACCATCGACAGGTGGCGAATGTCCTCGATATTGGTCACACCGCCAGAGGCAATAACAGGAATACCCCCTTCCACAGCCAGCTCAACAGTCGCTTCCAGGTTTACGCCCTGCATCATGCCGTCACGGGCAATATCGGTATAAACAATGGCAGACACACCGTCGTGCTTAAACTGTTTAGCCAAGTCCACCGCTTTGACTTCCGATACTTCGGCCCAACCATCGGTCGCCACAAAGCCGTTCTGGGCATCCAGACCCACAATGACCTTGCCTGGGAAAGCCGCGCAGGCTTCTTTCACAAACGCAGGTTCTTTCACCGCCTTGGTGCCGATAATCACGTAACTCACGCCCGCTTTAACGTAGGCTTCGATGGTTTCCAGAGTTCGAATACCGCCTCCAATCTGGATTGGCAGGCCCGGAAACTCTTTCGCAATAGCCGTCACCGCACCACCATTCACCGGGACACCGGCAAACGCACCGTTCAGGTCGACCAGGTGCAAGCGACGGCAGCCGGCATTCACCCAGCGTCGAGCCATCTCCACCGGGTTATCACCAAACACCGTAGAATCGTCCATACGACCCTGACGCAGACGAACACATTCGCCATCTTTCAAATCAATTGCAGGTATTACGAGCATGAGGAAAACCTTAATTCAGTGAGGAAACCAGTCCGTCAGGCCTGGCCATTCCAGTCGAGAAAATTCTTTAACAAGGCCAGACCGGCGTTATGGCTTTTTTCCGGGTGAAATTGCACCGCAAACACATTGTTTTCAGCCATCGCAGCAGCGAAATCAACGCCGTAGTGGCCATGGCCCTTCACCTGCTCCGGACGCTGCGCCTGCACATAATAAGAATGAACAAAATAAAAGCGGCTGTTATCCGCAATGCCACGCCAGAGCGGATGTGCAACCTGCTTTACCTGATTCCAGCCCATATGCGGCACTTTCAGCTTTTCGCCGTTCTCGACCAAATCATTACCAAAAAAGCGTACTTGGCCCGGAAACAACCCCAGACAATCCACCCCGCCGTTTTCTTCCGAACGATCCATCATCGCCTGCAAGCCAACACAAATACCCAACAGCGGTTTGGTTTTACGGGCTTCTTCCACGACCTGATCAATGCCCTGACGACGAATCTCAGCCATACAATCGCGAATAGCACCCACCCCCGGCAGCACCACATGATCAGCCGAACGAATCACCTCCGGATCACTGGTCACCAGCACTCGGGTATCCTGCGCGACTGCCTGCAATGCACCATGAGCGGAATGCAGATTGCCCATGCCGTAATCGATCACCGCACACAATTTACTAGTCACTTAAACCATTTCCTTACAGGAGAATATTACAGAGTGCCTTTAGTGGATGGCATAACGCCCGCCATACGAGGATCCATTTCAACCGCCATCCGCAGCGCCCGACCAAACGCCTTGAAAATCGTCTCAGCCTGGTGGTGGGCGTTAAAACCCTTGATGTTATCAATGTGCAAACTGACCTTGGCATGATTAACAAAGCCCTGGAAAAACTCCCAGAACAACTGGGTATCCAGCTTGCCAATGGAAGCGCGGGTAAAATCACAATTGAAACTCAGGCCCGGACGACCGGAGAAATCGATCACCACCCGCGACAGCGCTTCATCCAGCGGCACATAACTATGGCCATAACGGACGATGCCTTTCTTGTCGCCAATGGCTTCAGCAAATGCCTGACCCAGAGTGATGCCGATATCTTCCACCGTATGATGATCATCGATGTGGAGGTCACCTTTACAAAAAATATCCAGATCAATCAGGCCATGGCGGGCAATCTGATCCATCATATGCTCCAGAAACGGCACACCGGTATCAAACTGGCTTTTGCCAGTACCGTCGAGATTGACAGACACCCGGATCCGGGTCTCCAGGGTATTACGTTCGACCGTTGCCGTGCGGGCCATGGAATGCTCCAAACTATCGCCAAAGAAAAAGGAAACCATTATAAAGGGCGCGGTGGAAAACCTCCATGAAACCTCGACCAGCGTCCAAATACAGCAACGTTGCCGCTCAATTCAGTCCCAAGGGAGCCTCAAGTGCCCGTCAAACTCGAACATATCAACCAGCCCACCCCTGCCGACTGGGCTGATATCGCCAAGATTCAGGCCGATACGACCGACGAGCAATTACTATCGCCCGCGTTACAACACCATTTTGAACAGCAGGGTTGGCTTATCGCAGCGCGATTTAACGACCGCATCATCGGCGTTATACTCGGCTCCCGGAATCACCAGACCGTTACGTTATCAAACGCCGCAGTGAGAAGTATCACGCAGCGCCGGGGAGTTATGCATCAGACAATACACCTGCTGCAACGTTGGGCCAGTGATCAGGAAATCACCATCCGTATCAATACAGCCCCGGAAACACTGGTACTCGCGCTGGAAAAACGGGGTTTCAAACGTACCGAATCGGCCTGGATATGGCAGCCGTAGAGAACCCCTAAATTGACGACGACGAGCCAACAGTCCACCACAGAAAATACTTTCAGCCACCAGAGGCAACAATCTTTTCAAGCAATGGACGCTACACAAGTGACACCTGGCACGACATACTGCACAAGTAATCAGAACCTGATCTGTTGCCTGTAGCCAACCCACACACCAATGGACGACTCACTCATGCTTCGACTCCTGACCACCATTTCCACGTTGCTTTTCAGCCTCGCTGTCTGGGCCGCTCCAACACCATCGGAAGTGGTCACTCGAGCAACCAACGGACTGATTGATAAACTGAACCAGACCCCAGCAGAACAACGCACCGATACCGTAGTACGCGAACTCGTGATGTCGTACATCGTTCCTGCCATTGATCAGGAAAAAATCGCCAAAGGCGCACTGGGCAAATACTGGCGACTGGCCAACCCCGACCAGCAACAAGAATTTATTGACCGTTTCCGTGAGTTGCAAATTCGCACCTACAGTGGTGCCTTCAAGGCATTCAGTGGTGAAAAGCTGGAATTTGAAGAAGCCCGTATCAATCCGGAAGGTGACAAGGCATTTGTTCAGGGACACCTGACCCAGACCAACGGCAACACCATCCCTATCGACTTCAAACTCTACCGGGAAAAAGCCGACGTCCAATGGCGGGTGTACGATGCTGTCGTCTCCGGCCTGAGCATGGTCAAGACCTACCGTGATCAAATGGCCGAACGCCTGCAAGGCACCAACCCAAGCAATGCCACCACCCGCATGAACGAACTGCTGACGCAGTTACAGAAGGAAGCCGATCAGGTTGCCCTGCAAAACTCGACTGCAGAATAGCGCCACCGGGGGCTGTAACAGCACAGCTCCCAGCCCTCCCCAGTTCCCTGTTTCCGAGCTCAAGCAAGCGCATCAGATCCGGCAATAATCCGGGTTATGGTACATACTATGATGTTATCTTATGCGGACAACATCACGTAACCGCCCCAAGCGAGCTGAGAAACACATGCAACTGCAGGTACAAAGCCTGAAGCGCAAGCTGGTGATCGTCGCCTTGCTGACGACAACCCTCACATTGATATTTTCAAGCATTGCATTCACCTGGCTGGAATACTACCTGACTCGCCAGGACAGCGAGCGCCAGCTGACCACGCTCGGCAGCATGATGGCACGGCATAGTGCGCATGAAATCAAAGCGGGCCACATCGATGATTTGCAAGAAACCATTCGCTCACTCAGCGCCCACGGCGACATTCTGAGTGGCTGCATCTACGATATCAGCAACCATCTGCTCATCAGCTACCTGCGCGATGGCCCATCTTCAGCAGAAAGCTGCCCGCTTGAAGGACATCCAGACAGCAACGACCCCAGGCAATGGGTCTTCCCCATTCAGTACAACAAAAACGTCATTGGAACCCTGACAATTCAGGCAACCAACGACTCACTCAACAAGCGGCTGCAGCAATTTGGTGCCTTTTCAATCGTCATTTCCGCCCTCGCCTTACTGCTCGGATTTTTCGCCTCTTCACGACTGAAAGAATTGATCTTACGTCCACTACACGACCTTTACGCAACACTCAAGCGTATCGCACAAGACAAGGACTATTCCATCCGCGCAACACGGGAAACCGACGACGAACTGGGTGCGCTGGTCGACCTGTTCAACTCACTACTACACACCATCGAAAGCGAGCATGCCGCCTTAAAAGAAAATGAGGCCCGCTTCCGTAAACTGGCCACTTTTTCACCAGTGGGTATTTTTCAGGTAGACACCCAACAAACACTGCAATACGTCAACCAGCGTTGGCGAGAAATTCACCAGATGCATGGCGACCTGCCAGAACTCGAGCGCTGGTTTGGCTGCATCGCTCCGGCCGACCTCGACAGCCTGCGTGACGCCTGGCAACGGTTAACGACCTACCAGGAAAGCATTGCCATGGATCTGCGCTTGCTTCATCGCGACAGCACCCAGACATGGATTCACCTGATGGCCAGCTCCCTGAATGACCGCGATGGTGAAGTCATTGGCTACCTCGGAGCCATATCTGACATATCCGAGCTGAAATCGGCCCAGCTGCAAATGGAAAATCTGGCCTTCTACGATGCCCTCACCGGCCTCGCCAACCGACGACTGTTTAAAAACCGGCTGGCCAAATCCATCAAGTCTGCCCAACGAACCCGCTCCACCCTGGCACTGATGTTTCTCGACATGGATCAGTTCAAACGTATCAACGACTCCATGGGCCACGATGCAGGTGACTTACTGCTACAAGAAGTCGCCAGACGGCTCAGCAACTGCGTGCGTGATAGAGATACCGTCTCCCGCATTGGTGGCGATGAATTCACCATCCTGCTGACCGATGTCAACCATACATCCGATGTACTGACCGTCGCCGAAAAACTGCTCGAAGCACTGAGTCGTCCAATCCGCATCAAGGGCCAAGACATCACCACCTCCGTCAGCATCGGCATCACCCTGACCCCACAGGATTCCAGCGATCCCAACACACTGATGAAAAACGCCGACTTGGCCATGTATCGCGCCAAAGAACTCGGCCGCAACAACGTCCAATTTTTCTCGGAAGACATGAACCGCTCGATTCTTGAACACTTGAGCTGGGAACAGGAAATTAACGATGCGCTGACAGCAAACCAGTTCACACTGGCCTATCAGCCCAAAATCAGCCTGCGGGATTACCACACCACCGGCGTAGAGGCGCTGATCCGTTGGCACCACCCGGAAAAAGGCTTCGTCTCGCCAGACCGATTTATCCCCGTAGCCGAAGAAACCGGACAGATTCTCGCCATTGGCCGTTGGGTACTGGAGCGCAGCTGCACCGAAATGCGAGCGCTACTACAGTCGGGGGCGCTGCCAGAAAACGCCCGTATTGCCGTCAACTTGTCGGCACGACAATTTGCCGCTCCCGACCTTGAAACCGTTATCAGCCAAGTGCTGCAAGAATCCGGGCTGTCACCCTCCAACCTGGAGCTGGAAATCACCGAAAGCACCTTGATGCTCGACGTCGAAAGTGCCATTGCCACCATGGCCAGCCTGCAAGCGATCGGCGTCCGCTTTGCCATTGACGACTTCGGTACCGGCTACTCATCACTCGCCTACCTCAAGCGCTTACCGATCGAAGTACTCAAGGTCGACCGATCCTTCGTCCTCGATATCCCCGATGACACCAATGACATGGCCATTACCGCAGCCGTCATCGCCATGGCCCACAAACTTGGAATCATCGTCGTTGCTGAAGGTGTTGAATCCGAAGATCAGGTAAACTTCCTGCGAAATAACCTCTGCGATGAAGGTCAGGGCTATCTTTTCAGCCGACCGCTAACCCTGCAACAACTGCAGTTATTTCTCCGCGAGGCACAAACCGCTACCTTGAAATAATGATTCCCGCTGATGACATCTGCCCTGACCACCACCGCCTTCGCTGACACCATTCTCCACTGGTACGACTTGCACGGGCGCAAACACCTGCCGTGGCAACAAGACATCACCCCCTACCGCGTGTGGGTGTCTGAAATCATGCTACAACAGACCCAAGTAGCTACCGTTATTCCCTATTACGAGCGTTTCATGGAACGCTTCCCCAACGTACAAGCGCTGGCAACAGCCGAACAAGACGATGTCCTGCACCTCTGGACCGGGCTCGGCTACTACGCCCGAGGTCGCAACCTGCACGCCTGCGCCAGACAGATCGTCGAACGCTATAACGGCGAATTCCCCCAATCTGTCGAACAACTGTCCGAATTACCCGGCATTGGCCGCTCCACTGCCGGAGCCATCGTCTCCATCAGCATGGACATACGAGCCGCCATCCTTGATGGCAACGTCAAACGGGTTCTCACCCGCTTTTACGCCGTCGAAGGCTGGCCCGGCACCACCACAGTACAAAACCGGCTCTGGGACATTGCCGAACGCCTGACGCCGCAACACCGCCACCGCGAATACACCCAAGCGATGATGGACATGGGGGCCACCCTCTGCACCCGCAGCAAACCAGCTTGCGGCATTTGCCCGCTACAACCGGAATGCCGAGGTCACGCCAGCAGCAAACCTACCCAATACCCCAACAGCAAACCCAAAAAAGACAAACCGGAAAAACACACCTGGATGCTGATGCTGCGCAACCCACAAGGCGAATACCTGTTACAACCACGCCCTCAAACCGGTATATGGGGTGGTTTATGGAGCTTTCCGGAAGCCCCCTCCATGGCACAAGCCGAACAATGGCTAAGCACCCATTTCGGCGACACGGCAGAACACACACAAGAACTCAACAGCTTCCGCCACACCTTCAGCCACTACCACCTGCACATCCACCCGGTAGAAATCAGCCTGACCAGATCAACGGCACAAATAGGCGAAGCCGAACAGCATTGGTACAATCCCCGCAGCCCAAGCGCACTGGGCCTGGCCGCACCGGTAAAAAAACTGCTGCAATCCAGCCTCTGAACCACCGCCCAATACCAGGAACGCCACATGAGCCGCACCGTACTCTGCCGCAAATACCAGCAAACACTGCCAGCGTTGGCGACCGCCCCCTTCCCTGGCCCTGCCGGAGAAGACATCCTCAACAACGTATCAGCCAAAGCCTGGGAAGAATGGACCACCCACCAAACCCGATTGATTAACGAAAAACACCTCAACATGATGGACAAGGCAGCACGCAAATACCTGACCGAACAGCGCGGGAAATTCCTCTCCGGCGCCGACTTCGACCAGGCAGACGGCTATGTGCCTGAAAGTTCTGAAAAATAATCGCCAGAATACAGTTGACAGAAAAACATGAGAGCGGTTTAATACGCGCCACTCAACGAACAGCACGTTACATCAAGCCGTACCGTTCAGGTGTTAGTTGACGTTGCCCGGATAGCTCAGTCGGTAGAGCAGGGGATTGAAAATCCCCGTGTCGGTGGTTCGATTCCGCCTCCGGGCACCATTCCATTTCTCGGATGTGAAAAACCACCTAAGTACTTGAAAGGTAAGGTGGTTTTTGCGGTTCTAACTCCCTCATTTCGTTTCCATGCTAGCGGCTCTGAAAATACCAGCTTTAAAACAGCTCTTTGGTTAGCCAACTCCCCTGTAGCCCAGAGTTTATGCGGGTTTTCTAAAAATTCGAGGGCGGTTCTAACAGATTGTGTCTGATCAGCCTGTTCAGCCATGAAATGGCGGATTTTCTCCTCTAAAACCATCTTCTCTTGCTCCAGTGATTCCAGCTTGTTTTCGTAGCCCTGGCGCGCCCTGGGCGATGATGTGTTCACCATAATATCCACTACGGAATCCATGGTTCTATCTAAGTCCTTCAGGGTGTTTTTGAGTTTTTGGGCGTAATTTCGGCGGTGCTGGCTTCTGGCTTTCCAGATGTCATCGAACATTTTGGCGGCAGCATCCAGTGCAGACTTAGCCGGTGTGATCGCCTTCAGAAGCTCTGCGAACTCGTTTTCGACCACATCACGCTTGACGGATTTTCCGTAGCTCTCACAGCCTTTCTTGCGGCAGAAGTAATACGGATACTTAGCACTTCTCCCCTTACACCAACTTGAAGTCATTGGGTTGCCACAATCGGCACAGGTTACAAAACCACGAAGAGGAAAATCTTCACTGATGTTTTTCTTAGCGGGTACATACGCTCGCCCGGCTAATCTGTCCCGCGCTTTCTTGAAGGTTTCCAAACTCACCAAGGGTTCATGCTGCCCTTTACGAAGTGAAATTCCCCAGCGTTCGTGCTCAATGTAACCAGCGTAAATAGGCCGGTTCAGCGTTTCTTTAACGCGCTGAACTTTCACACGCCCGTCACTACCGCGTGGGTATTCAGGGAGCTGCTCGAAGAAATACATCACTTCCGACAGCGTTTGAAAGCGCCCGGAGGCCAGACCTTCAAAGCCTTCCCGAATGATGGAAGCATACGGCTCATTAGGCACTAGCAGCTTTCCATGCTCACGGGTCTGCTCATAGCGATAGCCCACTGGAGCGTGAAACACGAAGTAGCCCTTGCTGAGTCGCGCTTGCATTTTTTGAATGACTTGACGACCGTTCTGCTCACGCTCAAGCTGCCCTTGCGCAGCGTGGATGACCTCAACAAACTTACCCTCTGGCGTGACAGAGCGGGTATCAGTCCCAAGGGCAATTAACCCATCTGTTTGGCAAATCCGGCGCACAAGAAATACAAGAAAGCTGCGGTACGCAAATCATCCTGGGCGGCGGCATTCGAGATATAGACAGCGCCCGGCGTTACGCTGAAATGATCGGCAGAACCACCGTTTATTATGATGACAAACTGGCACAAGAAGATCGCTACTTCAAAGCGCAGGAGGCACGCCAGAACGCGCTGTGGCAGGGTGACTGTTAACGGCCATTTAAAGTGACCCACTTCTGGCCATTAATTTTGATCCACCTTCGCGTGGCCTTCTGGCCACTTTAACCCTAACGTTCCCGGTTTTTCTGACCGGGAACTCACGTGAAGGACTGGATTGTGATTCATAAAATCAAAGCGCTACACGACAACGGC
>CAJXTI010000003.1 GCA_913061185.1 uncultured Oceanobacter sp.
ATTAGCGCTTTTGACGCTGGATCATATGGGGAGCGTCCATCTCATCATCTATTTAATCCTGCACGACTCTGCGCGAGTGTTGCCGGTTTTTGACGTGACCCATCAGGCCTGCAAACCGGCTTCGTGATTCGACACCATCCGAAAGCCCAGAGCGGCACCGGATTAAATATTCAAGAGTCAATTGTGCTCGTTCTGTCTTTACCAGGGCAAGGGTTCGGCGATTTCGGCCCAGCGCTGCTGGCTGTGAATCCGATCCAGGGCATCCGCCAACGCTTCGCAAGCAGCCAGTGCCTGCTCCCAGCGCAAGCAGCGCTGAGGGTAATCAAAGTCGTAAAAATCATCCAGATCCGGGATCCGCCCTCCCGGCAAGGTAGCCGCAAACTCCCATGACGGTGCCACGATGATGGTGCGGCGGTAATGTTCACGAGAAGCCGTTCGCCAGTGCAAGCGCTTGTCAAACCAGCCACCCTTGGGTGCCTGGGCAAAATAATGGGGATAAAGCACAAAACCGGTTTTCGGCAACACTGGCAGGTCAAACTGGTAATCGGTAATACCGCCATCCCGGTAAGTACCTGCTGGCGCACCGGCAATATTACGTACCCCGGCAATTACCAGTGGAATCGCACCGGTCGCCAGGATCGCTGGACGCAGGTTATCTGCGGTCAATGTCACATGACGGGCGGGTAAATGAGGGAAATAGTCGATCGGCGGTTTCTCAGGATGATGAAACAACACCCGGTCAATCCAGGGTCGCATGCCCTTGCGCGACAACAGATTCGCCCCGATAGCCCCGAGCCAACCGGCTGTTTGCAGCCATCGGGTATCACTGGCAGTCAGACCCCGACAGCGTGTTACCAGGGTGTGATAGCGCATAAAGGGATGTTCCAGGATTTCGCTGATGCCCTGCTCGCCCAACGCCAGATCAAGCATACGGCGACATTCAGCGGCCACTTCCAATGGCGTGGGTTTGGCCGAGTAGCGCTGGCTAACATAGGCTTCCAGAAAACGTTGATGCGCGGCCAGCGGCTCATTGCGGGCGAAACAACTGAGCCGCCAGGCACCGGCCGAAGTCCCGAGCAAATGCAGCGGCTCGGTACGATGTTTGAACCACTCACTGAGCAGGTAACGATCCATCGCTGCCAGTGCCAGCCATTTCGGGCCACCGGATGCTCCAAGCACCACCTGGATATCGTCCGGTTGCAAACCATGGTCACGAATATGCTGTAGCGCCTCGACACCAGCAAACACCTTTAATGGTAAATTGGACACAGCCCGAACCCTGCTCAATACAATGGGCCGCTATGATGAGAGGATTAAGGGCTGGACTCAAGATCTGCGTTCGTACACCACAAAACGGTAGGGATACGGATTATCGTCACTCGGTGAATGCGCCTCTCTGCTCAGCTCCTGCCACTCGGCACGATCAAACTCGGGGAAAAAGGCATCCCCCTCAATATCGGCATCCACTTCCGTCAGATACAAGCGCTCAACCAGCGGCAATACCTGCCGGTAAATCTCAGCCCCCCCCATAATCATGGCTTCCTCGGCACCGGTTTGCAGTGCCAGTCGGGCCGCCAGTTCGATGGCACACTCCAGACTGCTGACCACGGCCACGCCGTCGGCCTGATAGCCTGGCTGGCGACTGATCACAATATTGGCGCGACCGGGCAACGCCCGACCAATACTTTCATGGGTTTTGCGCCCCATGACGACAGGCTTGCCCATGGTGCTGTCACGGAAATACTTCAGATCACCAGGCAGGTGCCAGGGCAACTGGTTATTGAGACCGATAGTGTGATTGCGCGACAGGGCAACGATCAGGGACAACTTCATGATGGCAAAAAACCGCTTCGAACCGGGGAAATGTCATGGCCGCTACCAGCCAGACGATGAAACGCTCGATGATAACGCCCACCCGGCAACAGAGCCAGTCCCAAACAAGCCAGCAATTTGTTTGACTCAGTGGCAGCCAGCAATCAACAAGGGAAGGTCAGTGGCAGCAACCGGACGGGCAAAAAAATAGCCCTGATACTGATCGCAACCAAAATCTGCCAGTACGTCGAGGATATTCTGTTCTTCAACCCCCTCTGCCACCACTTTCAGCCCGAGATTGTGCGCCAGGCCAATAATCGAGTTGGCGATCGCGGCATCATTGCGATCCGTGACAATATCCTTGACGAAACTGCGGTCGATCTTGAGATAATCAATCGGCAGGTCTTTCAGATAAGCCAATGAGGAGTAGCCCGTACCGAAGTCATCAATGGCAATACTGACGCCCAGATGTCGTAACTGACGGAGCAAAACCGCGCCTTGTTCGAGGTTGTACATCAAGGTACTTTCGGTAATTTCCAGGGCCAGACTGGTCGGTGGCAGCCCGGTATCCTGAATCGCCGCCTGAATACGTTCTCCCAGGTCGCGCTGACGAAACTGGCGCGGGGAAAGGTTAACGGAAATTTTACTGTTCAAACCGACCACGCCGTCATCCAGCCAACGCTTGTACTGCTGGCAGGCACGTCGCAGCACCCACTCACCAAACGGTTCAATCAGCCCGGTATCTTCCAGCACCGGAATAAATACCGTCGGTGATACCAATCCCAATACCGGATGCTCCCAACGTAACAGCACTTCAGCACCGACAAAATGCTGACCAACCACTGAGATTTGCGGCTGGTACACCAGTCGTAGTTCATCCCGCTCCAGAGCATGGTGCAAGGCACTTTCCAGCCCCAATCGAATCTTGTCCATAGGAGCGGTTTGTGGCGTAAAAACCTGACAGCCATTACGGCCATCGCGCTTGGCCTGGTGTAATGCCAACTCGGTACGGCGCACCATCTGACCGCAATCGTAGTTCGCCTCGCAAGACAAATCCGCACCAATACTGCCCGTTACAAAAATTTCATGGCCATCAATGCGGAAAGGCGCTTTCAGTGCATGCATGAGTTTTTGCGCAATAGCAGTAACCACCTCGACACCCCGCACGGCATCCAGAATCACGGCAAAACTGTTACCGCCCAGCCGGGCGACAGTATCCGAACGGCGCAGTTTTTCCTGTAGCCGTTGTGAACTCGCGATCAGTAACCGGTCGCCCAGCTGATGGCCGTAGACATCGTTCACCACCCGAAAACGGTCGAGGTCGATAAACAACAACCCCACATTGGTGCCGTTGCGATGCGCCTGAATCAGGCTTTGCTCCAGTCGATCCTGAAACAACCCCCGGCCAGCCAAGCCGGTTAACGGATCAAAATGGCTGAGACGACGCAGCGATTGTTCGTATTCCATACGTACGACCGCGCCTTCGCATAACTGATCCGTCTGCGCCTGTTCCAGCTGCTGTGCAGCAAAAACCTCCTGCGCACCACAAGGAATCAACCGTGCTACCGCCTCGCTGTCGATCGCATCCAGGGCAATCACCAGTGCCGCTGCTGGTAATTGCAATCGCACATGCCGGACGGTATCCAGCAGGGTATCGTCAGCCTGACCGCTGACAAGGCAAATAACATCACCAGCACCAAGCCAGCGCTCAATGAGTTGCTCCAACGAGGGCAGCCATTCCTGCGGCACACGGGTGACCAACCGGGGAGACTCTGTCCCCGCATCCAGTGCACACACCAGCAATCTGGTACAGCGATAAGATGGCGCGCTTGAATCCATAACGCTCAACTTCAGATCAATCATGAATTCTGAGTATAGACACGGATCAGCAAGGTGCCGGATTCTGATACTTTTATCGGAATGGACAGCCCCTGATCAGGGGCATGGATATCACTGGAACAAGCAGGGGCTGATGTCGATCAGACCCCAGAGCGGCGGCTCTGGCTCAGATTGCAACCGGTGCCTTGATATGCGGATGATGCTGATAACCATCAATAACAAAGTCGCCAAAATGATAGTCAAACAGTGATTCAGGTTTGCGTTGAATCACCAGCTTCGGCAGAGGCAGCGGAGTGCGAGACAACTGTTCATCCGTCTGTTGCAGGTGATTGGCGTACAGGTGCACGTCACCACCAGTCCAGACAAAATCACCAACCTGTAAATCACATTGCTGCGCCACCATATGCACCAGCAAGGCATAGCTGGCGATATTAAAGGGCACACCGAGAAAAATATCGGCACTGCGCTGATACAACTGGCAAGACAACTTGCCATCGGCGACATAAAACTGGAAAAATGCATGGCAAGGAGGCAAGGCCATATGACTGATCTCACCGACATTCCAGGCACTGACAATCAGACGGCGAGAATCGGGGTTATTCCTGATCTGCTCAATCAGCTGGCTGATCTGATCTATATGCTCACCCTTCGCGGTCGGCCACGAGCGCCATTGAGAGCCGTACACTGGCCCTAGGTTGCCATCCTCATCGGCCCACTCATCCCAGATCGACACCCCGTTTTCTTTCAGGTAACGGATGTTGGTCTCGCCACTGAGGAACCACAACAGCTCATGAATAATCGAGCGCAGATGCAGTTTCTTGGTGGTCACCAGCGGAAACCCCTCACTGAGATCAAAGCGCATCTGATAACCAAAACAGCTGTAGGTGCCCGTGCCGGTGCGGTCTTGCTTGAACACGCCGTGCTCACGTACATGGTGCATCAGTTGCAGATACTGCTTCATACATTACCCTTTTTATCAAAAAATGCTCAATTGACTGGCGCAAAGCGGTTACGACGATAAGCCACCACCAGCAAAATCAATCCGGCCAGAATCATCGGCAGACTCAACAACTGCCCACGGCTCATCCAGCCAAACAGATCAAATCCGATATGGGCATCCGGCTCGCGGAAGAATTCGGCGACACTGCGCAGAATACCGTATCCGAACAGAAAAACGGCACCCACTGCCATTCTGGGACGCGGACGATTGGAGTACCACAGCACCACCACAAACAGCAGCAAACCTTCCAGACCGGCCTGATACAACTGCGACGGGTGACGCGGCAAGTCGTCTGCACGAGGGAACACCATCGCCCAGGGCACCAGCGCAGGGTCTGCCACACGGCCCCAGAGTTCACCCCCAATAAAGTTACCAATACGGCCGAACATCAAGCCAATCGGCACCAGTGGTGCAACAAAATCGCCTACATCAAAATAATTCTTTTTGTACTTGAAACTGAACCAGCCCAGGGCTGCCAGTACGCCCAACAGGCCACCATGAAACGACATCCCCCCTTCCCAAACCCGGAACAGCCATAACGGGTCTTCCAGAAACTGCGGAAAGTTATAAAACAAGACATAGCCAAAACGGCCACCCAAAATCACTCCCATGGCACCAAAAAAGACCAGATCCGACACCTGCTGATCGTTCCAGCCGGAGCGAGGCCGACGTGCCCGCCAGGTTGCCAGCCAGTAGGCGGCACCAAAGGCCAGCAGATACATCAGGCCATACCAGTGAATTTTTAATGGCCCAATGGCCAATGCAACAGGATCAATCTCGGGATAGGTCAACATGGTGACGTCCTTGCAAAAAAGTTACCCCGGCCAGAAGCGAGGACAATGGATACTGCGATAAGAGTCTAGCGGGCCAGTTCGACATCAAAATGACAGGCTCAAAAACTTGATCGACACACAGATCAACAACACCGCAAACGCTTTTTTCAGCTTGCCCTGATCCAGCCGGTGAGCCAGATGAGCACCCAGCCGGGCAAACGGCACACTGGTCAGCACAATACCGGCAACTGCGGGCCAATAGACAAATCCAGAACTCCAGGCAGGCAACTCCGGGTTGCCCCAGCCCGACCAGATATTAGTCAGCGTCCCCGTCAGCGCGATAGGGAAACCACAGGCCGCCGACGTCGCCACCGCCCGCCGCATATCAATCTTGCGCCAGCTCAGATAGGGCACTGCAAACGTCCCGCCGCCAATTCCGAACCAGGAGGAACCAAAACCAATAACCGCGCCTGCCACGGCCAGCTCCTTGCGCCCAGGAGGTAAATCACCTGGTCGCGGCTGCAAGCCAAAAAACATCTGAATCCCCAGCAATCCTGCAAAGACACCAATAATTTTCAACAGTAGCGGCCCCGGTACCTCAGCAATCAACACCACACCAAGGCTGGTGCCAACGACGATACCCAGTGTCATCAGCGACACCATATGCCAGTCGATGGCACCTTTCTGGAGATGGGCACGGATTGAGCTGACGGAGGTAAATACAATCGTCGCCAGCGAGGTAGCGACCGCCATATGGGTCATCACATCAACGCCGACGCCTTCGGCTGCCAGCGCAAACAACACCGCCGGAACAATGATCATGCCACCGCCAATGCCAAACAGCCCGGCCAGTGTCCCGGCAAAGGCACCGACGGCGAGATACATAAACAGCGTGACCACAGACCACCTCCCGGGCAGAAAATTCAAGGCGCGCATTATGACCCAGCGCAACGTCAATGGCGAACAACGACGCCAACCGGGCAACGGTCGCCAAGCGGTGACGATAGCGGTAACCTTGAAGACCCTGTCTATTAAGGACACCCGCATGTGCCTGATCGTGTTTGACTGGCAACCCGGTGCAGAACAATGGCTGGCCCTGGCCGCCAATCGTGATGAGTTTCATGCCCGCCCGACTGCCTCCCTGCATCGCTGGCCAGGCCAGCCAACACTGCTCGCCGGGCAGGATTTACAACAAGGTGGCACCTGGCTTGGCATCACCCAGGACCTGCGCTTCGCCGCCGTCACTAATATTCGTTTACCCAACCCACCCGATAATGTTCGCTCCCGTGGCGAGCTGGTAACCCGCTATCTCAATAGTACCCAAACACCGGCCGCCTTTGCCCGTTCGCTGCTGTCAGAAGCATCGCAATATGGCCGTTTCAATCTGCTGTGTGGTACACCCGAACAACTGTGGTACATCACCAATACGCCGCAACCCACGGCTCATGCCGTCACTCCGGGGCAACACGTACTCAGCAATGCCTGGCTCGACAGCGACTGGCCCAAAGCCCAACTGGCGCGGACGCAGTTACAAACATGGCAGGGAGATCAGCATCAATTAACCCGGCTACTGAACCGGCGGGTGCCATGGCCAGACCAGTGCTTACCCGATACCGGCGTAACAGCTGAACTGGAACGACTATTATCGGCCCAGTTTATTACCTCTGCCCGCTACGGCACCCGTAGCAGCAGCAGCCTGATTGGCCGCAGGCAGCGATTGGCAATTGAAGAGCAACTCTGGTTTGATAATGGTGAAAGCGGTCAGTCGCGCCGCTTTCAGGTGCCTGACTAACGGACGAACAGCCACCTTGCAAAACGAATCAGACACCCGCTAGAGAGCGATTGAATGGCAGGATCAACAGGACACCGGCATCAGCATCGGCCTGATGCCGGGCCGATGATGCGACCGAAACCTTCCTTTTCCAGTGCCAGCTGCACCATCGCCGCAATCACATGAGCGCTCTCGATCTGCATCACCTGATCAAGCAGACGTTGCGCCCACTCCAGATTGATGCCCCGGATTACCGATTTCACCTTCGGTAAATTGGTCGCGTTCATCGATAACATGTCATAACCCATCGCCATCAACAGCACGCTGCCAAGCGGATTACCCGCCAGCTCCCCGCAGACACTGACCGGCTTACCCACTTCATGGGCAGCTTCTGCAATGATTTTGAGGGCCGACAGCACCGCTGGATGAAACGCCTGATAGAGATCGGCAACCCGCGGGTTATTACGATCCACCGCCAGCAGATACTGGGTCAGGTCATTACTGCCGACCGACAAGAAGTCGACTCGCAAGCCCAGATCACGAATCTGGAATACCGCCGAGGGCACTTCGATCATCACCCCCACTTGTGGCATATCGACATCGCAACCTTCTTCGATGACTTCGGCGTGGGCACGATAGATCAAGTGCAACGCCTCATCGACTTCATGCACACTGCTGATCATCGGCAACATGATGCGCAGATTATTCAGACCCTCACTGGCTTTCAGCATCGCCCGCACCTGTACCAGAAAGATTTCCGGATGATCCAGTGTCACCCGGATACCCCGCCAGCCCAGAAAGGGGTTAGCTTCGTTGATCGGAAAATAGGTCAACGACTTGTCGCCGCCGATATCCAGAGTCCTCATAGTCACCGGTGCCGGTGCAAACATTTCCAGTTGTTGACGATAGATTTTCTGCTGTTCACTTTCACTGGGAAAACGATCCTGCATCATGAAAGGGACTTCGGTACGGTATAAACCCACACCTTCGGCACCGCGATCCAGGCTGCGCAAGGCATCGGTCAGCAAACCGGTGTTGACCCACAGCGGAATACGATGACCATCCAGAGTAATCGCCGGTTCGTCCCGCAGTACTTCCAGATCTTCCTGCAGCGCCAGCTCTTCTTCGTAAATTTCCTGATACTGCTCGCGGATCTCTTCATTGGGATTGGAAATCAACACCCCCCGATAACCATCCACAATCAGATCCTTGCCATGTAATTGGGCATAGGGTAAATCCACCACCCCCATCACGGTTGGAATACCCATCGCCCGAGCCAAAATCGCCACGTGCGAATTGGAGGAACCCTTCACCGACACCAGCCCGCGCAGCTTGCTGGTAGGAACTTCCCCCAACATCGCCGGAGTCAGCTCTTCACTGACCAGAATGCAGTCATCCGGAAATTCATCTTCTTCCGGCTCATCTTCGGAAACGCCCTGAAGATGAGCCAAAATCCGGGTGCCCAGATCAAGAATATCCGTCGCCCGCTCGCGCAGGTAGACATCTTCCATTAACTGGAAGTGGCCAACATACTGCATCACCACCTGTCGCAAGGCACCGGGAGCCCAATGGCCTTCACGAATACGACCGGTGACTTCCGCACCCAGGGCGTTGTCATCAAGCATATTGATATACACATCAAACAGCGCCATCTCTTCCGGGCGCAAGTCGTTGCTAAGCTGGGCACCGAGCTGGCGGATTTCACCACGCGCAGCAATCAATGCCCGGTCAAAATTTTCCAGTTCAAGCTCAATACTCTCGGCCATCTTGTCGACCACACTGATCAGATCGGCGGCCGGCGTAATCACATAACCCGTTCCCAACCCGACACCAGCAGCCCCTGGCGCACCATTGAAGCGGGTGCTCTTGCGCTCGGTGTTGGCAGGCGTCAATTCAAGAATATTACCCGTGGCTTCGGCATGGGCAATCACCCCTGCCAGCTGCGCCGACATGGTGCCCAAAAAGGCCTCTTCGCCTTCATCAAACTGGCGGCTGTCACGCTGCTGTACCACCAGCACACCCATCAGGCGCTTGTTGTGAATAATCGGCACACCAAGAAACGACAGAAACGGGTCTTCTCCGGTCTCGGACAAAAAGTGGAATTTGGGATGAGAAGGGGCATTATCAATATTAATAGGCTCGGCGCGTGCGCCTACTAACCCGACCAAACCCTGGGATGAAGAGAGGCTGACCCGGCCAACGGCTTCCTGCTTCAGACCTTCAGTGGCCATCAGCACATAGCGCTTGCTGTCCGCATCAAACAGGTAAACAGAGCATACCTCGGTTTCCATGGCCTCACGGATACGCACCACCACCACTCTTAAGGCATCATTAAGATCGCTGGCGCTGCTGACCTCCTGGACGATTCGGCGAAGTATGTCGAGCATAGGACCTCAACTGGTGCTTTTACGTTGCAAGCGAGCGATTTTCGGCGCCAACTCAGTCATTGCGCGACGATATACATCGCGCTTGAAAGCGACTACCTCACCCAGCGGAAACCAGTAACTAACCCAGTCCCAACCATCAAACTCCGGTTTGGGTGATGCGGCCACGTCGATTCGTGCTTCTTCCGTGGTCAACTTTAACAGATACCACTTTTGCTTTTGGCCAACACACACCGGCTGGCGGCCTTGACGGATCATACGTTTTGGCAAGCGATAACGCAGCCAGCCACGGGTACACCCCAGAATCTGGACATCCTCGGCCGTCAGCCCCACTTCTTCGGTCAACTCCCGATAAAGCGCATGTTCCGGGGATTCACCCTGTTTGATACCGCCTTGTGGAAATTGCCAGGCATCCTGTCCTATGCGTCTGGCCCAGAGCACTTGGCCCAGGTCATTACACAGAATGATACCGACATTCGGGCGGTAACCCTGATCATCAATCACAATGCCATCCGAGAATTATTACAGAGTTGCAAAACTTGCCCATTTCAACGCAAAGGTCAAGCGGCATGCATCGACTCGCTGGTATTGATTGTCATTCTTTATCCTCACCTGAACCATGAGAATTTGGCAAGCAGCAGAACAAGACGGGGGTTATCAGAGCCGCCAACCCAATGACCGATTGTTTGAATCGGATGATCAAAAAGTGCTTTCAAACCGCAGGGTCAATGCCCAAATGGCCAAGAAAGCACGATTATGCGTTGTATCCTGGCATTCCTGGGTCATTTTTCATGTAGTCATCGCCACACCGATAGATTTTCAATAACCTGTAAAAATGTGACCCGTGCCATCCATTCATAATAGAATACGGCTCTTTTTTCAATCCGTCCGGGAGGATCGCTTGGCTCTGGCAATTTTCGACCTCGACCACACCCTGTTATCCGACGACAGCGACCACGCATGGGGCCAATATCTGGCTGATCGCGGCCTGGTTGACCCGGCGGTGCACAAATATCGCAACGACCATTTCTATGCGCAGTACCAGGCCGGCACCCTGAATATTCACGACTACCTGCGCTTTACCTTGCGGCCGTTGCTGGATCACCCTCTTGAGCAGATGCTGGCCGAGCGCCAACGTTTTCTCGAAGAGCGTATTGAACCACTGATCAGCCAGAAAAGCCGTGACCTGATCCAGAACCATCGGAATCAGGGAGACCAGTTACTGATTATTACCGCAACCAACGGCTTTATCACCTACCCGATTGCCGAGCGACTGGGCATCGACAATATCATTGCGCCGCACCCGGAAGTCATCAACGGCCAGTACACCGGCGCTATCGTGGGCATTCCCAGCTTTCAGGATGGCAAGGTGACGCGACTCAACGCCTGGCTGAATGAACGCCAACAAACCATGGAAGGCGCCTGGTTCTACAGCGACTCCCACAACGACCTGCCATTATTACGGCTGGTTGACCGGCCTGTCGCTGTTGACCCGGACGCCATCCTGGCGGCAGAAGCCAACCAGCACGGCTGGCCGGTGATTTCATTACGTGATGATTGACAGCACGACGCTCCCCTGTACGACCAAGAGACACCGAATGAAACAAGTCGTTATCTGGCTACTGCTGCTCTGTGTTGCCGGTTGTGATCAAGCACCGGTACCAGCCCAGCCATTACCTGCCGCAGTCGATTTCACCGGCGATCCGGCGACGCATCCTGAAAAGATCAATGACCACCTGATTCACTCAGCCCTTGACAGCCATGTCCAGGCTTGTGCCAGCGCAGAGGCCCTGCAAAGTGCCATTATCACCCTGCTCGACCATCCAAACCCGTTCACACTGGCAGCCAGCCGCGACGTCTGGCGCGACAGTTACAGCAGTTTTTTGCGTGCTCGCCTGTATGGCTTTCTACCGGTAACCGACCCCGTTGAATGGCAACGTCAGGGACTCAGTTACCATCAAACACTGAGCCTGATTGACAGCTGGCCGATTGAAGGTGGCTACATCGACTATCTGCCAGGCTATCCCTTTACCGGTATCGTCAACGATCTGACCCTGCCACTGAGCAGCGACACGCTACAACAGCAGCATGGTTTCGCCGATCCGGCATCTGTCAGCCTGGGGTTTCATGTTATTGAATTTTTGCTTTGGGGCAGTGACGGACAGCGCAGTGCCAGCGACTATCTGCGGACTGAAACCATAACAGCGGTCGCGGGCAGTAGCAGCAACAAGAATACCGCGACTCATGCCGACAACACCGCTGATAACCACCTCAACAAAGACACCCCGCCTGGCGTCATCAACCAGGATCGCCGTCGCCAATACCTGCAACTGGTCACTGCACAATTGCTTGACCATCTGCGCCGCTTGCAACGTCGCTGGGAACGGGACACTGGCTACTACGCGCGACTGGTTGCCAGCAGCACACCCGCAGCCGCCTTGCAGGCTGGCATGAGCGCCAGTGCGCGATTGATCAGAACCGAATTGCTGGAAAATCGCTTGTCGGGAAACAGCAGTGAGTTCAGCGCCAGCAGCCAGCAGGACAGCCTCGCCTTGCTGCAAGGCATGCAACTCTGGCTACTGGGCAGTGAATCCCACCCCGGTGCGCTGGTGCCGTTATTAAGTACTACACAACCGGATTTGCTGATGCAATGGCAAACCACGCTGGCACAGGCGTTGACGCCCGCCACCGAAGCCGCAACCACCAACGCTGGGGCATCCGACACAACAGAGACACCAGCGGCGACGTTACTGATTCACAACATTGAGCAGCTGGATACCTTGCTGCAACAAACCGCCAGCGTGTTACGCCTGACATTGCCCGATACACACTGAACCCTTCCGAAAC
Organism: uncultured Oceanobacter sp.; assembly: GCA_913061185.1. Classification (GTDB taxonomy): domain Bacteria; phylum Pseudomonadota; class Gammaproteobacteria; order Pseudomonadales; family Oceanobacteraceae; genus Oceanobacter; species Oceanobacter antarcticus. The sequence continues at coordinate 12,427 of CAJXTI010000003.1, forward strand.
GCCCCATAAAATGGGGCAACGGCCACGGCGGGAATACACGCAACGGCCACGGACGACAACGGCCACGGACGACAACGGCCACGGACGACAACGGCCACGGACGGAGCCGGGCCCTACGGTGGTGGTTGTCGAAGTTAACGCGTTGGTAACACGCGGGCAAACACGGCTTTGAGGTAACGGGTTTCCGGGATCGCCGGAACCACTGGGTGGTCGGCACCCTGACTGCCGACATGCTGAATCAGCACGTCTCGATCCAGCTCCCGCCCCAAGGTACGGATGATCCCTGGCAAACGGGTTTCTCCCAGATGCATGGAACAGGAGCCAGCGACCAGCAGGCCATCTCGATTCAGCAACCGCATGGCCAGTTGATTCAAGCGGTGATACGCCTGTTCACCGGCTTTAATGTCTTTACGACGGGGAATCAGTGCCGGAGGATCAACCACCACCACATCAAAACGCTCACCGCTGTCCTTGAGCTGACGCAGGGCTTCGAAAGCGTCACCCTCCCAGCAGGTCATACGATCAGCAACGCCGTTTAATTCTGCATTCTGGGCGACCCAGTCAAGCGCCTTGGCAGACGAATCCACGCAATGCACTTCAGCAGCACCATGCCGTGCGGCCTGTACTCCCCAGCCGCCGATATAGCTGAAAACATCCAGCACCCGTTTGCCAGTAACCAAACGATTCAGTACCGCACGATTCTCGCGATGGTCGTAGAACCAGCCGGTTTTCTGACCATCAATCACAGGGGCCATAAAACGGGTGCCATTTTCGATCAGCGGTGCGCAATTATCTTCCAGCTCGCCGTAGACCACTTCAACGTATTCCGGCAAGCCCTCAACCGCACGCAGTTTGCCGTCATTTTTCAACACCACGGCGTCCGGTTTGATGACCTTTATAATCGCGTCGACAATTTCCTGACGCAAGGTTTCCATCAATACACTGGAGATCTGTACCACCACGACGCCGCCAAAGCGGTCAACCACCAGACCCGGCAGACCGTCGCTGTCGCCATAGACCCAGCGATAACAGCCCTCCGGATACCAGAGTTCACGACTGCTCAGTGCCACTTTGAGGCGATGCACAATCAGAGAGCTGTCCAGAAACTGCTTGCTGTCGCGACTGATCAGTCGTGCGCAAATCAGCTGATCCGGGCTGATCACCGCACTGCCCAGCGCTTTGCCATTGGCCATTTCAATCACCACCTGGCTACCTGCTTGCAGCCCCTGCAGCGGTGTTTTTTTGATGTCCACCTCGTTGCTGTAAACCCATAAATGGCCGGACTTAAGACGGCGCTCGGCCTGTGGATTCAATCGCAGACAGGAAACAGCTTCAGACATGGAGACCTCAATAGGGCGGAGCAAAAAGAACCGGGCATTATATCGGTTCAGGGCACTGGCAGCGAACCATTCCTGCACTCTTCATGCATTGCTGCACCGCCAGTGATACAAACGACCACCAAACCCGCTTTCACTACAACCCCATCACAGCCCCATCACAGCCCCATCACAGCCCCATCACAGCCCCATCGCCTGCATCATCGCGTGCTGTTTGACCGGTAACAGCCGGTCAAATTGCGTCATACCGCTATTTCTCAGCAACCGGATCAGTGGAGCATCGGCGGCAAACAGGCGCTTGAAGCCTTCCATGGCAGCCATGGTCGCCAGATTATCAAGCTGCCGCCGGCGTTGATAACGGGCCAGAACCTGATCGTGCCCTGGAGAGATACCTCGCGCCACCGCCGCCAGAATTTCTTCAGCCAACACTTCCACGTCCTTGAAACCGAGATTAACCCCCTGACCGGCCAGCGGGTGAATGGTGTGAGCGGCATCTCCTGCCAATACCACACCATCCTGCCAGTAACGTCGGGCATGACGCTGACGTAAAGGAATCGCGGCGCGTGGTGAACAGGCGGTGATCGCACCCAGACGCTGTTCAAATGCCGCTGACAATGCGGTACAAAAATCCGCATTGTCCAGCGCCATCAAGGTATTGGCTTCTGTGTCGCTGGTCGACCAGACAATCGAGGCCAGCCGGGGGTTGGTAGGCATGGGTAATAATGCCAATGGTCCCTGCGGTCGAAAACGTTGCCAGGCCGTCGCCGCCATTGGCCGCTCAGTGGATACAGTCGCCACCAGCGCCTGATGCTGGTAATCCCATTCACTGGTCGGTAGCCCAACCCATTGCCGCACACGGGAGTGGGCACCATCGGCACCCACCACCAGGCTGGCCAGCAAGGTGTCTCTCTGCCCGCCGCTGTCCTGCCCGCTGCCTCGCTCCAGCACCACCGGCGTCAGGCCGTCGGCCCGACGGCTATCGAGATAACGCACCGGTTGCGTTATCAATGTCACCGCCGGACAGGCAGTCAGTCGCTGCCGCAACCCGGCCAGGGTTTCGCGATTTTCAATAATATGACCGAGACAGGGCACATGTAGATCGGCGGCATCAAAATTGACCTCTCCGGTGCCTTCCGCATCCCACACCGTCATATGGGTGTAAGGCTGACGTCGTGCTGGCCGTATCCATTGCCAGGCGCCGATTGCCGTCAGCAAGTGCTGACTGCGCGCCGTCAGGGCACTGACCCGAAGATCAAAGCTGTCCAGCCCGCTGGCGGCCAAATCCGGCAACGCTGGCAGTAATTCTGGTGGCAAGTCAGGCGGTGTCGCCAAAGCCGGATCAATCAGTGCGACCGTCAGGGCCGGGTTACCACTCGCCAGCGCCGCCGCCAGCGACTGACCCACCAGTCCGGCACCAATAATTACAATGTCATAGCGCATCGGCAGACTCCAACCGGGAAAAGGATTGAGCCGAAATTGGCGCAGACGCAAAACGGGGCGCTGGCTGGCCAAGCCCCATGGCATGCAGTGCCAGCAGGCGGCGCGGTGTGGTCAGGCTGGCCAAGGCCATCAGCCCCGCACCACGTCCCAGCGCCGTCAACTTGCCGGGGTGGGCAAACAAGCGCGGCAAGAGATCACTGGCAATAATCGTATTGCCCTGATCACGCTGTTGCTGCTGGGCGTAATCCAGTAATACGGCCAGATCCCCTAACGGTCGCTTCATTGCCCAGCTTTCCAGCAGTCGTGCGGCCAGGGCAGCGGTATCTCTCAGCGCCAGATTAAAGCCCTGCCCTGCTACCGGGTGCAGACTGTGAGCAGCATTACCCAGCAACACCAATCCACGCCGTACCTGTTCGCAACTGCACACCAGTGCCAGCGGGTAACTGAAGCGCTCGCCAATACGTTTTATACGACCACAGCGGTAGCCAATCTGTTGCTGCAACTGCTCGGCAAACAGCGGATCAGGCAAGGCCAGAATACGTTCACAATCGTCGGGAGGCAGCGTCCAGACCACGGCAAAGTGGCGCTGCTGCAAAGGTAAAAATGCCACCGGGCCATGATCACTGAAACGTTCGTAAGCCCAGTGCAAATGCTCACGATCCATCTCGACCTGAGTCACCAATGCGACACTGTCATACTCTTCACGCTGCTGCCGGATACCCAACTGCTGCGCCAGACCAGAACGACCACCATCGGCCAGCACCAGCAAAGCCGTCGTAATGCTCTCGCCACCAGCCAGCGTCAGCTGACTGCCACCAGAGATCATATCAACCCGCTGGACGTCGGTGTCTGACAACAAGGTTACATTCGGGTAAGCGCCCAGCCCTTGTAGCAGGGCTCGTCCCAGTACGGCGTTTTCAACGATATAGCCCAGAGCTTCGGTGCCCTGCTCACTGGCGTGCAAATGGGTTTGCCCGAAACGGCCGCGATCAGATACCTGAATATGTTGAATCGCACAGGCTCGATCGATCAGCGCCTCCCAGCAACCCATTCGCTGCAGCAACTGACGCGAACCCCAGGCCAGCGCCGTGGCACGGCCATCAAAACTGGGGGGGCGTTCCAGTACATCCTCAGTCCAGTGGATTTGCTGGCGATCGATCAGGGCGATACGCATGCCAGTTTGCAAAGCAGGCTGTAGCAGGTGCACCAGACTGGCGCCGGTCATTCCGGCTCCGAGAATCACCAGATCAAAGGCGGTGGAAGATGAGACAGAGTTGGTCATGAATATGGCTCGCTATTCGGCAGGCAGTACTCTGACGGGCAGCCCGCACCAGGGTCAATAGCCCTCCACGATCCGCCACCCACCAGCGTCAGGAAAATACACCGGGCATTGCCCTCAGTCAGTCAATTGACCCTGCATTCCACCCTGCATCAGGGCTTCAATTTCCTCGACTGTTTTTGGCACTCCGGCAGTCAGTACATCACAGCCATCCGGGCGTACCACCACATCGTCTTCAATACGGATACCGATACCGCGCCAGCGCGCCTCGACGGTCTCGTCATCCGGGGCCACATAAAGACCAGGTTCCACCGTCATGACCATGCCGTTTTCCAACAGCCTTGGCGCGCCATCAATCCGGTATTCGCCGACATCGTGCACATCCATTCCCAGCCAGTGGCCGGTCTTGTGCATATAAAAGCGGCGGTATTCACCGGATTCGAGGAGCTCATCCACGTCGCCAGACAACAGGCCGAGTGCCAGCAGTCCTTCGACCAGTACCGTCACTGCCGCATCGTGCGGATCATTCCAGTGATTTCCGGCCTTGATCCAGTCCAGCGCCGCATATTGGGCGTCCAGAACCAGGTTATAAAGCGCCTTTTGCTCAGCGCTAAAGCGTCCGTTCGCCGGAAAAGTACGGGTAATATCCGAGGCGTAATAGTCCAGCTCACAACCGGCGTCGATCAAAATCAGGTCGCCGTCCTGAATCGGTGCATCGTTGCGGGTGTAGTGCAGAATACAGCCGTTTTCACCGCTCCCCACAATGGAGGGATAGGCTGGCCAGCGGCTGCCCGCCGCCATAAAGGTGCGCATCAACTCGGCATCCAGCTGATACTCGAACATGCCCGGCTGCACCATTTGCATGGCTCGACAATGAGCGGCGGCACTGATATCCGCAGCACGCTGCATCAGGGCGATTTCGGCCTCCGATTTGATCAGTCGCATTTCGTGCAGGATATGATCCAGCCCGCTGAATTCCCGTGGCGGGTGTGAGCCGTTACGTACCTGGGCTTTGATATGGTTGACCCAGCCCATCAGCTGACGGTCAAAATCCGGGCTGACACCCAGATTAGCGTAAATTTTATCGGTTCCTTCGATCAGCCCCGGCAGGATGTCGTCGATGTCGGTGATCGGGAACGCATCATCCGCACCCAGCACGTCGGGCGCAGCTTCTGGCCCTACCCGTCGTCCGGTCCAGATTTCCTGTTGTTTGATTTTTTCCTGGCAGAAGAGCACGTATTCGCCATGTTCACGGCCCGGAATCAACACCAGCACCGAATGCTCTTCGTCAAAGCCGCTGAGGTAATAAAAATCGCTATCCTGACGAAACAGGTATTCCACATCCCGGTTACGCACATGGACAGGAGCCGATGGAATAATAGCGATGCTGTTATCACTCATTTGCGCCATCAACTGCTGGCGCCGACGAGCGTATTCGGATGCTTCCAGTTTCATACCATCTCCAGATCAGTGCAGGGTTGTCGATGATGAACCTGCAGAACGGTTCATATTGTAAAACACCGTGAGAGCAGCTACGCGGGCGTGCTCAGACAGGTCAAGATACATGCCTTCGTTGCCCGCATCGTCAAGATCGTCAACCTGGGCCTGGGAAAAGGCATCCAGATCACGCAAGACCTCAACAACGTCTTCCGGCAACTGCCCGGCCGAACGTTCTGAAGCACCAAAGCCATCCAGAAAGCCCTTGCTCCACTCTGCCAGACATTCCACCTGCTCGGCGACGTCAGCATCTTCATCACTCGGTAATAATGGACTGTAGGCCATTTCTTCAGCACTGATCACTGCAAGCACCCAGTCATAAAATTCTGGCAACATGTCCGACAGTGGCGGTTCCGGGGCAGCTTCCAGTTCCAGATAATCCGTCGCTTCTGTCAGCCATTGTTTGTGAGTAAGACGGGAACCACTGGCCAGATAACCACTCAACCAGCCGTGCAAGGCCGACGGGGACTGGTAACAACGGGCTTCCAGCCAGATATCCGCTGTGCTGGCAAAGTCAATTTTCATAACAACCTCAATATAATCAATCTGCCCATTCTAACATTGCCATCGTTCGGGTTTCCCGCTTTACAACGAATTGACAGCCTGATTGACCAGCCACTTGGACGGCTCTTATAGTAGTAGCCCCAGTTTGGCTCTGAACCAGAAGGATGTTATGCCAGCAAACGACTTGCCCAGCCTGCAGCAGCGTATCCTGAAACTGCTCGCTATCCATCAGGAACTGCGTGAAGAAAACCAGCGCATGCGCGCAGAAGAGGTGAACTGGCAGTCTGAACGGGCCAGACTGGTACAACAGAATGAAGCGGCACGCCGCAAGGTTCATGAAATGATACAAAAATTGCAAGTGCTGGAGCGCAACTGTGGCCAATGACCCCAGGATCCTGAATCTCACCATTCTGGAACGTGAATATCGAATCAACTGCCCAGCGGGTGCCGAGCAGCAGCTGCGTGATGCCGCACGGCTGCTGGATCAAAAGATGGTCGAGATAAAAAATGCCACATCAGCCTCGGGCAAGGTGCCTGGCACTGATCGGATTGCGGTTATCGCGGCGCTGAACATTGCCCATCAGCTGCTCGAAATGCAAAGTGAGCTGGATCAGCAAGCCAGTATTTTCGAAGACCTGAACACCCGTCTCGACAGCGCGCTGAATCTCTCGATCCAGCGCGAACTCTGAGCGTCCTGTCGCAGACTTTTCGCAGAGCCACTGATCTCTGATATACTTCACAAACTCCCTGCTGCATTGGCCAGTCGACAAAGACCTCGAGCCGATGACCACAACCCCGGAGGGTTTCAGTCGCTGTTGTGCGCATGTCCGACTACCGGAAAGCCTTATTCAGCGAATGACCCACCACCTTGAACCATTGGGTTCAAGGGCTTTTTCCGACAGCGGTGCGGCGGGGTTCCTTTCCGATTTGCTTCGATTTTTATGAACAAGCATCAGCTTCGCAAGGCCATGCGCCAGCAACGTCGTGCCTTAACACCAAAGCAACAACATCAAGCGGCCTACGGTCTGAAACGCACGCTGTTACAGCCAGGTGCGCTCCTTGCCGCCAAGCGAATAGCGCTGTACCTGGTAAATGATGGAGAAATAAACCCTGAGCAGATCATCAAACAACTGACCCGGATGGGTAAAGCCGTCTACTTGCCCACCCTGCACCCACTACGTCAGGGGGAACTGGCATTTGTTCGCTACCAGGCCACCACCCGCATGAGCACCAACCGCTTTGGCATTGCCGAACCGGATTTCCGTTACAACACGCACCAACAGGCAAAATTTCTGTCGGTGATTTGCTTGCCCTTGGTCGCTTTTGACCCGCATGGCAATCGCATGGGTATGGGGGGCGGCTTTTACGACCGATCACTAGCCTTTACCCGACACGCAGGCAACAAGCCGCGACTCATTGGTTGCGCCCATGAGTTTCAATGCGTTTCTGCGCTTCCTGCAGAAGTCTGGGATATTCCGTTATCTGCTATTGCTACCGATACCGCGCTGCGAATGTGTCAGCACTCTAGCGAATAGTATGTTCCGATGCCAGAACGGCAGACGGACGCTGATTTTCGTTGATTGTCATGCCGGTAATCGCGGCACCCAAAATAACAACCAATCCTATAAAGACCAGTAAATCTGGTTTCTTCATTGAAAGTGACTCCAGCTAAGCTCTACTCTTTATGCTCGTGTTCTACCTGTACGACAACAGGCAGGTGCGGCTACTTTGTCCGTGTTTCAGCAATATTTCTGCCACTTTAGTCACAAGTAATGACTAAAATATGAATTGGTCTCATCCGCACCAAAATAGTTCAACTGTTTTTAAATATTGCTCCAGGCGATAACAGCTTTATCAGTAAAAACCCGAAAATCGACGCCAGACCCAGACATTGCCCTACTTCGGATCACAGCATAGAGCCGGACTCTGGCGGCCGACAAGCACACATTCAGGTCAATAATTGACTTGCTTCACGGATATTGCCCATTCACAAGGCGCTGCCCCAAAGGCAGGCGACTCCCTGCCCTGTTTTGACACCAAAGCACTACTCCGAAGCCTTGGCAGGCAACACGGCATCCAGACCCGATAACAAGGCACGATAAACTGCCTCCAGCCGCTCTGGAGTTTCATTCACCAGATGATGATGCCCGCCTTCTATCAGCGTCAGCCGCAAGTCGGGAAACAACCGCTGATAAGCCGGTACATTGTAGCCCCAGTCTACCGTTTGATCGGCAGTGCCCTGGATCATGCGTACCGGATAGACTAATGGCTGCTGCCGTTCGATCCAGGCCAGCCAGCGCTTGAGAGCCGTTACCCAGTGCACGCTCAGATGCCGTGATTGCAAAGGATCGCCACTCGCAATAAATTCAGCAAACAGCGGATTATTTCCGCTCAGCGCGAACCGCCGCCGCACCCGGCTAACAAACAAGCGCGCCAGGGCGTGCACCCAGCGGCCACTGCGCCACCCGACCGGCCGCAACAAGGGCGCCAGCAGCCACACTTCCAGCGGCCCGGATTGACCTGCAAGCGGACGTCGCTTGAGCAGATAGCTGGCCAGAATGGCTCCCCCGGTACTCTGCCCAGCAGCCAGCCAGGGCAACGCTGGCAGCTGTTTTTCAGCCTGTTGATAGACATCAAAAAAGACTGCTTCGTACTGGTCAAAATCGTCGATTCTGGCAGGCTCACCGCCAGACAGACCATGACCAGGAAGGTCAAACGCCACCAGATTCAGACGCTGTTCCCGGCAAAAATCAATCAGGCTGCCATACAGCCCAACATGATCGTAATAACCATGCACCAGAATAAGATTGCCTACCGCCTCAGGGCACTCCCAATACTGCACCGCAATATCAAAGCCAGCGCTCGTCAGCTTCCCCATACGGTGCTGGCAGACCCCCTTCTCGGCCAGCCGATAATAATGCCGGTACGCGCTCAGCAATGCCTCGGGAGCCGATTGCTGCCAATCATCACGCCAGTCAGGCAGGGCATTCCGAAGTGGATATGAATTCCATAATTCTCTGGTCGTTTTCTCCACGTCCTTCTGTCCTCCTGCGTACCCGTTGAAAACAACGCTGATAAGCCACAAAAAAAGGCCGCCGAAGCGACCTTTCTTATTACTAACCGATAATCCGAAGATTAAACGGAGTAGTACATGTCGAACTCTACCGGGTGAGTCGTATGCTCTACGCGGTAAACATCTTCCATTTTCAGGTCAATGTAGGCTTCGATCATATCGTCAGTGAAAACACCACCTTCAGTCAGGAACGCACTGTCAGCTTTCAGGCAATCCAAAGCTTCACGCAGTGAACCACACACCTGTGGAATCGCTGCAGCTTCTTCTGCTGGCAGGTCGTACAGATCCTTGTCAGCGGCATCGCCAGGGTGAAGCTTGTTCTTGATGCCATCCAGGCCAGCCATCAGCATGGCAGCAAATGCCAGGTATGGGTTCGCTGTAGGATCCGGGAAACGCGCTTCGATACGCTTGCCTTTTGGCGACGCAACGTAAGGAATACGGATAGAAGCAGAACGGTTACGGGCAGAGTATGCCAGCATGACCGGCGCTTCAAAGCCTGGAATCAGACGCTTGTAGGAGTTGGTAGACGGGTTGGTGAACGCGTTCAGTGCCTTGGCGTGCTTGATGATACCGCCAATATAGTACAGCGCTGTTTCGCTCAATCCTGCATAAACGTCACCGGCAAACTGGTTTTCGCCATCTTTCCAGAAAGACTGGTGCACGTGCATACCAGAACCGTTGTCACCCACGATTGGCTTCGGCATGAAGGTAGCGGTTTTGCCATAGGCAGCAGCAACGTTGTGGACGATGTACTTCATCATTTGCACTTCGTCAGCTTTCTTAACCAGTGTATTAAAACGCACACCGATTTCGTTCTGACCAGCGTTAGCCACTTCGTGGTGATGTACTTCAACGTCCAGGCCGATGGCCATCATGGTGTTACACATGGCAGCACGAATGTCGTGGTGGCTGTCGACAGGAGGAACAGGGAAGTAACCGCCTTTAACGCGAGGACGGTGACCCAGGTTGCCGCCTTCCGTTACAGAAGCCGTCGCCCATGCACCTTCGTCGGAGTTGATCTTGCAGAAAGAACCCTGCATATCCTGACCCCAAGTGACGTCGTCGAACATAAAGAATTCAGGCTCTGGACCGAAGAATGCAGTATCACCCAGGCCTGTAGACTTCAGGTATTCTTCAGCGCGCTTGGCAACAGAACGTGGATCACGCTCATAACCCAGCATGGTGCTTGGTTCGATAATGTCACAACGCAGAACCAGCGTTGAATCTTCAGTGAACGGGTCCATGAAAGGAGTTGTATCGTCCGGCATCAGGATCATGTCGGATTCGTTGATACCCTTCCAGCCCGAGATGGATGAACCATCAAACATCTGACCATTTTCGAAGAATTCTTCATCCACATAGCTGGCAGGAATAGTTACATGCTGCTCTTTACCTTTTGAGTCGGTAAAACGCAGATCAACCCACTTAACGTCATTTTCTTTGATCAGATTCAGAGTGTTCTCTGACATTTTCTTATCTCCAGATGCTGGTTCATATCCGATAATGGGGTCCAACCCCGGCTCGCATGCCCGAAAAAAGAGCAATTCGCGTGCCATTTGGAGGCACGTTGGGAAGAGCACAAAATTCAAGGCATTTTCAAACCTTTAATCGTATTTTTTGCACACTTACAGTGCCAAGTAGATTTAAACGAACCATATAGGTGCATTCGAATCGGTTTTTCTGACCCCTGCCAGGCTGCGTGCCCAGTATAGGTTCAAGTGCTCTGTTTCCGAAATCCATGAGCACAGTAATGGCGCTTTTCTTATAATGAAATTGACATGCCGCATCGATCCGAAGTCAGGTATAATCGCCCGCCAATTTTGCACAAACTTTAACCAAGGCTTTTGTTGTGATCAACAATCTCAGAAACATCGCCATTATTGCTCACGTTGACCATGGTAAAACTACCCTGGTCGATAAACTGTTGGAGCAATCCGGCACTCTGGACCGAAAAGACCAGGGTGGCGAGCGAGTCATGGACTCGAATGATCAGGAAAAAGAACGCGGCATCACCATTCTTGCGAAAAACACTGCGATTCGCTGGAATGATTACCGTATCAATATCGTCGACACACCAGGACACGCCGACTTCGGTGGCGAAGTTGAACGGGTGATGTCCATGGTTGACTCCGTTTGCCTGCTGGTTGATGCGGTTGATGGCCCGATGCCACAAACCCGTTTCGTCACCCAGAAAGCGTTTGAGCGTGGCTTGCGCCCAATCGTGGTGATCAACAAGATCGACCGTCCTGGCGCTCGTCCAGACTGGGTGATGGACGAGATCTTTGATCTGTTCGACCGCCTGGGTGCGACCGACGAGCAACTCGACTTCCCGGTTATCTATGCTTCTGCCCTGAATGGTATTGCCGGTACCGATCCGGACGACATGGCAGACGACATGACACCACTGTTCCAGATGATTGTCGACCATGTTACTCCACCACCAGTGGATCTTGACGGCCCGTTCCAGATGCAAATCTCGGCACTGGACTACGACAGCTTTGTGGGTGTTATCGGTGTTGGCCGTATCGCTCGCGGTAAACTCAAGCCGGGCACGGATATTCAGCTGATTAGTGCTGACGGTAAAACCCGCAAGGGTCGCCTGTTGGAAGTCAAAGGTTTCCATGGTTTGAACCGGGTTACCGTAGAAGAAGCTTCCGCAGGGGACATCGTCTGTGTTTCCGGTATTGAAGGCCTGAACATCTCCGACACCCTGTGTGCCGTCGGTCATGTTGAAGCGCTGCCGCCACTGACAGTAGACGAACCAACCGTGAGCATGACCTTCCAGGTTAATGACTCACCGTTTGCCGGTAAAGAAGGCAAGTACGTCACCTCCCGCAACATCAAGGATCGTCTCGACAAGGAGCTGATCCACAACGTGGCGCTACGAGTTGAGCCTGGCGACAGCCCAGAAAAATTCAAGGTCTCTGGCCGTGGCGAACTGCACCTCTCGGTACTGATCGAATCCATGCGTCGCGAAGGCTTCGAAATGGGTATCGGCAAGCCAGAAGTTGTACAACGTGAAATCGACGGCGTTCTGCAAGAACCGTACGAACAGGTTGTGATTGACGTTGAAGATGAACACCAGGGTTCCATCATGGAAGAGATGGGCAACCGTCGCGCCGAGATGACCAACATGGTTCCCGATGGCAAAGGCCGTACTCGTCTTGAATTCATGATGCCAGCCCGTGGCCTGATTGGCTTCCGCTCGCAGTTCATGACCATGACCTCCGGTTCCGGCATTCTGACCAACGTCTTTGACCACTACGGTCCAATTCAGACGGGTCTGGGATCTACCCGTCACAACGGCGTACTGGTTTCCATGGTTCCAGGCAAGATTCTGGGCTATGCCCTGTTCACCCTGCAGGAACGTGGTCGTCTGTTCGTATCTCCGGCAACGGAAGTTTACGAAGGCATGATCGTCGGTCTGCACAGCCGTGATAACGACCTGGTGGTTAACCCGACCAAGGCCAAGCAGCTGACCAACGTCCGTGCGTCCGGTACCGATGAAGCCATCAACCTGACCCCGCCAGTGAAACACACACTGGAACAGGCGCTGGAATTCATTGAAGACGATGAACTGGTTGAAGTAACACCTATCAGCATTCGTCTGCGCAAGAAGTTGCTGACTGAAAACGAGCGTAAACGCTCCAAGCCAAAGAAATCTTCCTGATGACTGACGCTTGCATATGCTGTTGATTTAACAGGATATGTTCCACGTGGAAAGCCCGACGAAGCACATTCGCCGGGCTTTTTCTTTTTATGGCAGCTAGCTCAACGCCGTTAGCAGACGCTCTCCCAGATGTTGCCACACCACCTCTACCGCCGGATTTCTTGCACTCTTACCGAGACTTAACCAATGGATCGGTGATGACACCCCTGATCGCCAGCTCTCCAGTACCTCGACCAATCTGCCCTGCTCCAACTCGGCCCTCACCCAGTTCGGATCGCCCCAGATAATACCAAGCCCGCTACAGGCCATCGCCACCAGCGTGCGACCATCATCGGCAGAGTGGGCCTCCGTTATTTTCAGACTGACTTCTTCCCCTGACGCTGCAAATACCCAGTGATCCAGCACCTGGCTGCGGCTGCGAAATAACAGACACTCGTGCTGAGCCAACTCGGCCGGTGTTTGCGGTATACCATGACGAGCCAAATAATCCGGGCTGGCAAAACACCCCCAGCGCTTGGTACCAACACGTTTGGCCACCATGGACGAGTCTGGCAAATTGCCAATACGTAATGCCAGGTCGGCCCCATCAGCAATCAGGTCAACCACCAGATCAGTCAAACGCAACTCGATCACAATCCCCGGATACTCACATTTAAGACCCACCAGCAAGGGCAGCAGATAGCGCTCGCCAATCAGGGTTGAACTGCTGATCACCACCTTGCCCCGCAACACCAGAGCGGCCTGTTGAGTCACATTGGCCACTTGCTGCATGGCAGCAATCAACGGCTGTGCTGCTTCCAGCAATGCCTGACCTTCTGCCGTCAGATGCAGACGCCGCGTACTCCGTTGCAATAACCTCAGGCCCAGTTGGGTCTCCAGCTGGGCCACCCGTTTGCTGACCGAGGAACGCGGCAAGGCCAGTCGCCGCGCCGCTGCTTGAAAGCTGCCTTGCTCAACCACCGTTAAAAACACATACAAATGGGGGAGGTGCCCATAAAGATCATTCATAAACATCACCTGAAAAACAGCCAATACGTCGTCAATTAGAAACAGTAAGACGCTCAATATGCCTCTTATCAGAAACAGGAGTCCAGTCCAGACTGGCGCTATCAGCTATCACACACGGATTCCAGCATGAAACAGATCTTGATTACCGGCGCTACCTCCGGCATCGGCTATTCCGCCGCCAAGAGTTTTCAGCAACTTGGCCATCAGGTCATCATTACCGGACGTCGCCCGGAAAAGCTTGATCAGGCACTGCATTCCCTCAACACCACACACACCGGCAACCCGGTTCAAGGGCTGATATGCGATCAGGCAGTACCTGCAGACATTGAGCAGCTGTCAGCAACCCTGACCGCACAAGGTATCCATCTGGATGCGCTGATACTCAATGCCGGGATTTTTGAGCCACAGCCGTTCGACACCATGACTCTGGACGTACTGGAACATACAATGCGCGTCAATTTCACTGGCCCTCTGTTACTGGCCCAGACACTGAGCCAGCGTATGAAGAATCCAGGCAGTATGGTGTTTGTTTCCAGTATTGTTGTCGGCAAGGCCTTTGCCAGCACCATTGCCTATTCCGCCAGCAAAGCCGCATTTGAAGGTGCCATGGGTGCCATGAACGTGGAATTGGCCGACAAGGGTATTCGAGTGAATTGTGTTCGTCCTGGCGTCACCGCAACTGAAATCCAGGCCAAATCCGGCATGGATAACGACGCCATAGCAGGACTGCAACAAGCCATGTCCCAAACCCCCGCTGGACGTATGTTAGAACCAGCAGATATTGTCCCGGCGATTAAATACCTGGCACTGGAAAGCAGCCTGGGAGCACGGAATGCCACAGTAACCATCGATGGTGGCTATTGCCTTTAACGGATTGTGCGTTAAGGGGGTCAATCCTGGCGTGGGTCTCTGACCCTGCGCCAGCGATTGGCTTTCCGCAGCTCAATCAACCCCGAATCCAGGTATCGGGGTTTGCCCTTCCTGCCTCTCCACTGTTTCACTGTAGCCAGTTAGTGGGTCACGACGGCGGTAGCTGCCGTTGTTTTTGTTTCTGCTGCCAAGCCGCCCCCTAACACCCGATACAGATTAATGCGGTTGGACAGATCCGTCATCCGCGTTGCAATCAGGGATTGCCGAGCATTGTACAGTGTACGTTGTGATGTCAGGGTATCCTGGAAGCTGTCGACGCCCAGCTTGTAGCGGGCCATGGACAGGTCGTAGCTACGCTGGGCGGAGTTCACCCAATCGGTTTCAGCATTCAGCTGATCCTGCAGGGTGCCACGACGAGCCAGTACGTCGGCTACTTCGCGAAAGGCGGTTTGTAGGGTGTATTCATAGGTCGCCAGAGACTTCTGCTGCCCGGCTTTGGCGTATTCAACATCGGCGTCGGTGCCACCAGCGGTGAAGATCGGCAGCGACAAACTCGGGGCAATACTCCAGATGGTAGTGGCACCACCGCTGAACAGGTCGGCCAGTGCCGCGCTGGTCAAGCCACCCGTGGCCGTCAGGCTCAGTGACGGGAAGTAGGCGGCACGGGCCACGCCAATATTGGCATAAGCCGACTTCAGATCGTGTTCTGCCGCCAGTACATCCGGACGCTGCAGCAAGACTTCGGAAGCAATCCCCGCCGCAACCTCGGTCAGCAGCTGTTGGCTGTCTGGCAAGGCAGCCGGTAACAGGCCGGTATCCAGCTCGTGTCCCGCCAACAACCACAGGGCGTTTTTATCCTGGGCGACCTGAGTGGTGTAGCTGGCAATATCGGCACGGGCACTGTAATAGGTGGTTTCGGCACTACTCAGATCAACACGAGAATCGACCCCCAGCGCCAGCCGTTGGCGGGTGATTTCCATGGCTTTGCGGGCGTTCTCTGCCGTTTCTCTGGCCAGTGCCAGCAGGTTCTGATCCGCAGCCAGCGTCAGCCAGGCATTGGCGGTTTCACTGATCAGGGTAATCTGTGCAGCACGGGCAGTTGCAGCGCTGGATAACCAGGCTTCCCGATCCATGGCAGTGAGGTTACTGGCTTTGCCGAACAGATCGATTTCATACGCACTCAGACCGACGGTAGCCTGGGCACTGTTGGCCGTCGTGGCTCCGCCAGAGCTGTTGGCCGTGCGCGCGCGCGCACCGCTCAGCGCCGCATCAATTTGCGGGTATTCTGCCGCTGACTGCCCTTTGTAAGTGGCACGGGCAGCAGCAACGTCGGCCAGTGTGGCACGCAGGTCGCGGTTGTTATCCAGCGCCAGCTGAATCACGTTACGCAGGCGCTCATCCTGAATAAAAGTCTGCCACGGAAGATCGGCCACCCGGGTACGTTCAACGGTGCTATTTCCGGCCAGATTGCTGTCACCATAGGCTTCACCTTGAGGCCAGGAGTCGGCTATCGGCGCATCCGGGGTCTGGTAATCCGGGGCCAGGTTGGCGCATCCGGCAAAGAATACGGCCAGCGCCAGAGGCAACAGTCGCAAGGCAGGTCTGATCGGGTGGGTCACGGTTTGCGTCGTCATATCAGACTCCTGCAGCATCAAGGTTGTCATCGTCATTCTGCTGCTGGCGAGCCGGGAACACACCGCGCACCAGTACAAAAAACAGCGGTACAAAGAAGATCGCCAGTACAGTAGCCGTCAGAGTACCGCCAACAATGCCAGAGCCAATGGAGATACGGCTGTTGGCACCAGCACCGGTGGATATCGCCAGCGGCAGGGTGCCAAAAATAAACGCCAGAGAGGTCATCAGGATCGGTCGCAGCCGCAAGAAGGCCCCTTCAATGGTGGCATCCAGTAGCGAAGCTCCTTTCTGATAAGCAGCTTCGGCAAACTCCACAATCAATATGGCGTTTTTCGACGACAAACCAATAGTGGTTAACAGCGCGACCTGGAAGTAGATGTCGTTCTCCAGACCACGAGCAGTAGCGGCGACAACAGCCCCCAACACCCCCAGCGGAATCACCAGAATGACCGAGAAAGGCACCGACCAGCTTTCATACAGAGCCGCCAGCGCCAGAAACACTACCAAGATTGAAATCGCGTACAGTTGCAACGACTGACCACTGGCCAGGCGTTCCTGATACGACAGACCACTCCAGGCATAACTGACCTTGCCAGACAGTTCTGCGGCCAGTTTTTCCATTTCATTCATGGCATCACCAGAGCTGACACCGTCTGCCGCTGCGCCCTGGATTTCATAGAGGAAGCCAGACCGTTATAACGGCTCAGCAGTTGTGGCCCAGATGACCAACCAATCGAGCTGAAGGCCGAGAAAGGCGTCATGCTGCCGTCGTCACTTTTTACATACCAGTGCTGCAGGTCTTCCGGCTTTGAGCGGTATTCGGCGTCACCTTGCACATAAACCTTCTTGATACGGCCGTTATCGAGGAAGTCGTTCACATAAGAACCCGCCCAGGCATAACTGAGAGTGCTGGAAACATCCGCAAGCGACAGCCCCAAAGCCACTGCTTTGGACTGGTCGATATTCAGTTTCAGCTCTGGCGTATCGGCCAGAGAACCAAGCCGGACAGCACTGAGCTTGTCGCTGGCATTCGCCTTGGCCAACAGTTCATCCTTCAGTGCTGCCAGCTGTTCACGGCTGGTTCCCGGAGCCGCCTGCAGTTCAAAGGTAAACCCGTTGCTCTGGCCAAGGCCACGAATAGCCGGCGGCGACATGGCAAAAATACTGGCGTCACGAACGGCCGACAGAGTACCGGTTGCCCGGCCAGAAATAGCACTGGCCGAATCTTCCTCACCTGTACGTTCAGACCAGTCTTTCAAGGAGACAAAACCCATGCCGGCATTCTGGCCGCTGCCAGAGAAACTGAACCCGGCAATAGTGAATATCGCATTCACATTGTCCGCTTCCTGATTGAGGTAAAAATCCTCAACCTGCTTGCTGACCTGCAAGGTGCGATTGATCGAAGCGCCAGTCGGCAGGCTGAATTGCACCATGGTACTGCCCTGATCTTCCTCCGGCAGAAAACCGGTAGGCAGGCGTACCAGCAACAGCGCCAAGGCGGCAATAATCAAGCCGTAACCAATAATCCAGCGAATAGGCTGATGAATAAACCGGCCGACGCCCCCTTTATAACCCAGGCTCAAACGGTCGAATGTGCGGTTAAACCAGGAAAAAAATCCGCGCCGGGGCTTATCGGCATCCGATGGCCGGAGCAGGCTGGCACACAAGGTCGGGGTCAACGTCAGCGCCACGATCACCGACAGAATCATCGACGACACGATCGTGATGGAAAACTGGCGGTAGATCACACCGGTTGAGCCACTGAAAAATGCCATCGGCAGAAACACCGCCGATAGCACCACCGCAATACCGATCAGCGCGCTGCTGATTTCTGACATCGACTTGATGGTTGCCTGGCGCGGTGACAACCGCTCTTCATGCATCACTCGTTCGACGTTTTCCACCACCACAATCGCGTCATCCACCAGCAAACCAATCGACAGCACCATACCGAACATGGTCAGGGTATTGATGGAATAACCAAAGATTGCCAGCACTCCGAAGGTGCCCAGCAATACCACAGGCACCGCCACCGCCGGAATCAGGGTTGCACGCCAGCTGCCAAGAAACAGATAAATCACCAGAATCACCAGCACCACGGCTTCGAACAGGGTCATTACCACTTCTTCAATGGACACCTTGATAAAGTCCGTACTGTCCTTGGGATAGGCAACCTGATAACCGTCTGGCAAGGTCTGCTCGTAAGTAGCGATGACTTCCTTTACCCGAGTAGCCGTAGACAGGGCGTTGGCATCCGGTGCCAGCTTGATGCCAATACCGGAAGCCGGGTGGCCGTTAAGCTTGCCTTCAAAGGCATAACTCTCGCTACCCCGCTCAACCCGAGCAACATCCCCCAGGGTGACGATAGCCCCGGTACTGTCATGATTGAGAATAATGGCGCGAAACTGCTCAGCGGTTTGCAAAATGGACTGGGCGGTCACCGTGGCATTCAGTTCTTGAGTCGGCAGAGCGGGCTGGGCACCGATATTACCAGCCGCAATCTGGGTATTCTGGGCCGACAACGCGCTGGCAACATCGGTCGGCATCAAACCATAGGTCGCCAGTTTCACCGGATCGAGCCAGATACGCATAGCATACTGGGCACCAAATACCTGCGTGCTGCCGACGCCTTCAATACGGGCCAGCAGATCCTGCAGGTTGCTGGCGATATAGTCGGAAATATCGTAGGTACTGGAAGCATCCTTACTGTCATAAATAGCAGCGATCAGCAGAAAATCACTTTGCGATTTCTGCACGGTTACCCCTTGGGACTGTACCGATTCCGGCAAGCGCGAAGTAATCTGTTGAATCTTGTTCTGCACCTGCATTTGCGCAGTATCCGGATCCGTACCCTGCTCGAAAGTGGCCGAAATGGTGGCCTGACCAGAGGCTGAACTGGACGAACTGAAATACAACAAGCCATCGATACCGGTCAGCTGTTGTTCGATCACCTGGATCACACTGTTTTCAACCGTTTCTGCGGAAGCACCGGTATAGGTGGTCTGGATGCGCACACTGGGAGGCGAAATATCCGGATACTGGGAAATGGGCAACGTCAAAATTGACTGAGCACCAAACAACATAATGACGATAGAAATGACCCAGGCAAACACCGGGCGCTGGATAAAGAAACTGGCAATCATTTGGTCTCTCCCCTATTGGCCGCTGCTGCGACTGGTCAGACCAAGCTTGATAGACCCATCTTCATTAACCATCGCTGCCACAGTTTTGACGGTACTGCCAGCGGCGACCTTGCTACTGCCTTCGACAATCAACTGATCACCCGCCTCAAGGCCGGAACTGATCAGCCACTGGTTACCGATCGACCGTTCGGTTTCAACAAATCGTTTTTCAACCTGATGCCCCGCAGTCACTACCAGAGCCACGGCATTGCCTTGATTGTCGTGCGCGATCCCCTGCTGAGGCACCAGGATAGCCTGGTTATCCACGGCTTCATTGATTTCGGCACGGACAAACATGCCTGGCAGCAACAGCCCGTCAGGGTTCGGGAATTCCGCCCGCAGAGTCACCGAGCCAGTCGATTCATCCACCGACACTTCACGCACACGCAACTGGCCTTTGTGATCATAACGGCTGCCATCTTCAAGAATCAGGCTCACCTCGGCACTACCAGAATCCACGCCGTTGCGCGCCAGGGTTTTGCGCAAGGCCAACAAGTCAGTACTCGACTGAGCCATATCCACATAAATCGGATCAAGGGCACGAATGGTTGCCAGCGCCGTATCCTGAGAAGCCGACACCAACGCACCGGGAGTCACACTGGAAATACCGATGCGTCCAGCAATCGGGGCTTTCAAACCCGTGTATTCCAGACTGATACGGGCACTTTCCAAAGCAGCCTTATATTTGTCGATACTGGCGACAGCATCCATATAAGTGGCATGAGCATCATCGGCATCCTGCTGGGAAATCCCCTCGATCTTTGCGAGTTCGGTATAACGCTGATCCTTGAGTTGGGCCGATTGCACGGAAGATTCAGCGCTTCTCAGATCGGCTTTGGCTTCGTTATAAGTCGCCTGATAGCTGGCCGGGTCAATTTGGTACAATACCTGCCCCTTGCTCACGTCTGAGCCTTCCTTGAACAGCCTCTCCTTGATAATACCCCCCACCTGCGGCCGTATTTCGGCTGCCATGGACGCGGTGGTACGGCCTTTGAGCTCCCGAGTAAGCACCACTTTTGCGGTACTGACCGTAATAACGCTGACTTCAGGCGTCATCTCGGCACGAGATGACGAATTCGGCTCTTGCTGACAACCGGACAGCAGGCCACCTACAATCAAGGCTCCGACAACGAGGGGAAGATGCTTCATTACTGATGACTACCTCTAACGAAAATTAGGACAGGTGCGCAATCGCAACGGAGCAACACCAACAATAAATTCTGATAGCCACAGCATAAGTCATTGATGGGTTAAGGCAGGGTTAAGGCAGGGTTAAGGCAGGGTTAAGGCAGGGTTAAGGCAGGGTTAACTTAGGAATCCTTACCACCCACGTGAGGCAAGACTGGCTGGCGCCGTGCCAATATTTCAAGCCAGCGGGAACACAGAGACGAATAAGCGCTTACGCGAGAGCCAGCCAATCACGGCTTGGCAAAACGGAATTCAAACATCCTGCAAGGACGTAGACATATGGCGTACAACGCGCCAGACCAAAGAAATTTTCCTGATTGTTAACGCTGTATACCTTGTTGATTAAAAAGGAGATGTTCCACGTGGAAAGCCCGGCTGAGCTTGCACTCACCAGGCCGAATCACTCAGTCGAGCTTGCTGAAAATGACACCAATCAGTTAACAACTGACCGCCAAATTACTCTACGACGAGGTGACGATGGATACTGATATGCGGCTCATCTTGATCACCGACCAGAGCTTTCATGGTTTCAAAGCCGAATGTCAGACTGCTATCCGTTGAGCAGGAAATATCTGCTTCATGCACCGTAAACTCCAGCAGTGTCAGCTTGCTATCGAGCTTGCCCTGCTCGAACCAGGACTCCGTTGCAACAGACCAGTGCTCGGCAACTTTCTCACTGTCGAAAAACTCCTTGATCGAACCGTTCACCTGAGCCCAAAAATTCTCGGTACCATTAGAGATACAAATACGAGCGTTGTGCTCACCACTCAGGTGGCCAAATAGCTCATTATCTTTAGAAGTAAAGAACCAGATATGCTTGCCATCGGCATCCGGCTGCGCCGCCATCGGCACCATAAAAGGAGTGATACCCTCCACCTCCAGCAATACAGCGCTCTCGTGCTGCAGCTGCTCCCGTAATGCTGCTAATGGCTCATTGTCTACCTTATCGATCAGTTTCATGACTTACTCCTGTTCGTTATTTGAGTGAAAAACCTGAACATAATCTCAAGACCACTGTTATTGCGACTCAGAGTAGCGCTGTTCGTTCAAAGAAATACGGGATGGATGAATCAGGGAGGAAATTAAGCCAGGCCAGCTTTGCTCGCCACACTTAAACCCAAAAAAGACTCAACCCAGCAAGAGGTGCTTGTTTTTATTGAGCAACACCCGCTCTTTGGGATGGGATGCGGGTGGATTGATATCAACCTGCTGGCATCGGTATTGATCAGCCCGGAAAGCGTTCTGTGGACAGAGGATAAACGCCTGGCAAAACTGGCCAAGCATTTTGATATTGCATGGTCTGAACAGTAAAAGCAGACAACATTCGTCCTCTGCCACTTGAAGACAACGCCCGACGTCGAACGTCAGACGGCTCCTGCATCCTTCAGGATCCCGGCGTATTCCGCGCCTTTCTCATGCTGGCTGATGGTGCCCAGAATGGTGTCACCCGCAGCGTTGGTGGCGTTCAGGTCGTGACCCTGGGCCTTGAACAGTTCGATATACTGGGCAAACGTGCCGGGTACCATGTAGCGGTAGGCACGGATGGCACCAATATAATCCGAGCTGTCGCCATCGTAGCTGGGGACGTTGAGAAATTCACTCAGTTGGGCTTCGCTCCAGTCACCACCAAATACTTTTTCTTTATCTTTCTTTTGCATGTTGATGCTCCGTCAGACGTCGGCCGTCGAAGCCAGACGTTGAATAGTTAATTCTGTATCCGATGCCATCACTTAACGATGCATCTTTGCTATTACTATCGGGTGTTAGTCAGCTTTGCGGTACTTTATATCCCAAACGCCGTGGCCTTTACCCTGACCCCGTTTTTCAAAGCGGGTCAGCGGGCGTTCGTCCGGGCGTTCAACACACTGGCCGGAGCCAGCAATATTCTCGTACCCTGCTTGCGCATCCATTACCTCGATCATGTGTTCCATATAGTTTTCCCAGTCGGTGGCCATATGAAAGATGCCACCCGGCTTGAGAATACGGCGCAGGGTCTGGGCGAATTCAGTTTGTACAATGCGGCGCTTGTGGTGTTTTTTCTTGTGCCACGGGTCGGGGAAAAACAGTTGGATGGTATCGATGCTGTTATCCGGAATCAGTTTCAGCACTTCAATGGCATCATCCTTGTAGGTGCGCACATTAATAACCCCCGCTTCTTCCGCCAAATTCAGCAAGGAGCCCACACCTGGCAGATGGACTTCCACGCCGATAAAGTTTTTTTCAGGGGCCTGAACGGCCATTTCGACCAGTGACTGGCCCATGCCATAGCCAATTTCCAGTACGGTATGAGCGGCACGCCCAAACACGTCAGACGGAACGATTGGGCCGTCGGCCAATTCCAGACCCCACTCCGTCCATTTGCGCTCCAGGGCCTGTTCCTGACCTTTGGTCAGGCGGCCGGCGCGGATCACAAAGCTTTTGATACCACGACGATAGACCGGCTTGTCGTCTGCAGACGCTTGCTCCGCCGCAATTTCATCCCCTTCAGGCAGGGATGTGGCGGTGTCATTCGGAAGGTTGTCGTTCAGGTTGTTGGACTCGTGTTCTGTCACTCAGGAATGCCTAACGTTAATCAGTGGAAGTAGAAGTCGTCATCGAACGGGCCGCGATAAATAACAAGCCCCAACCAATCAGCCAGCTGACGCCGCCAATCGGGGTGATCATGCCCAGCATGCGAATATTCAACAGCACCATGGCGTACAGGCTGCCGCAAAACAGCAATAACCCAAGCACCATAAACAGCGCTGCCCGGTTGAGCCAGACCTGTGGCTTGCTTAGCTGCCAGATGCCCAGTGCCAGTAACACGGCAGCGTGTAGCAGATGGTAGTCCACAGCGGTCTGGTAGACTGTCATCATCGGCGGCGTCAGATGGTCTTTGAGGCCATGAGCACCAAATGCACCGAGTGCTACGCCCAGAAAACCGGCGATGGCCGCCAGCATCAACGTCATTCGTGCCTGCATGGGTCGGCTCCGATCAGCAAAATAGCGGGCTATTATAGAGGAGCGAGGGACGCAGGTCAGCTTTGGTGGAGGAATAGCAGGACGTTCAGCCCGCCCAATAGTTCATGACACGGTATTGCAACAAAGCCATTGGCCCATCACCACAGCCCATTGCTATCATGCCCCTTCCTGAAAGTGAGGCAACCGAGTGAAATACAACGACCTTCGCGACTTTATCGACCAGCTGGAAGCGCTGGGTGAACTCAAGCGCATCAGTTATCCCGTCGATCCGCATCTGGAAATGACTGAAATTGCCGACCGGGTGTTACGCGCCGAAGGCCCGGCACTGCTGTTCGAGAACCCCAAGGGTTACGATATGCCCGTGCTGGCGAACCTGTTTGGTACGCCCAAGCGGGTGGCGATGGGGATGGGTGAAAACTCGGTGGAGGCGCTGCGGGAAGTCGGCAAGCTGCTGGCTTTTCTGAAAGAGCCAGAGCCACCCAAGGGCATGAAAGACGCCTGGGAAAAGCTGCCGATTTTCAAGAAAGTCCTCACCATGGGCCCGAGTGTGGTTAAAAAAGCACCCTGTCAGCAGGTGGTGATTGAAGGTGATGACGTGGATCTGGGCAAGATTCCGGTGATGCATTGCTGGCCTGGTGATGTCGCTCCACTGATTACCTGGCCGCTGGTGATCACCAAAGGCCCGCACAAAGAGCGCCATAATCTGGGTATTTATCGCCAGCAGGTCATCGGCAAAAACAAGGTGATTATGCGCTGGCTCAGCCATCGGGGTGGCGCACTCGATTTTCTGGAATGGCAAAAGGCGCATCCGGGCGAACCCTTCCCGGTTACCGTGGCACTAGGGGCCGACCCCGCGACCATTTTGGGGGCCGTCACGCCGGTACCGGATACCCTCAGCGAATACGCGTTTGCCGGCCTGCTGCGCGACAGCAAAACAGAGCTGGTAAAAAGTATCGGTAACGAATTATTGCTGCCTGCCAGTGCCGAGATCGTATTGGAAGGCGTGATCCATGCTGGTGAAATGGCGCCGGAAGGGCCCTATGGTGACCACACTGGTTACTACAACGAAGTCGATCAGTTCCCGGTCTTCACCGTCGAACGCATTACCCACCGCCGCGATCCTATTTACCACAGTACTTATACCGGTCGGCCACCGGATGAACCCGCAATCCTTGGTGTGGCCCTGAACGAGGTATTTGTACCGATTCTGCAAAAGCAGTTTCCAGAAATCGTCGACTTCTATCTGCCGCCAGAAGGCTGTTCTTACCGCATGGCGATTGTCAGCATGAAGAAGCAGTACCCCGGTCACGCCAAACGGGTGATGATGGGGGTATGGTCGTTTTTACGCCAGTTTATGTACACCAAGTTTGTCATTGTGGTAGACGACGATGTGAACACTCGCGACTGGAAAGACGTGATTTGGGCGATCACTACCCGCATGGATCCGGCACGGGACACCACCCTGATAGAAAACACCCCCATCGACTACCTCGATTTTGCCTCGCCAGTCTCTGGTCTGGGTTCGAAAATGGGGATGGATGCCACCAACAAATGGCCTGGCGAAACCAGCCGCGAATGGGGCACCCCGATTGTGAAAGACCCGAGCGTCGTTGCATATATCGATGACATCTGGTCGGAACTGGGCCTCGACCCGATGGATGCAGAGCCGTGAGTGACGTTCAAAACAGCGGAACGGTTACCGTCACCTTTATGCCCAACCAGGTAACCATGCGCTGTCGCACCGATCAGACGCTGATGGATGCCGCCCGTGAACACGGCATCAAGATGAAAACCGCCTGTAAAAACGGCGTCTGTGAAATCTGTGCCGCCGACTGGATCACTGGCGCACTGGAATTTACCAATCCCATGGGCAGCCAAATACTTGATAAAAACAATCGGGTATTATGCTGCGTAGCAATTCCCAAAACGGATACCCAGATTTTTATGGCCAATGTTCAGCAGCCGGATTTCAAGCACCAGGTTAACCTGGCAATGCAGATTCAGTCAGTCGTCGCACTGAATGACGAAGTGTATGCCGTCGAGCTGTTGGCTCCGGCGGGCAAGGTGCTGGATTTCTGGCCAGGACAGTATTTGATGCTGCCTATCCAGGAGGCCGACGGTGCCACCCGGCAAATTCCCTATTCCATTGCCAGCGCGCCGGGCAGCCTAACCGGCAAAGAGCCACGCCTGCTGGAACTGCATATTGCCAATGCCAGCGATACTGCGGCACGAGTGATTAGCCAGCTGCAAAACAACCCGACAATCACAGTCACCCTGCCAATGGGTGACTGCTTTGTCTCGCCAACACAGTTGCAGGCCTGCGCTGGCAAGCCGGTTATTCTGATCGCGGCCGGTACCGGTTTTGCTCAAATCAAGGCACTGGCCGAAGGGATTCTGGCACTGGCACCGGAGCAGGAAATTCATCTGTACTGGTCGAACCGCAGTTCCGGTGGCTTCTACATGGCCGACTTGCCACGCCAGTGGGATCACGACCACGCCAACCTGCATTTTCACCCGATTCTGGAACAACACGCTGACGACTGGAACGGCCGTGCGGGCTGGATCTATCAGGTGATTCAACACGACTTCAAAGATCTGAATGGCGTCCACGCCTATGCCTGTGGTTCACCGAATATGGTGTACGGCACCCTCGACCAACTGGAGCCGCTGGGTCTTAGCGAAGCCAATCTTCATTCCGATGTCCTGGCCTACGCACCACGGCCACAAAAGGCCTGACAAATAGGGTGACAGCTGGCAGACTCCTGCCGATTTGGCCAACAATGGAGTTCGAGTAACGGCACCGTTGCGGTCTTAACATTCCGACAACCCTGGGCAGTTACTCGACTATGGTGAGCCGAGCATACGCTAACCTGACATCGAAAGAGCAATCATCAAGGAGCATTTATGGACTGGTTAAATCAACTGGGCAATTCAATTTCCAGCGAAGAAATATGGGCAGAATACCTGCTGCCGTGGGGAACCCAGATCATACTGGCCTTGCTGGTATTTTTTATCGGCCGCATGATCGCCAATCTGCTGGTCAAGGCGGTACTCAGCATGATGGGCAAAGCCAAGGTTGAACCTATCCTGACCGATTTTGTGGGTACGGTACTGGGTGCGCTGTTACTGGTACTGGTGATTGTTATCTCACTCTCGCAGCTGGGGCTGGATACCACTTCACTGATCACCTTGCTCGGTGCCGCTGGCCTGGCCGTTGGCTTGGCATTAAAAGATTCGTTGTCGCATTTTGCCGCTGGCGTGATGCTGATTGTCTTTCGCCCGTTCAAACTGGGTGATTATGTGGAAGTGGGCGGCGTCGCTGGTTCTGTTGACCGGATCACTATTTTCAGCACCCGCATGAAAACACCCGACAATCGTGTTGTGACCGTACCTAACGCTAATGTTTTTGGCAACACCATGGTTAACTACTCGGAAGAGTCTACCCGCCGTCTGGATATGGTGGTCGGCATCTCTTACGGCAGTGACCTGCTGCTGGCCAAAAAAATTCTGGTGGAAATGCTGGCCAGTGATGAGCGCGTCTTAAAAGATCCCGAGTTCAAGGTCGCGGTATCCGAACTGGCCGATTCCTCCGTCAACTTTGTGGTACGTCCTTGGGTCAAGGCATCTGACTATTGGGCCGTCAAATGGGATCTGACCGAAGCCATCAAGCTGCGTTTTGACGCTGAAGGCATCGAGATTCCGTTTCCACAAATGGATGTCCATATCAACAACCCGGACTAAACGTCGACTCAGCCGTCAACCTGGCTATAAATACCACCCTCTATGCGACCAATGGCGTAACGCCTTGGTCGCCAAAAACGATCAAGATGTAACCACAATAATAAGAAGGTTACCTCCATGTTTCGTTGCGTTGTATTCGTTGCTTTAGCCCTGTCTACACTCGCCAGCTACGCCGCCGATCCGATTCGGCTGGGGCTGAACTATCCGTCCACTGGTCGTTACAAGGAACAGGGTATCGCCCAGGCCCGTGGCGCACTGATGGCCATCGAAGAGATTAATGCGGCTGGTGGCCTGCTGGGGCGCCCGCTGGAATTACTCACCGCCAATACCGCTTCCAAACCGGAAAAAGCAGTTGAAAATGTCAAGCATCTTGCTGCTCAGGGTGCCTCCATGCTGTTTGGTGGTTCTTCCAGTGCCGTTGCTATCGCGGCGGGCAAAGAAGCGGCACGCCAGGGACTGATCTACTTCGGGACCCTGACCTATGCCAACGAGACCACCGACGAAGAAGGCCAGCGGTATATGTTTCGCGAAACCTACAACGCCTGGATGGCAGCCAAGGCGCTGGCGTTTTATCTCAACCAGAGTCTGGCGGGCAAAAAAGTGTTCTACCTGACGGCAGACTATAGCTGGGGCCATTCGACCGAGAGCTCGTTGCGTAACTTCACCAATACCAAAGACGAAAACATGCACCCCGGCGTGCTGGTTCCCTTCCCACGCCCGAAACAGTCTGATATTGAAAACGCCCTGACCGCCGCAGAACGCTCCGGGGCTGACGTACTGATGATGATCCAGTTTGGTGATGATATGGCGACTGCGCTGAACCTGGCCTATCGCATGGGGCTGAAAGAAAAAATGACGATCGTGGTGCCTAATCTGACGCTGGGAATGGCCAAGTCAGCCGGGGCAGGTGTAATGGAGGATGTGATCGGAGCCGTGCCTTGGTGCTGGCAGGTGCCCTATTTATACGGCTTTGAAAAAGGGAAACAGTTTGTCGAACGCTTTGCCGAGCGCTTCCAGAAATACCCTTCCAGCTCTGCCGCTTCCGCCTACAGTATTGTTTACGAGTTCAAGTCTGCCGTAGAACGGACGGGCAGCCTGAACAGCAGCAAGCTGATCACAGCGCTGGAAAACCACACCTACACCAGTGTCAAGGATCCACAAACCTGGCGGGATTTTGATCACCAGAACCTGCAATCCGTCTATGTCGTCAAAGGTAAACAGCGTGCCAGGGTACTGGCAGACAAGTTTAATGAGGACTATTTCGAGGTCTTGCTGAACATTCCAGGCAATACTGCCGCCAAAACTTATGACGAGTGGGTGGCAACGCGGCAAGCAGCTGGCAAGCCTGTCCGCCTGCAATAGCTCAGCGACAAACCGCCAGCCAACAAGCGGGAGGTGTTTACCCGCCCGGCTGGCACTCCTGCTGTGCCAGCGCCTTCTGGAAGTAGCGGCTGGCACCGACATGGTCCTGCTCCTGCACCAGCAACTTGCCCATTTCGGCGTTCAGCTCCGGCAAGCTTTTAAGCTTCAAGCCCATCAGCAGAAATTCCTTGGCACGCTCTGGCTGCTCAATACGTAGCGCCAGCTGCGCCAATATCAGCAGCAGTACCGGATCATTAGGCCGCCCCTGTAACTGCTTTTCTGCGAACAGGAAACGTCGGCGAGCATCAACTCCATTTAATCCGGCATAGGCGATCAACAGTTCATCGCGCCAGACGTAAGTCAGGCCATGGCGCAAATCCGTTTCCGCCTGTTCGTCTTCACCCAGCTCATGCAAGGTTTCAACGTAGTGCAGCAAAATATCCGCCTGGTGACGACAATGGCGTGGCATCGACTGATACAGTTTTTTCAGTGCTGGAACCGGGTCTTTGCCCTGATGACTCTTCGCAGTGCGGTCGATCAACTGCAGATAAACTTTTTCTTCCAGCTCGATAATTTTATTCTGAGGGATTTTACCCGTCTTGCTCAGTACCGGCAGCAACTCATGCAAAGCCACCCAGTCTTCAAGATCCTGATACAGCCGTACCAGCAACTTGAGTAAATAGCTGTGGCGCGGATAACGATCCCTCAAGCTGACCAACACCGCCAGCGCCTGCTCCTTGTGACCACGGGAGATGAGCAGTTGCGCATGGGAAATCCCCACTGCCAACTCGGCCCCACGGGTACTTTTATTGGCCGCATTCAACAACTCATCGGTGGTGTCGTGCTTGCCTTGCTCATACGCCGCACGGGCAGCAGCCAGGTAGTTGATCAGCGGCATGTCGGTATCGGTAGCTGAACGCGTCAGCAGTCGTTCGGCTCTGGCCCACTGGCCCAACGCCAACGACAACAGCCCACGGGTGGTTTGCTTGCGGGCGCGGGCCGTACGCCGGCTGCGCCGCCATTCATTAAAACGCCAGTCGGATCCCAGCATCACCAGGCTGAAGCGAAACAGGAAATACACCACCACCAGCATCAAGCCCAACAGCAGCAGAAAAAACCACAAACTGGTTTCAATGCTGTAATGGCCCCAGCTCAACAAAACATAGCCAGCATCCTGCCCGGCGAGCGATCCGACCCCCAGTGCGACGACCAGGGTAATCACAAAAAACAGCAACCAGCGCTTCATGGTTGTGCTCCTTGCGAGCCGGGTTCCGCTGGCACCTCAGACACCACCGGAGGTTCGACCGTGTGGGTTCGGGCTGGCTCAGCTGCCGATGTGGTTGTATCGAGCGCCATACGGGCACGCAAGGCCTGCAAGGAACCGCTGATATCCGGGACTGCCGGACTAACCTGCCATTGTTGCAGCTGGCTCAGCAGCTCACGTAACGCCAGCACCGCTTGATCCTCTTTCGGCAGATACTGGCTTACCCAGCGGTTTACCCGGCTGAGGCTGCGATCGTAGAGATTCTGATCACCGCGCAACATGGCCAGTTGTGCCTGTTCCAGCATCAAGCGGGCATTCTGTTGCAGGTAATAGGCCTGTTCAGGCGCCATCGGAATATCAAGGGGGGTTGCCTGACGACGAATACGCACGACCTGGCCAATGCCCTGCTTCAGCTCGCTGAATAACTGCTGATACCAGTGTTGCGGTGCCGTGTCGGTCTCAACCTCGGCAGCAGAGCCTGGCGCTGACGACAAGCGTACTTGCGGTAACCAGTCGATCTGATCAAGTGAATCCTGCATCGCCTGCAAGCGGGCAATCGCACCCACCTTGTCGACACCCGGAACCTGCCGCAGCTGCTGGATTTCAGCAGCAATTTTAGCTCGCACCGCATCGTAAGCCGGATTGCGGGTTTCCAGCAGCACCTTGTCTGCAGCTTCCAGCATCGCGGCGGCACCGCTCACGTCGTGTTCCAGACCCAGGCGCTGGTTGGCCAGACGCAGCAGATATTCCACTTCTGCCAGCAGCCAGTCCTGACGATCCGAACCGGCCAGCTGGGCCAGTCGCTGCTCATTGTGTACCGACTGGTTCGATACCGTCGCCAGTTGCTCTTTCAGGCTACGATTGCCAGCGTCCAGCTGTTGCTGACGTTGGCCCAGGGCACTCAACGCCTGTTGATCCGACTGTGCTTGTTGGCTCAGTCCCTGCAACTGTTGTTGCAGCTGGTCGACCTGTTGACGCTGTTGTAATCCGTACCACACCAGTGCAGCAGATGCCGCCAGCGACAGCAATACCAACAGCACAAGCAGCCAGATGCCACGCGACGATCGCCGTGGCGGCTGGTCGGCCTTGACCGTTTTGCGATTTGGTGCGGGTTCTTCAGGAGCAACATCAGAATCTGCCAGACTGTCTGCCGCCGTCATTTTGTCTGCGGCTGCAGTCGTTGTTTGCGGTTCCAGCGCCAGCGTTTCAGGACTGGACGGCTGATCGGAGCCGGAGCCGCTGCTGTCTGCCGGCGTGCCTGCTGTGTTCTGCTTGTCTTTGTTGTTATCCACGTCTGTCTTCCTGTCACCGCCGCCGCTTGCGACCTGGTTATCGGGTTACAGCTGCGCTGCCAGGCAACTGAGCATATCTTCATCCCGTGCACTGGCGGGTACCAGTACCGGATCATAGCCTTTGGCGCGCGCCGCTGCGGCAATACGTTCGCTGGGCAATATCAACCCGGCGATACGTCTGGCCAACTCTGGCACCTGCCCTTCAATAATATCCAGCGCCTGCCCGCTGCTGAGCAACAGCCACGGACAAGCCGCCAATGCTGTGTCCCAGTCGTCGCTGCTGTACGGCACCGGCTGCCGCTCGTATAGCTCGGCATAGTCAACACGGGCTCCACGGGCGCGTAACTCACTGGCCAGTGTTTCGCGGCCGCCCACTCCGCGCCAGATCAGAATGCGTTGTTCTGCGATCTGCTGCAAGGCGGCTAATGCAAGCAGTCCTTCACTGTCATAGCGGCTGGCCGGACACTGGGCATCCAGACCGAACTCGCGCAGTGGCTCGACACTGGCAGGGCCAACGCCGTACCAGTTCAGACCCAGTGGTGGCTGGGGCCAGAATTCATCCAGCCAGGCCAGCCCTTGCCGGGCGGCATTGGCACTGATAGCAATCACCTGCTGATACAGGTCAAGGTCGAGCATACAACTGCGGGTTGCTCGCGCTGCCGGGCTGTCTGCGGCAACCGGTTGAATCGCCATCAGTGGACGATGTAATACCTGATAACCACACTGCTCCAGTGCGCCGATCAGCTGATCAGCCTGACCCTCGGGGCGAGTCACCAGAATCGTCACCAAGGCCTAGCGCACCTCGTGGCCGTAAACGGCCGACAAAATCTCGCCAGCACCTTGGGCCAGTAAATGTTCCGCCGCCAGAATACCAATCGCCTCGGCATCGGCTATCGATCCCTGTTGCCGGGTGGTCAATACGGTACTGCCATCCACCGAACCGACCAGCCCCCGCAAGGTCAGTTGTTCGCCCACACGTTCGGCATAAGCGGCAATCGGCACCTGACAGCCTCCTTGCAGGCGACGATTCAATGCCCGCTCAGCCAGTACGCATGCGGTGGTGTCGGCATGGCCCAGCGGGGCAATCAGCGCCTTGGTGGTGTCGTCGTCGCTGCGCCATTCGATGCCCAAGGCCCCCTGACCACCGGCTGGCAGTGACTGTTCCGCCGCCATAAACGCCGTCAGGCGGTCTGCCATCGCCATCCGTAACAGCCCGGCGGACGCCAGGATGATGGCGTCAAACTCACCGCTGTCGAGCTTGCCGAGCCGGGTCTGGACATTGCCGCGCAGCGACCGGATCTGTAAATCCGGTCGCTGCTGTTGCAACTGGCACTGACGGCGCAAGCTCGACGTGCCGACGATGGCCCCCTGTGGCAGTTCGTCAACACTGCGGTAATGGTTGGATACAAAGGCATCCAGCGGATTTTCCCGCTCACAGATGACACCCAGTTCCAGTCCTGGCGGAAATTCCATCGGCACGTCTTTCATGGAGTGCACGGCAATATCCGCCCGTCCGTCCAGCATCGCCACCTCAAGCTCTTTGACAAACAGACCCTTGCCACCGATTTTGGCTAATGGGGTATCGAGAATTTTGTCGCCCTGGGTTGAGAAGGTCACCAGCTCGACTTCAAGCCCGTCATGCAATGCCAGCAGGCGGGCCTTGATATGTTCAGCCTGCCACAGGGCCAGAGGACTTTTGCGGGTGGCAATACGGAGCAGGCGTGCTGACGACATAGTGATCCTTATTCGACGGAAGCGTGACGGTCTGACTGGCAGACCGCCGCGATATCATAAATTTGCCGAATCATACCAGTGCTGGCGCGTCAGCTGAAATTACCCGGATCAGCAAATGCCATTATCGGCCCATTACAGTGACTTCATCACCTTGCGAACTTCTGGTAAATGGCGACGACTGACCGCTACACCAGCATCAAGTCCACGTAAATGGACAAAGTGACCACCACCTTCCAGGGTTTCCAGCCGAACGATACGATCCCGCGCCACCAGTGCACTGCGGTGTACACGGACGAAGCGATCACCAAACTCGTCTTCAAGCTGGCGCAGGCTGTCATCGATCAGGGTTTCGCCCTGCTCGTGGATAGCGTTTACGTATTTCTGGTCGGCCAAAAAGTAGCAGACTTCTTCCACCGGAATCAGCTGCAGCCCCATATGGGTACGGGCAGTCAGATGGCTACGCACCCCAAGGCTGGCAATGCGGCGCTGCGCCCGACCGGCCAGGCGCTCTCTGGCCCGATCCAGTGCCCGCTGCAAATCCGCCGGACGCACCGGCTTGAGCAAATAATCAATCGCACTGACGCCAAAGGCATCCAGCGCGTGTTCGTCAAAAGCGGTACAAAAAACCACCAGCGGAGGATGCGCATGCTGCTGTACTGCCTGCGCGGTTTCGAGGCCGCTACGACCGGGCATCTGGATATCGAGTAACAGTACATCAACACCGTTGAATACCAGCCACTCCAGCACAGCATCACCACTCTCCAGCTCAGCCACCAACTCAAAGTCCGGGTGTTCTCCTATCAATCGCGCCAGCCGGTCACGGGCCAGCGGCTCATCATCAACCAGAGCGATGCGATAACTCATGGGTATGCTCTCCAGAATGCGACGGAACCAAGATCCGCGCCTGATATTCATCCGGCAGCTCTGCGGTCTGCAGCCGGGCAGATTCACCAAACAGGGTTTCCAGCCGGGCACGAATATTACGCTGGGCAATGCCGTTGCCTGGCGTGCTGGCACCGGGAAGGCGAGCATTCGCCACCGCCAGCTCCCAGCCACCGGCGACGGCGGTCAGCGAAATACGGATCCAGCCGCCCCCCACCAATGGCTGCACACCATGGTAGACGGCGTTTTCCAGCAAAGGCTGGAGAATCAGTGCTGGCATGGTGATTTCTGGCAGTGGCTCTGGCAATTGCCATTCAACCTCCAGCCGCGACCCCAACCGGGTATGCTCGATGTCCAGATAGCGCTGGCCAAATTCAATCTCCTGCGCCAAGGTAGAGGGCTGGTCATCGGCTTTTAATACCACCCGGAACAACTGCGCCAGATCCAGCAGCATGTTTTCGGCTTTTTCCGGGTCGATCACAATCAATGCCGCCACAGTGTTCAGCGTGTTGAAAAAAAAGTGTGGCCGAATATTCGCCTGCAAGGCCGACAGCCGCGCCTTGAGTTCGGCCTGAGCCTGTATCCGCCACTGACTCTGGACGTAAAAATAACGTAACGCCAACGCCGTCACCAGCGCACTGACCAACGCATTACGGGCAATCCAGAGCCAATCAATACTCCGCAGGCTGGTCGGCCAGAGCCAGTCGGCCATCAAGCTGACACCCAGAGTCACCAGCTGCACCAGCAGCAGCGCCAGTACCGATACCAACAGCACGTTGACCTGCACCAGAACAAAACGTAACTGGCACAGAATCGCGACCGAGAGCAGCGCAACCCACTGCACAAACAGCGACACCAGCCCGAATCGCTCCCAGGAAAACGCCGCCTGGGACGACTCCATCAGCGTCAGAATCGCCACCAGCCCTTCGCTGACCGCCAACAAAAACAGGATCGCTCGGGTGTTGCAGAGATCTGGCAGAAAAAAAGCATCCAGCAAACCGGGATCATGCTGACGACTGACAACGGCGGTAGTGTTCGGCATAACGGACGCCTTTGGCCATGGAATGAGATAAACAGCTGGGAGCCTGTCGGACTTGGAGCACCGACAGGTCGCTAGTCTCGCTTTAGTCACGAGTGACGGCAAGTATCTGCTCCACATTCCGGTTAAACCGTTGGCACGCCGCAGGTATACTCTGCCCCTTGAAATTTTATGTTGCCGCTGGCATCGCCAGCGGCCGACAACGTTTGTGTTTATTTAAGGGGACCACATGACTGATCAATCCACCAATGCCTCGTGGGGCGGCCGTTTTGCCGAGCCAACCGATGCTTTTGTTGCCCGTTACACCGCGTCGGTGGACTTTGACCAGCGCATGTACCGTCAGGACATTCAGGGATCGGTTGCCCATGCCCGCATGCTGGCGCATGTCGGCGTGCTGACCAACGCCGAGCGCGACGATATTATTCGCGGTCTGGAAGAAGTTCGGATCGAAATTGAACGCGGCAACTTCAACTGGTCGGTCGCACTGGAAGACGTTCATATGAACATCGAGGCCGCGCTGACCGCCAAAATCGGTATTACCGGCAAAAAACTGCACACCGGCCGCTCTCGTAATGATCAGGTCGCGACCGATATCCGCTTGTACCTGCGCGACGAAATTGATCTCATCTGCTCCGAACTGACCCGCTTGCAGCAGGGCCTGATCGAACTGGCCAGCCGGGAAGCCGATACCATCATGCCCGGCTTCACCCACCTGCAAACGGCACAACCCGTCACCTTTGGTCACCATTTGCTGGCCTGGAATGCGATGCTGGAACGTGACTATGCGCGTCTGCAGGACTGCCGGAAACGCATGAACCAGTTGCCACTCGGCGCTGCTGCCCTGGCGGGCACGACCTATCCGATTGATCGTTTTTACACTGCCGAACTACTGGGTTTTGATGCCCCTACCGAGAACAGCCTGGATTCGGTCTCCGATCGCGATTTTGCCATCGAATTCAGCAGCGCTGCGGCCCTGATCATGATGCATATGTCGCGTTTTTCAGAAGAGCTGGTGCTGTGGGCTTCGGCGCAGTTCCGTTTTATCGATCTGCCGGATCGTTTCTGTACCGGTTCATCCATCATGCCGCAGAAAAAGAACCCGGACGTCCCCGAGTTGGTACGCGGCAAGACCGGTCGGGTTTATGGCCACTTGGTCAGCCTGCTGACACTGATGAAATCCCAGCCATTGGCCTACAACAAGGACAATCAGGAAGACAAGGAGCCACTGTTTGATACCGTCGATACCCTGCGGGACAGCCTGCGGGCATTCGCCGATATGGCTCCCCATCTGCAAGCACGCCGGGACGATATGCGGGATGCTGCCAAGCGCGGCTTCTCCACCGCCACCGACCTCGCTGACTACGTGGTGCGCAAGGGCATTCCCTTCCGCGATGCCCATGAAATTGTTGGCAAGGCTGTCGCTTATGGTCTGGCACAGGGCAAGGATCTCAGTGACATGACGCTGGAAGAGTTGCAGCAGTTCTCTGCTGAAATCAGTGCCGATGTGTTTGAAGTGCTGACGCTGGAAGGCTCAGTCGCCGCTCGTAACCACATTGGTGGCACCGCGCCAGACCAGGTACGTGCTGCGGCAATACGCGCCAACAGTGCACTGGCTGACCGCGAGGAAAACCCCGCTCCCTAGGAGCCTGTCGGGCTTAGGGCTGCTCTACTGCGGAAAAGCTGAATCTGGCTTTTTTTTGAGCAAATTCTTGTTAAATAGAACCCTGTGTTGGCGGGAATCCAGAGAATTCCCGCCAATACAGATATCATGCAGCCACCCTGGCCTCTTCAGGCAGTGACCATTTTACAAGCAGTGACTATTTTAAAAGTACCGCGCATCAAAAAGTACTGCTCGTCACAAGATACCGCACACTGTCTGTTTACAGCTGCTGCCGCTTTTTGAACCAGCCTTGTTGTCCTGCAATGGTGACAAAACGGAACACCAGCACCGCATGCATCACGCCGATCAACCCCGCCGGGGCATAATCATTGACGCTGAACATTTCCCATACCAGCGCCGGTAGTACCAGAATCGGAAACCAGGCAACATAGCGATAGAAGAAGTTTTCGAAACTGGAGATTGCCTGATTTTCCGTCGTTGTTATCTTGTTTTTATTATCTTTTTTCACATCAACCTCTGAAAAATATGCTCTGCGGCGCGGGATAACGCGGGATAAATATTCATGCCAGCAGCCTTGCCGTGGCCTGAACCGGCGTTACGCCGCCAGACCGGGGATAACCCTGACACGCTGCTAAGGGATCATATTGACCGACTGATTGCCACTCGCCCTTGGTCGTAGGGAGGCTTAACCTGACCTTCGATTGACTGCTAGACTGATGATAATTGTTTGCCATGGAGCCGCTGTGCATTTTCTCCGCCTGTGCCTGTTCACACTCACATTAATCTCCCTGAATGGCTGTGATCAGCATGCTCCCTTACCCTTGATACGCATCGGCACCAACGTCTGGCCTGGCTACGAACCCTTCTACCTGGCCAGGCAAGACGGCTTGCTGGACGCAGGGCAATTGCGTCTCATCGAACTGGCCAGTGCACCCGATGTGATGGATGCCATGAGGCAAGGGCAACTCGAAGCCGCTGCTTTGACGCTGGATGAGATTCTGCTGCTCACCAGTGAGGGGCTGGATCTCACCGTGGTGCTGATCTGCGACCAATCCCTGGGAGCCGATGTGGTTCTGGCCAGGCCAGAGATTCACAGCGTCGCCGAGCTGGCAGGCCTGCGCATTGGCGTCGAAACCAGTGCCGTAGGTGCCTTGATGCTACAAGCCGCTCTGGAATCGGCAAAACTTGAGCTCAGCGATATCACCATCGTCAACCTGAGACAGAATGAATACCTCGACGCTCTGGCTGCCGGCCAGATAGATGCCGCCGTCACCTTTGCACCGTATTCTTTGCAGCTGCTTGCCGCAGGTGCTGTCCAGGTGTTTTCCAGTGCCGATATTCCCGGCCAGATTGTCGATGTCCTCGCCGTCAGAACCGAGTTGCTGGCAACCCGACAAACCGCCTTACGCAGTCTGGTGAACGGTTTTTTGGTCTCAAAACAACGTATTGAACGCGGCGACCCGGATGCCCTTGCCATCATTAACCAACGACTCAAGTTACCAGCTGCTCACGTCAAAGAGGCCTATCAGGGCCTGACAATGCCCGACCGGGTAGAGAATCTGCGACTGCTATCCGGCCCTCGCTCCCGCCTGTCCCGCCACGCCAACGATCTCGTCAAGCTGATGCAGACCCATCACCTGCTGAAGTCTGGCACCCTCCCGGCCCTGCGCACCACCACAGCCCTGGTCGCGGAGAACGGGCCGTGAAACGTAGCGGATCCTACTCCATTCGCCTCATTCTGATGTCCTGGGCCGTACTGGCACTGGGCACGACAGCCATTGCAGTGGCCTACTTTCTTTTTGATGCGACCAACAGTCAGTTCCATGACAGCTGGAAAAACAAGATCGAATACGACCTTGGTGTACTGCAACAGCAGCTGCAACATTCACTGGCCGTAGAAAACACCGCCCTCGCAGACCGATCCGTCAGCTATATGGCCACTCATCGCTATATCACCCGTGTCGATGTGATTCAACATGGATTGATCCTGTTCTCCACTGATCGTGGTCGCATGGGCGCATCAGGGCAACTGCCAACCGTACTCCATAACAGTCGCCCATCGCCAGGCAATCAGCAACAAGCATTGCTACTGTCAGAACAGGGCAATATCTACACCGCCGCCTTGCCGATTTATTACCAGAGTGGTATTCGCCAGCAGTCCAGGGGGTTGCTGGTCGCCTGGTACAACGTTCGGCAGGAATATCACCATATGCTGATCGACCTGGCGCAAAAGCTGGCCCTGCTACTGGGCCTGATCCTGCTCTATAGCCTTGGCCTGAGCCAATTACTCAAACGTCAGGTGCTGGCACCGTTAACACGCTTGCAGGGCTTTACCCAAAGCTTGCGCCAGGGTGAACTCGGCCTGACCCTGGAACAATGCAGCAGCCGGGAATTTACCGAGCTGGGCGATACCTTCAATCAACTCAGCCGCCACTTGCAGTTATCGATCGCCCAGATTGAGCGGCAAAACGCTGTCGACCGGGCCTTCTCTCGCACCTTCCCCGATGTTGCCTTCCTGATTGACCGCGAGGGATACATTCGCGAACGCATCGGCAACCAGCACAGCAACGTGTCAGAGCTATCGCGTAATCTGACCGGTCAACCGGCCTGGGGCTGGATCGAACACGGTCAGGCAGACAGTGTCCGGGCTTGCTGGCTACGTGCCATCAGTCAAGAGTCGGTAGTGATTGAGTCGCTGCAGCATCAGGATCGCTATCTCGAATCCCGCATGACTCCGTTTCGGCTTGAACGCAGCGATGGGCAGGGTGTCGACGGCGTTTTCTGGCTGATCCGCGACGTGACTGAACTGCGCCTGAAACAGCAGGAGGTGGAATACCGCGCTCACTACGACACGCTGACCCGGCTCAGCAACCGGGAGATGGCGCTGGGTCGAGTCAGGGAGCACCTGTCAGCAGCGCGCAAATGCTCTCGCTTTGGTGCCCTGCTGTTTATCGATCTGGACCATTTCAAGAATATTAATGACTCTCTGGGTCACCCTGTCGGCGACGCCATTTTGCAGCAGGCAGCGGAACGATTACGCCTCTGCGCCGGGCCACGAGATCTGTGCGCCCGGCTGGGAGGCGATGAATTCCTGCTGCTGCCCGACGAGCTTTACAGCGATGCCAATGAGGCTGTCGACCAGGCCACCAACTTCGCGAGTGCCTTGCTGGAACAATTCCGGCAACCATTTTTATACAATCGACACAGCTTTCACTTATCGGCCAGTATAGGTATTTCGTTATTTCCTTTTGACCAGCATACCTCGTCAGACCTGATCCGACAGGCCGATACCGCCATGTATTATGCCAAAGCCCATGGACGTAATGGCTGGAGCCTGTATAGCGAGCACATGCAACGGGAAACCCAAAGCAAACTCAGTCTGATCAATGATCTTCACGATGCCATCAAGGCCAGAGCCTTCAGTCTGGCCTTTCAACCACAGCTTGACCATCTCGGGCGCATCATTGGCGCTGAGGTGCTGTGCCGGTGGCAGCACCGGGGCAAGCCAGTGCCGCCCGACCTGTTTATCGCTGCTGCCGAAGAGGCCAACCTGATTGTGGAACTGGGTGACTGGGTGCTGTCAGCCAGCTGTCAGACACTGGCCAGGCTGCGGCAGCAGCATTTACTCCCCCAGGGATTCGAACGCCTCGCCATCAATATCAGTCCGGTACAGTTCCTCAATGCCAACTTTTTTGACCAATTGGTGTTCCATATCGAGGCATTTGATATCCCGCCAGGATTGGTGGAACTGGAAATCACCGAGGGGATTTTTGTCAATGACAAGCAGCTGGTCAAATCACTGATTCAACGGCTGGTACACCACGGCTTTAATGTCTCGATGGATGATTTTGGCACTGGTTATTCCTCCCTCAGTTACCTCCAGAGCCTGCCGATCCAAACACTCAAGATTGATCGCAGCTTTGTCAGTAATATCAACAACTCCGCTGCCGATGCCAATATTGTTGACTACATTATCCAGCTGGGCCATAGCCTGTATCTGGATATTGTCGCCGAAGGTGTGGAAACCGAGCAGCAACGGGAGTACCTTCTGTCCCATGGTTGCACCAAATTCCAGGGCTATCTGTTTAGCAAACCACTGGATGAAACTGCCTTTATCGAGTACCTGACCCCCGATTCTTCATGAAGCTGCCGCTGGTTTATCACTCCAACTACTCCTGTCCCTTCCCCGCAAACCACCGCTTTGTGATGTCCAAGTTTGTGCGTTTGTACGAACACCTGTTGCAGCAGGGATATATCAGCGACAACCTCTACCAACCGGCCATGGCCTCCGTCGCCGACCTTGCGATTGCCCACAGTCCGATTTACCTGCAAGGGCTGTTAGACGATGCCATTGAGGCAAAAGCCTGGCGACGTCTGGGCTTACCCTGGAGCCAGGGGCTGATTGACCGCACCCTGACCGCACCCAATGGCACCCTGCTGGCAGCCCGGCTGGCACTCCAGCATGGCATCGCCAGCCATCTGGGCGGCGGCACTCACCATGCGCATTATGATTTTGGCTCCGGTTTTTGCCTGGTCAACGACCTCGCCTATACCGCACTCACCTTATTGCGACGACGAGAAGTCAAACGGCTGCTTGTGTTTGATCTGGATGTGCATCAGGGCGATGGTACCGCCGCCATGCTGGCGCACGAACCCCGCGCCTTTACCTGTTCCATTCACTGCGAGAAAAATTTTCCATTCCGGAAAAGCCGCAGTGACCTCGATATTGGCCTTGATCAATACCTCGATAATGTTGCCTATCTTGCGATAGTTAGAGAAACATTCGAACGCCTGATTCATGAACAACAGCCAGAGCTGGTGATTTACGATGCCGGTGTGGATGTGTGGGAAGGAGATGAGCTCGGCCACCTGAATGTAACCCTTGAGGGGATTCAGCAGCGTGATCGCTGGGTACTGGAATATTGCCAGCAACGAAGAATACCAGTAGTGACTGTGATTGGCGGAGGCTACGACAAAGATCATCAACGCCTGGCCGAACGCCATGCCAGCGTGGTGAAAACGGCTTACCAGGTATTTGAGCAAAATCAGTCGATACACGCTGTGCAAACAGACAAGTCAGAAACAAAACCAGACGCCTGAACGTCTGGTTTCACAAATGGCGACAGCACGATTTCTCAGAACAACACGTGCACGGCGGCATCAATACCACTGTGGGTAGATTGGGTTTCGTAGGTATTATAGCCATCCGTAGCATCCTGCCAGCTGATGGACTTGAATTTGTAGCCTAACTCAACGTCCAGATGTTCATGGAACTGCCAGATCACACCACCGCCAAAGTTGAATGCCAACCCGGAAAGATCGTCATTATCCGAAAAGTACTGAGCAGAATCCTCAAACGTGTAAGAACCCAAGCCCACCATCAGGTAAGGCTTGATGCTTTCACCCCAGACGAAGTAGTAGTCAACGTCAAAACCGCTGTATGTTTCATCCTCATAGTTTTCATCGTATTCGACATCAATGGAGCCAATAGACAACTCCAGACGATTGGCATAACTCCACTGATAGCCAAGACGTATTGAAGCGTTCGAATAGCTGTAGTCGTACGTCCTGGAGGACGACCCCTGTGTGTACTCTTCTTCGCCACTGCCTGCCAACCCGGCCATGCCGGCACCAATATAAAACTGGCCTGCCATCACAGACGAAGAAGACGCCACCATCAAAGGCAACAAGGATTTTGCAAATATTTTAGGCATCATGACGCTCTCCTGAGCTTTGGGAAAATCACACGGTGCAAACAGGAAGAGGGGCAGCGGGAAGAAAAAAGGGGAACCCGACATCCTGTCAGTCAATAATAAAAAGCCCTCGAATACTCGAGGGCTTAAACGAAAAAAACGGGCAGCTTAATGCTTGCCCAGTTTCTCGCGAATTTGCTGAATGGTACGCAGCTGGGCTGAGGCTTCAGCAAGCTGGGTCAGAGCACGAGAATAATCAAAGTCTGCACCCTGATTTTCCAACGCCTGCTCAGCGTGTTTCTTGGCTTCCAGAGCAGCAGCTTCGTCTATATCGTGCGCACGAACTGCCGTATCAGCCAATACAGTCACACTGTTTGGCTGAACTTCCAGATAACCACCAGAGACGTAAACAATCTCTTCGCTACCGCCTTGTTTGACGATACGAACCGGACCTGGCTTCAGCGGGGTCAGCAGCGCCGCATGGCCTGGCTCAACACCCAGATCACCCAGCAAGCCTGCAGCGACGACGCGCTCGACCAGACCGGAGAAGAGATTCTCTTCGGCACTGACAATATCGCAATGTACAGTGATCGCCATAAGGTATTCCTCAGGTTGAGGAGGTAAAGCCGGAATAGCCCGGCCTTACCAGCCTGAATCACATGTTTTTGGCTTTTTCGACGGCTTCGTCGATAGTACCAACCATGTAGAAGGCCTGCTCAGGCAATGCGTCGTAATCACCGTTCAGGATACCCTGGAAACCACGGATGGTTTCTTTCAGTGAAACGTACTTGCCGGGCGCACCCGTGAACACTTCTGCCACGTGGAACGGCTGAGACAGGAAACGTTCGATCTTACGTGCACGAGCAACCAGCTGCTTGTCTTCGTCGGACAGTTCGTCCATACCCAGAATCGCAATGATGTCCTTCAGCTCTTTATAACGCTGCAGTACACCCTGAACCCCACGAGCGATGTCGTAGTGTTCGTTACCGATAACCAGTGGATCCAGCTGACGTGATGTAGAGTCCAGTGGATCGATCGCCGGGTAAATACCCTTGGATGCGATGTCACGGCTCAGTACCACAGTGGAGTCCAAGTGGGCAAAGGTGGTTGCTGGTGATGGATCCGTCAAGTCATCCGCTGGTACGTATACCGCCTGGATAGAAGTAATGGAGCCGTTCTTGGTGGAGGTAATACGCTCCTGCAGAACACCCATTTCTTCAGCCAGAGTCGGCTGGTAACCTACTGCGGAAGGCATACGGCCCAGCAGTGCAGATACTTCGGTTCCCGCCAGGGTATAACGATAGATGTTGTCAACAAACAACAGTACGTCTTTACCTTCGTCACGGAATTTCTCTGCCATGGTCAGACCAGTCAGAGCCACACGCAGACGGTTGCCTGGGGGTTCGTTCATCTGGCCGTACACCATCGCTACTTTGGATTTGGCTTTGTCATCCAGGTTTACAACCCCGGATTCCGCCATTTCGTAGTAGAAATCGTTACCTTCACGAGTCCGCTCACCCACACCTGCGAATACCGACAAACCGGAGTGTGCCTTCGCAATGTTGTTGATCAGCTCCATCATGTTGACGGTTTTACCAACACCGGCACCACCAAACAGACCGACTTTACCACCCTTGGCAAACGGACAAACAAGGTCAATTACCTTGATACCGGTTTCCAGCAGGTCGGTGGAGTTGGCTTGCTCATCGAAGCCGGGCGCTGCACGGTGAATAGAGTAACGCTCTTTTTCACCGATCTCGCCACATTCATCAATCGGACGGCCAAGGACGTCCATAATACGTCCCAACGTCTCGATACCGACTGGTACAGAGATGGGAGCGCCAGAGTTTGTTACCTGAAGGCCACGCTTGAGACCTTCTGTGGAGCCCATCGCAATAGTACGAACCACGCCATCACCCAGCTGTTGCTGAACTTCCAGAGTAGTTTCAGTACCATCAACGGTCAGGGCGTCGTAGACCTTGGGTACGCTGTCGCGTGGGAATTCCACGTCGATAACGGCACCGATGATCTGTACGATACGTCCGCTCATATTCGGTTCCTCTTAACCTTAAAACCTTCGTTCCCCGGCTTATACAGCCGCGGCGCCGCTAACGATTTCCGAAATTTCCTGGGTGATCGCTGCCTGACGAGCCTTGTTGTATAGCAAATTCAGCTCGTTGATCATCTCACCGGCGTTATCTGTGGCACTTTTCATTGCCAGCA
The DNA here is from genome assembly GCA_913061185.1 of uncultured Oceanobacter sp. Lineage (GTDB taxonomy): Bacteria > Pseudomonadota > Gammaproteobacteria > Pseudomonadales > Oceanobacteraceae > Oceanobacter > Oceanobacter antarcticus. Next base: position 56,922 of record CAJXTI010000003.1, read on the forward strand.
TACGCGCGGCCTGTTCACAGGCATTGTTCTCAACCACACCCTGGTATACCTGGGATTCAACATAGCGAACCAGCAAACCTTCAAGGATATCCTTGGCGTCCGGTTCGTAGATGTAGTCCCAGTGGTGTTTCAGTGAATCGTCTTCTTCCGCTTTTAGCGGCAACAATTGTTCCGCGATGGGCTGTTGCGTCATGGTGTTCACAAAGCGATTGTGCATGATGAACAGGCGATCGATCTTGCCTTCATCAAATGCATCCAGCATCACTTTTACCGAACCGATCAGGCTGGCCAGTTCCGGTGCATCACCCAGATGGGTTTTTGCAGCCACAACGTTGCCACCAAAATTGGCAAAGAACAGTGATGCCTTGGCACCCACAGAGCAGAAGTCAACTTCCACACCTTGTTCTTTCCAGTTTTTCGCTTGCTGTGCCACACGCTTGAACAGGTTGTTGTTCAAACCGCCACACAGGCCACGGTCGGAGGAAACCACAATGTAACCAACGCGCTTGATGTCGCGTTCTTGCAGATAACGATGGCGGTATTCAGATGTCGCATTCGCCAGGTGACCGATAACACTACGGATTTTATCCGCAAATGGACGGCTTTGGGTCATGCGCAGCTGAGCGCGACGCATTTTACTAACAGCCACTTTTTCCATGGCTGAAGTAATTTTTTGCGTGCTTTTTACGCTCGTAATCTGCTCTTTAATTTCTTTACCGACTGCCATAATCAAGCTGCCTTACGTTGCGTGAATCCACGCTGGCACGGGATTAGCTCCGTGCCAGCCCCGGACTTACCAGGTCTGAGAGCTCTTGAAAGATTCAATACACTCTTTCAGACCGGCTGCGATCTCGTCGTTAAAGTCGCCTTTCACGTTGATTTTCGCCATCAGTTCAGCAAATTCGCTGTTGGCAAAGCTCAGCAGGGCAGCTTCGAATGGACGGATTTTCGCCACTTCTACGTCGTTCAGGAAGCCTTCGTTGGCGGCATAAATCACCAGACCCATTTCCGCAGTCGACATCGGTGCGTACTGGCCTTGCTTCATCAGCTCGGTCACTGCGCGGCCATGTTCCAGCTGCTTGCGGGTCGCTTCATCCAGATCAGAAGCGAACTGGGCAAACGCTGCCAGTTCACGGTACTGAGCCAGCGCCAAACGAATACCACCGCCCAGCTTCTTGATGATTTTGGTCTGTGCTGCACCACCGACACGGGAAACCGAAATACCGGCGTTCATCGCTGGACGTATGCCAGAGTTGAACAGGTTGGTTTCCAGGAAGATCTGACCATCGGTGATCGAGATCACGTTGGTTGGTACAAACGCAGAGACGTCACCGCCCTGGGTTTCAATGATCGGCAGGGCCGTCAGCGAACCGGTCTTGCCTTCAACACCGCTTACGTTTTTGACGTAATCAGGGTTCACCCGACAAGCACGTTCCAGCAAACGGGAGTGCAAATAGAAAACGTCACCAGGGTAAGCTTCACGACCAGGAGGACGCTTCAGCAACAATGAGATCTGACGGTAAGCCCAGGCTTGTTTGGTCAGGTCATCGTATACAATCAGGGCGTCTTCACCGCGATCGAGGAAGTATTCACCCATCGCACAACCGGCGTATGGCGCCAGAAACTGCATCGCTGCAGGATCGGCAGCACCAGCGGCAACAATGATGGTGTGTTCCATGGCGCCGTGCTCTTCCAGTTTACGAACCACGTTCGCAATGGAAGACTGCTTTTGGCCAATCGCCACGTAGACACACTTAATACCGGTGCCTTTCTGGTTAATGATGGCATCAATCGCCATCGCCGACTTGCCGGTCTGACGGTCACCAATGATCAGCTCACGCTGGCCACGACCGACAGGAACCATGGAGTCAACCGCCTTGTAACCGGTTGGCAACGGCTGATCTACACCCTGACGAGCAATTACGCCAGGCGCAACGCGTTCAACAGGTGCAGATGTGTTGGTCTCAATCGGACCCTTGCCGTCAATCGGGCGACCCAGAGTGTCCACAACACGACCCAGCAGGGCTTCGCCGGTTGGAACTTCCAGGATACGACCGGTACATTTCGCTTTCTGGCCTTCGGCCAGCGATTTGTATTCGCCCAGAATAACCGCGCCTACAGAGTCGCGTTCCAGGTTCATGGCCAGGCCGTAGACACCGCCGTCAAATTCAATCATCTCACCGTACATTACGTCGGCAAGACCATGGATACGAACGATACCGTCGGATACGGATACAACGGTGCCCTCGTTCTGGGCTTGTGAAGTCACATCGAGACTTTCGATGCGTTTTTTGATGACTTCACTGATCTCGGATGGATTCAGTTGCTGCATGCATCGTCCCTCAAACTAGGATTTCATCGCTTCGGCCAACTTTGACAGCTTGCCTGTGAGTGAGCCGTCAATAACCAGGTCGCCTGCACGAATAATAGCGCCGCCGATGAGTGACTCATCGACTTCGCTGGTCATTCGGACATCGCGTTGCAGTTTGGCTTTAAGTGCCTGAGCGAGCTTGTTTGACTGGGTTTCGGTCAGTGCGTACGCAGAGGTCACTACGACATCTACTGCGTTTTGCAGCTGGGCCTTCAACTCTTCATAAAGAGCTGTAATTTCAGTCAACAGCGTCAGACGCTTGTTTTCTGCCAGAACGTGTACCAGGTTTTTGGCTGCGTCATTAAGCTTTTCGCCACATACGTCAATCAAGGCTTGTGCCTGCTGTGCCGCAGTCAGAGAAGGATGTACCAGCACCTTCGCCATCGCAGCGTCGGATGCATAAGCGGACAGCAGGGCCAGATCGTCTGACCATGCATCCAGGGACTTCTTCTCTTCTGCTTCAGCAAACACGGCCTTGGCGTATGGCCGAGCGAGAGTGGTTAATTCAGCCATGGCAACCTCGCTTAGAGTTCTTCAGTCAGTTGATTAAGCAGATCAGCGTGAGCTGATGCATCGACTGACTTGCCCAGGATCTTGGTAGCGCCGGCAACCGCCAGCTCAGATACCTGTTTGCGCAGAACTTCTTTCGCGCGGTTAACCTCTTGCTCAACTTCTGCTTGAGCAGCGGCTACCAGGCGGTCACCTTCAGCGCGAGCGGTTTCTTTCGCTTCGTCGATGATTTGGTTGGCACGCTTGTTAGCCTGTTCGATGATTTCGGCAGCTTTTTCTTTGCTTTCACGCAGCTGGGAAACGGCTTTTTCCTGAGCCAGTTCCAAGTCGCGCTCGGCACGGTTTGCTGCGTCCAGACCATCGGCAATTTTCTTTTCACGCTCTTGCATGGCACCCAGCAGGTGGGGCCATACGAATTTCATGCAAAACCACACGAAAATCGCGAATGTGATGATCTGGCCGATAAGTGTCGCGTTAATGTTCACGCCAGACTCCTCATGTTCGTTGGTTAAGGAAGTTCGTTAAAAAAGGAACGACCCTTAGGCAGCGAACATCAGGTACAGACCCAGACCAACACCGATCATTGGTACGGCGTCAAGCAGACCAGCGATCAGGAACATCTTGCCCTGCAGCATTGGACCCAGCTCAGGCTGACGCGCAGTACCTTCCAGCAGACGACCACCCAGCAGACCAAAACCGATAGCTGTACCCAGCGCACCCAGACCGATCATCAGAGCTGCAGCCAGGAATACCAGACCTTGTTCCATAGTTTTCTCCAAATAGTAGTTAAGTTAGTTAGTAAGTTAATGGTTAAAAATTAATGATCTTCGTGGGCCATGCTCAGATACACGATGGTCAACATCATGAAAATGAAGGCTTGCAGAGTGATCACCAGAATGTGGAAAACAGCCCATGCCCACTGCAGTACACCGCCCAGCAGGAACAACGCTCCGCCAGCAGTGAACATCAGGGCAATCAGGATAAAAATCATTTCGCCAGCATACATGTTACCGAACAGCCGCAGCGCCAGAGAGATTGGCTTGGCCAGCAGGGCAACCGATTCCAGAAACAGGTTGACAGGAATAAAGATGGCTTGCAGTACCGGATTTTTGACCTTGAATGGCTGCAGGCACAGTTCACCGGCAAAGCCGCTGATGCCCTTGACTTTGATAGAGTAAAAAATCATCAGACTGAAGACAGTCAACGCCATGCCCATGGTGATATTGACGTCTGTGGAGGGAACCACTTTCATGTAGTGCAGACCAAACAGGCCGAAGATAGAAGGCAAAACGTCAACCGGGATAAGATCCATGAAGTTCATCATGAATACCCAGCAGAAAATAGTCAGCGAGAGCGGTGCTACCAGCGGATTGCGGCCGTGAAACGACTCTTTCACGGTGCCATCGATAAATTCCACGATCATTTCGACAAAGTTCTGCATACCGGTCGGAACCGCTGTCGTGGCACGTTTTGCGCCGCGCCAGAACAGGAACATGATCAGGGCGCCAAGGCCGATAGACCAGCCAAGGGAATCAACGTGCACGGCAGAGAAGCCCATATCGGCGGCTTCTTCCTTGCTGTGAGCCATGGTCCAGGTGTCATGAGACAGTTCGTGCTCATGTGCCTGGCCCTGTTCGTCGACTTCGTGGCGAACGTAGCCCGCTGGCAGTTTGCCATAGGTAAGATTGGTCAGGTGGTGCGAGATATACTCTTGGGAGTTTCCAGCCATCGTTCACTCTCAGTCCATAGTTTATAAATTGGCGACTTTTGCCGAGGCCAGATGCCCCAGCTGCACTGTTATAAATCCTGCAAACAGTGCCAGTACATTCAGATGCTCAACCCGCTGGAAGATGACCATAAAACACAGCGCAGTCAGCAAAAATTTCCAGGATTCTCCCTGGTAAAACGATTGCACGATCCTGGTAGCAGATCGGGCCCCGGTATAGCGGAACGCGCGCCAGACAAAGTAAGCGTTGGGCAGGGCGCAAGTTAACCCTCCCAACAACGCCGACATGGCGGCTACATCACTGTGTAACCAGGCAAGCAGAGCAGAAATCAGCGCCAGGATCAGTTGCAAGATGACGATCCGGTACGCAGGCGGACGCGGTACAGTAGACAACCTGACCTCATTACTTATTGGATTTCTGCTTTGGCCAGTGCAAAAGCGCGGTGATTATATGGGCAAGGTATCCGGCCTTCAACCAGTTACCGGATCTATCTGTAATAAATTGGTCGTAGTGCTTTAGGTGCCCTTCGCACCCTTGACCCGGGTCAATGTGCGCGATTTTTGCCAATAATAAGGCTGACACCCCCTTGCCTTCTCGCTCAGCACCCGTTGGCCACCCTCAGCCCGGTGTGCTCCGGTGACAGAAGACACAGCGGAATCGTCAGGCAGATTACTGAAGGTGGCTCAATATGCCGTCGAGTTCATCCAGGCTGGTGTAGTTGATCACCAGTTTTCCCTTGCCTCTGGCATTATGACGGATCGAGACACTGGCACCGAGGCGCTCACCCAGCATGCGTTCCAGTCGCTCGACGTCCGGATCGGGCACGGCTGCTGGCGCTACGGCTTCAGGTTGTTTTTGTTCATGGCTACGCACCAGCGCTTCGGTTTGCCGTACAGTCAGGCCCTTGGCCACTACCTGATCGGCCGCCAGACTTTGTGCCTGACCATTCAACCCCAATAACGCTCTGGCATGTCCCATTTCCAGGTCGCCATTCTCCAACAGGGTTTTGACGTCTGTATTAAGGTTCATCAACCGCAACAGGTTGGCCACCGTGGTGCGGTTTTTGCCAACCGCCTGCGCCACTTCCTGCTGGGTGAGTTCAAACTCTTGCTGCAGCCGGTGTAACGCAATCGCCTCTTCCATCGGGTTGAGGTTTTCACGCTGGATATTCTCGATCAGAGCCATGGCGATGGCCGCATCATCAGGCACATTGCGAATCAGCGCCGGGATCTGCTCCAGCCCTGCCATACGGCTTGCTCGCCAGCGACGCTCACCGGCAATGATTTCGTAGCGATCCTCCGAACCGGCCAGCAAACGCACCATAATCGGCTGCATCAAGCCCTGGGCACGGATCGAATCCGCCAGTTCTTCCAGCGCTTCCGGCTGAATATCACGCCGGGGCTGATACTGGCCCGGCTGGATCACATCCAGCGGCAGATGGATCAGGTCACCATCTGCCCGCTCCGATGGGAGATCGGCGGTGGTTGGGGCCGAGTCGTCGTCCTGGCCAGCGTGTGACGCTGCCAATAGCGCATCGAGGCCGCGCCCCAGGCCACGTTTACGTTTTGTCATACCTTGATTCCGATCATGTCCGTTTCGAACATCTCTATTCAGGCCGTTACCACCCGGTGACGGCGATTCATTTCTCCGGCCAGCGCCAGATAAGCCATGGCACCACGCGAATTCCGGTCATACAGCAATGCCGGTATGCCGTAGCTTGGTGCCTCGGCCAGACGCACATTGCGGGGAATGACAGTATCGTAAACCCGCTTGCCAAAGTGACTCACCAGCTGCGCTGATACCTCTTCTGTCAGGCTATTGCGCGGGTCGTACATGGTGCGCAACAGGCCTTCAATGTGGAGCTGTGGATTGTAGGCATCCTTGATCGAGTCGACGGTTTCCATCAAGGCACTGAGGCCTTCAAGAGCATAGTATTCGCACTGCATCGGAATCAGCACCGCATCGGCAGCCACCATCGCATTCACCGTCAACATGCTGAGCGATGGCGGACAATCGATCAGTATATAGTCGTAACGCCCTTGTACACTCGCCAGCGCCTTGCGTAACCGCTGCTCGCGTCCGATCACATTGATCAGCTCCACTTCTGCAGCCGTCAGGTCACCATTGGAAGGAATCAGGTCATAACCCGCCTCGCCAGCTGGCACAATGGCTTCTTCTACAGCGCAACGCTGCACCAATACCTCGTAGAGGGAGTTTTCCAGTGCATATTTGTCGACACCACTGCCCATGGTGGCATTACCCTGGGGGTCAAGATCGATCAGCATCACGCGGCGCTTGGTCGCCGCCAGTGAGGCAGCCAGATTCACTGCCGTCGTCGTCTTGCCTACACCGCCTTTCTGATTGGTAATCGCCAGAATCATCGTCTTCGCTCTACAGGGATATTATTGATCAGTCGGTGTACGGTCTGCGCCCGGAACAGCGACCAGCCGCAGCAGATGGCGCTGGCCTTCGACGCCCGGAACCTCGACGATGGCGGCCGATGCCAACGCCACATCAGCGGGTAATGCCTCAAGTTCTTGCTGGGGGTACTGTCCTTTCATCGCCAGGTAGCAACCGCCGGGAGCCAGCAAATGACGGCACCAGGTCACCATATCGGACAGCGAGGCAAATGCGCGGCTGGCAATCATATCGAATGGGACGTCGGGATGATATGCCTCAACCCGGTCGTTCACGATGGTGACATTCTCCAGCCCCAGACTGGTACGGGCCTGAAACATAAAGCGCGTCTTTTTACCGTTACTGTCGAGCAGGGTAAAATGGCACTGCGGATTCAGCGCCGCCAGTACCATACCAGGCAGCCCTGGACCGGTGCCAACATCCAGTATCTGGGTAGCAGAACCAAGGTGTGGCTGCACGGCGAGACTGTCCAGCAGGTGTAAATCCACCATCGCGGATGGATCACGGATGGCGGTGAGGTTATACGCCTTGTTCCATTTGTGCAGCAGCTCCAGATAGCCCATCAGCAGATCGGCTTGCTGATCGCTCAATGTGATGTCCAGCTGAGCCGCACCACGCATCAAGCGATTACGCAATCCGGCGGGAAGAGAAGTTGCCATGCTCATATATTCCGTGCCTTGAGTCCTGCCAAACAAAGATGATTCCCGCGCCAAACAACCCATATCGGAACTCTCTGGCGCACGCAATCCTCATACTCACCGGCAACATAACCACATACCAGCCAGCGGGCGGCGGATACTAGCACAAAGTCAGCAGTGAGTTTGAACCTCTTCAGCAACAACCGGCATAAGACCGCAGCGCGGGTACGACTGACTCAGGCTTCCATCCGATGGGCCATATTACGTTTTTTCAAATGAATCATAATCTGACTGATCGCTGCCGGCGTAACACCAGCAAGCCGTGACGCCGCCCCCAGAGTTTCCGGTTTGAGCGAATAAAGCTTCTGCTTCACTTCATTGGACAAGCCACCAATGGCGTCATAGTCGAGGTCATCCGGCAGCAGCGTATGTTCATAGCGACGTAATTGCTCGATATCCTCCAGCTGACGGGCGATATAGCCATCGTATTTGGCCTGGATCTCGACCTGTTCTGCCACGCGCGGGTCATCACTCAGTGGCTCGCCCTTGAGTCTGGCCACCAGCGGATAGGTCAGGGCAGGGCGTTTGAGTAGGTCATGGAGGTTATATTCATGGCTGATGGCCGTTTCACCCAGCTCTGCCAGTGCCTCGGCTGCTGTCGAGCCCGGCTGAATCCAGGTGGTTTTCAAGCGTTGGGTTTCTTGCTCGATCTGCTCCCGTTTTTCACAAAATGCCGCCCAACGCTGATCACCCACAATGCCAAGGTCGCGGCCAATCTCAGTCAACCGCAGGTCAGCGTTATCTTCCCGCAGCACCAGCCGATATTCCGCCCGGCTGGTAAACATCCGATACGGTTCCTTGGTGCCCATGGTGATCAGGTCGTCAACCAGCACACCGATATAGCACTGGTCACGGCGCGGCACCCAGACGTCTTTTTCCAACGCCCGCAAGGCCGCATTCAGACCGGCCAGCAAGCCCTGGGCTCCGGCCTCTTCATAACCTGTCGTGCCATTGATCTGGCCAGCAAAAAACAGATTATTGATACAGCGGGTTTCAAGGCTGTGCTTGAGCTGCTGGGGATCAAAATAGTCATACTCGATGGCGTAGCCCGGACGGGTAATGTGCGCCTTCTCAAAACCGGGGATCGAGTGAATCAGATCCAGCTGCACATCAAACGGCAAACTGGTGGAAATACCGTTTGGATACAGCTCATTGCTGTTTAATCCTTCCGGCTCAACAAACACCTGATGACTGGTCTTGTCGGCGAAACGGGTGATTTTGTCTTCGATCGATGGACAATAGCGCGGACCAATCCCTTCAATCACACCGGCATACATCGGCGAACGATCAAGATTGGCGCGAATAATATCGTGGGTCCGCTCGTTGGTGTGGGTGATGTAACAGCTGACCTGCTGTGGATGCTCGGCCAGCGATCCCATAAATGACATCACCGGCAGCGGCGTATCACCCGGCTGCTCCTGCATCACCGAGAAATCGACACTGCGACGGTCAATGCGTGCCGGCGTGCCTGTCTTCAGTCGGCCAACGGTAAAAGGCATTTCCCGCAAACGCTGGGAAAGCGCTGTCGATGGCGGATCTCCGGCACGACCGCCACTGTGATTTTCCATGCCAATATGAATCAGGCCACCGAGGAACGTCCCCGCCGTCAACACCACCGAGGTGGCATAAATTTTCATATTGGTGTTGGTGACCACGCCACACACAGTACTGCCAACACCATCACCATCGAGAATCAGGTCATCACAGGCTGCCTGAAAAATATCCAGGTTGGGCTGATTTTCCACGATGTTACGAATTGCAGAACGATACAGCGCACGGTCGGCTTGGGCCCGTGTCGCCCGCACCGCCGGGCCTTTACGGCTATTGAGGGTACGAAACTGGATCCCCCCCCGATCAGTTGCCCGCGCCATCGCGCCATCCAGCGCATCAATTTCTTTCACCAGATGGCTTTTGCCAATACCACCAATGGCCGGGTTACAGGACATCACGCCGACCGTGTCCGTGTTATGGGTCAGCAACAGCGTCTTGCTACCGGTGCGAGCCGCTGCCAGTGCGGCCTCCGTACCAGCGTGACCACCACCGACCACAATCACGTCATATCGAACGGGATACTCCACAGACACCTCACCAAATAACAGGAATTTCAAAAACGGGCGCGGATTATAGCAATTACCCCAGTAAGCAGATAGGGCTTTGTACAAAATATGAGCAATACCACTATCCACAGGCATATAAGGCAATCAAACCATTGTGTACAGTGTTATCCACAGCCCCTGGAAAATCATTTTTTATCCTTTTTAATCAAAGAGTTATATTGTTAATAAATAGCTGATAAGTGATTTTTTAGCGGTATAAAAAAATTACCGGGTAAAGGTTACTGAAGGATAGCAACCCGTTACAACAAGGGTTTACCACATTTCCTAACAGGGTTATCCACAGAAAAACCAGCCATTAGATGATGACCAAGGAAGAACATCCAGCCGGATGCCTGCACCATTACTGATCGCTTCAGGCGCTTGCAGGGTGGTCAGAACGAAACAGTGAGGGAAAAGCAGGGGAGGCGGCCGGAAGGCCGCTGCACGATAGGGAACATCTATTAACGACTGTATTCGAGGCGTAATAATTCGCTGTCATCAGCAAAGTAGAATTCAAGCGTACCCGCTGCCGTAATGGCGGCGTAACCATTCACTGTTGCGGTTTTATTAAAAAAATCGCAGCCGGAGCGGTTGTACAGATGCGCTTTCATCAAGGGGTAGATGTTATTCAGCAAAAAGAGCTCACCGTCAAAACTGCAGCTGCCAGCCCCCTGGCCGACAAACTTGGCCTTGCTGCCAAGCTCGGTAATAAACACGCTGGTTGTGCCGGCTTTCCAGGTACCTACGGGCTTCCACAGCGCTGAGCTCTCTTCCCAGCTGCCATCGGCTTCCAGCGTCAGTCCACCAGCCAACTGACTGGTCTCGAACGTACCCACTATTGTGCCATCACTATCACTCTGCTCAACCAATAGGGCATCAACGGCCATACTGGTTGCTGCACCACTGGCTGCCATCTCACCCTGCGCTTCATTACTGCCGCTGATCGGCCAGGCATCAAGATCCATCGAGATACTGCGCTCGTAACTGATGTACTCAACAGTACCGGTAAAGCCACGAGTGCCATCAAAACCATAGACATTACCTTCGTACATCAACAACCGCACAGCACCCGCCTGGTCAAACTGACCATCCCAGAAACCGTTCAGTGCAATCGCACGATTGTAAGAAGATTCGTAAGGTTGATTACTGCCCTCGGAAACACACCCCGAACAGCCCAGCATTGTAATTATTGTTGTTATCGCGAAAACGCGCATGGCGATGCTCTGTCAATAAAAGAATGAATCATCACAAGGTAGTGGCTTGCCCGATCAGGAAAATTCTCCTGCAGCCAGTCTTTTCATCAAAAAAACACAAAAAAGTCAACAAAGATAGCGATTCGTCCGACTGTTTATGTACAAAACGTGAACTTATACAGGGAATTGGGGTGATTGAACGGCTCGACGGTTTATTCAACCGCCGTGGTCGCCGTGTCTTCTGTTGTTGTGGTTGTTGCAGCCGTACTCTCGGCTTCCGTTACTGCTGCCGTATAAATCATGTAGTACAGCGAACCCGTATCAAACAGGAAAAACTCCAGCGCCCCGGCTGCCGTAATCGTGGCATAACCCGGCACATTGGTGGCGTTATAATCGCTGCAGTTTTTACGTTCGGTCAGGGTCACGTTATAAAGGTTATATTGCTGGTTGACCGGCTCAATAAAGCCATCAAAGGTGCAGCCACCACTGGCCGCAGAAATGGCTTTCAAACTGGCCCGACTGCCCAACGAAGTGATGTACAGACTGTAGTCGCCCGCCTGCCATTGCCCAGTTACCAGCGCGACACCAGCGTTATTGTTCCAGGTAGCATCGTCCATCAATAGAAAACTGCCGGCACCACGATCACTGTCATAATCTCCTACCAGGGTGTCGCTGGTGCTGGCCGTAGTGTAAACCAGTCCCTCCATCAAATAGTCCACACTACTGCCATCGGCCAGATAGTGGCCTGCCGTGGCATCGGAAGCGGTAATGGCATAAGCGGTCAGATCAAGGTTGGCGATCTGGGTCGAACTGTCGAGGTTGATCGAGCCATAATAGCCCCGGCTTTCATCCAGCCCGAAAATTATTCCCTGATACATCAGTATTCTTAAGCTGCCCGCCTGATCCAACTGACCATCCCAGAAGCCATTCAACGTCAGGGTCTCGGCATTCACCGTCTGCCCCTCCGCATTGGTGACACCATCATCATCGCTGGAAATGGAAATACAGGCCGTCATCAAGGTTGAAAAAACAACTAACAAGAACAAGCGCATGGGAATTGGCTCCGGTGATCTTCTCCAATAACCATAGCAACTCCTGATTTATTCGCCCGGCAGAGTACAAAAGAGGCCATCAAGGCCATGTTTTCGTCATATTTGCTCAAAAAAACGGCATATTTCTGATCCAGGCCATTCTATTGACTCCTAACACCCGATAGAATTTGCACAAGATATATACAGGGAGAACTTGCTGTGAGCGAAACCAGAGATCATCTCAAAACCATTGCGACCGATCAGATCTGCAAAAACAACCTGGCTGCAGCCAGTTTTCGTGAAATGGGCAAGGCGGCTGGCATCAAATCCAGCTCCGTGCACTATCACTTCAAAAGCCGGGATGCCTTGCTGCTGGAACTGGCCACCGACTACCAACATGCTTTTTTTGCTGAACTGCAGCAACGCACAGAGGGAATCACCAGTCCCCGCCAGCGTCTGCAACAGCTCTGTGACCTGTATACGGAACATTTCACCAATAACCGCCAGTGCCTCGCCCAGGCCTACAGTGCCGGAATGAATGAACTGACCGAGGAAAGTCAGACCGCTATCCATGCCTTCTATGAAGCGCTGTTCGACTGGGTACTGGAATGCCTCAGCTCCGCCCGCTTCCTGCCGGTCTCACGGGAAGCGCTGGCACGGGTGGTGGTATCGGCATTGCAGGGCGCACTGGTTGCTGATCGGGTAGGGCAAGACGCCGTACATTTGGCGTCGGTGCGTGAATGGATCGGCACGCTGACCAGTCTGTGATCGTATCTTTCAGGAAGTGAGCCTTCGCTTGCTTCCTGAAAGATACGTAGATGTCCCCAGCAACTGTCCAGCATCCCTGTGGCCATTAAATGCCAGAGAAATCACAGCTTTGGATAAGTTAGTACATACTTGGGCCAGGAGCATCGGCGTGATTCACAGCACAGGGTTCGGCAACTTCGTTATCAGATACTCGTGGTGCCATTCTTGGCGCTGCAGCGTCAGCTTGTTGAGATCCAGCAGCTCAGCACTGGGACGAACGACACCATGATTGTCGACGGTACGCAGATCCGGAATCAGCAGCTCTTCAATTAAATCCCTTTAATAACAGCTAGTTAAATCCATCTGGTTATCCTTTCTTTGCGTTAATACGTACTTCATTTACCAATACAAAAACTGCCAAAAATCTTGCCCAGCAGGTCATCAGCGCTGAATTCACCGGTAATCTCTCCCAGGGCTTTCTGAGCATCGCGCAAGTCTTCTGCCAGCAGTTCACCTGCGGCCAGGCTCAGTAGCTGCTGTTGCCCCTGTTGCAGAGCGGCACGGGCACGCTCCAGAGCATCCAGGTGACGGCGGCGGGCCAGAAATCCACCCTCACCACCGGCCTCAAACCCCATCATCTGTTTCAGGTGCTGACGCAGGGCGTCGATGCCCAGCTGCTGGCGAGCTGAGATTCGTAAGATTGGCAAAGCTCCGCTGTTGTCCAGTCCTGGGGCTTCGTTGGCAAGGTCGATCTTGTTACGAATCACGGTCAGCCTTCCGCTGCGGATCAGTGCGTCGGTTTCGGCGGCCAGGCCCTGTTCGTCATAGAGGGCGTGTAGCAGTTGTTGCGGGCTGTGCTGATCACTACTGGCGTCCATCATCAGCAATATACGATCGGCCTGGCGAATTTCGTCCCAGGCACGCTGGATGCCGATACGTTCTACTTCGTCAGGGGCATCGCGCAAGCCAGCGGTATCCACTACGTGAAGCGGCATGCCGTCGATATGGATATGCTCTTTCAGTACGTCCCGTGTGGTACCGGCGATGTCGGTCACAATGGCCCGTTCATGGCCTGCCAGGGCATTCAGTAGTGAGGACTTACCTGCGTTGGGTCGCCCGGCAATCACCACGGTCATGCCTTCGCGCAAAATAGAGCCTCGGGTCGCTTCTGTCAGTACCTGATCCAGAGCGGTTATGACTTCAGCCAGTTTGGTTGCTACCTTGCCGTCAGAGAGAAAGTCGATTTCCTCTTCGGGAAAATCCATCGCCGCCTCGACGTAGATACGTAATTCGATCAGCTGATCGAGTAATTGCTGTATACGTCGGGAAAATTCTCCCTGCAACGAGCGCAACGCACAGCGCGCAGCCTGTTCAGAGGCAGAATCAATCAAATCGGCAATGGCTTCCGCTTGGGCCAGATCAAGCTTGTCATTGAGAAATGCCCGCTCGGAAAACTCGCCGGGACGGGCCAGACGACAACCTTGTGACACCAGCTCATTCAGTAACAGGTCCAGTACTACCGGGCCACCATGGCCCTGAAACTCAACCACATCCTCACCGGTAAACGAATGTGGCCCTGGAAAGAAGAGGGTAATACCTTCATCCAGAATATCGCCAGCAGCGGCACGCAGTGCGCCGTAGTGTGCATATCGAGGTTGTGGCTGATAGCCGATAATACGTTGCGCAATGGTTTGTGCCGCAGCACCAGACACCCGCACAATACCGATCCCGCCACGGCCGGGGGCGGTGGCAATGGCAGCAATAGTGTCCTGATGGATGGCATGACTCATAGCGGCCTCACAAGTGGGAAAGCAATCTGTTGATGGTATAGCTCGATGGCAATAGATACAAAAACGGGAGCCAGAGGCTCCCGTTTCCGCAGTCGATAACAATCAGCTGTTTTCGATCTGTTTGGTAATTACGTACTGCTGGGCAATGGACAGCAGGTTGTTGACCACCCAGTACAGCACCAGACCAGCCGGGAACCAGAGGAAAAACACCGTCATCATTACCGGCATAAACTGCATTACTCGGGCTTGCATCGGATCTGGTGGCGTTGGGTTAAGGCGCATCTGGACGAACATCGAGGCACCCATTAACAACGGCAGAATGAAGTATGGATCCATCACCGACATGTCGGTAATCCAGAGTGCAAAAGGTGCCTGACGCAGCTCAACCGATTCCATCAGTACCCAGTACAAGGAGATAAACACCGGCATCTGGATCACCATTGGCAAACAGCCACCCAGCGGGTTGATTTTCTCTTTCTTGTACAGCGCCATCATTTCCTGGCCCAGTTTTTCCCGGTTATCGCCGTATTGTTCCTTGATCTGCTGCATCTTCGGGCCAACCTTGCGCATGTTGGCCATTGAGCGATAACTCATCGCAGACGGATAGAAGAACAGGATCTTCACACATAAGGTCAGCAGAATAATGGCAACACCCCAGTTTCCGACAATACCGTGGAAGAAGGTCAGCAGGAAAAACAGTGGCTGGGCAATCCACCATAGCCAGCCATAATCGACCGTCAGTTCCAGGTGGGGAGCAATTTTTTCCAGCTTATCCTGATCTTTTGGCCCGACGTACAGGCTGGCACCGGTCTCACCAACCGACCCAGCTGCTACAACCAGAGGCTGATCATAAAAACCGAAAATATAGTTACCCTTAACAAAACGACCGTTGTAGGTATGAATAGTATCTTGCGGCGGTACCCAAGCTGACAGGAAGTAGTGCTGCAGCATTGCTGCCCAGCCACCTTCCTGCTGGTTCTTGTAAGCCTCGCTTTCCAGATCATCGTAGGTAACTTTTTCGTAACGATTTTCTTTCGTCGTTAACGCTGCACCAAGATAGGCTTGCATGCCCATGCCACTGCCCGCAGATGGATCAGGTGAGTTATCACGCTTCAACTGTGCGTAAAACACCCCTTCCCACGGCTGTGCCGAGCTATTGTGAATCCGATATTGCATATCAATCAGATAGTTACCTCGATGAAAGGTAAATATTTTCTCGACCAGTCCCTTGGCCGTTTCTGTTGACAGCACCACAACGAGCTCATCTTTGCCTTCAGTCAGTGTGTATTCATTGCTTTCAGCACTAAAAAGGGCACCACCGTTGGTGTCGATGCCATCTCGTCCAATAAGGCCACTTTGAGCCACATAGGTACGACGCTGATTGTTTTCCAATAACACGAATGGAATGTCTTTGGTTTCGATCGATGCCGGAAATTCCGGCAACAGTACTTCAGTAACTTCCCCTCCACGAGGGTTGATAGTCACTTGCAACACATCGGTCTTGATTTTAATCAACTCACCTGATGGCGCAGAAACATCACCAGCAGGGGCAACCAAAGGTGCTTCCAGCTGAGGATGTTCGGTATCAGCGGTCACTCCGGTAACGCTGGGCGTATCCGGACCGACAGGCGCTTCAGCCTGAATTGGAGCGTCTATACGGGTTTTTTGTCCGTAGTCGTCGTTCCAGGTGATGAAGAGAAAATAGCTCGAAATGGCCAGGCCAAGGTATATAACCGTACGGCGGATATCCATGTTCAGGGTTTCCGTTGACAACAGTTGGAAGAATGTTTGGGTAAATCAGGTACCAAATCAACGCCGTGATCCCCCCAGGGATGGCATCTGACCAGCCGACGAATGGCAAGCCAGCCACCACGGAAGGCACCATATCGTGTTACAGCTTCAGCTGCATAGGACGAACAGGTAGGGTAAAAACGACACCGGGAGGGTAATAACGGACTGATGGCATAACGATAGCCGGCAATAAGCAACAGCAGTAATCTGGCTGCAAAACTAACGCCGCCGTTTTCTTTGAGTGTTGCCGGACTTGCCATGGGTTGGTCGCTTTAATCGGAACCAGAGGGCATCAATCATCTCACGTATCTGACGGTTGTCCAGTTCGGTAATTCCGGACCGAGCCAGTACGACATAATCGCATGACCCCAACTCATGTTGGTGGTAACGGAATGATTCCCGAATCAGTCGTTTGACACGATTTCGATCGACTGCATGTCGGATCTGCTTCTTGGCTAACACAAACCCCAGACGTGAACGCTGTTGTTGGTTGCCAGAAGCAAGGACCAGCAATTGGGGAGTACTCCCGCGCCGCTCAGTATTATCAAAAACCTGTTTGAATTCGGCTGGCTTCAGCAATCTTGCGTTGCGGCCAAATTTCAAATCTGTCATCGGCAAACTGTGGTCGGGAGCTAGCAGCCCGCTCAGGCGCTCAGACGCTGACGGCCTTTGGCACGACGGCGA
Organism: uncultured Oceanobacter sp.; assembly: GCA_913061185.1. GTDB lineage: Bacteria > Pseudomonadota > Gammaproteobacteria > Pseudomonadales > Oceanobacteraceae > Oceanobacter > Oceanobacter antarcticus. Next base: position 73,978 of record CAJXTI010000003.1, read on the forward strand.
GCCAGAATCTGACGGCCGCTTTTGGTCGCCATACGTGCACGGAAGCCGTGACTACGCTTGCGCTTCAGAACGCTTGGTTGAAATGTACGTTTCATATTCGTATACCCGGTTGATGTTTGGGGTCAGTTTTTAAAGGGCGGCAATTGTATGAGAAACCCCGACAAATGGCAATGGCTGTTCCCTGACCAATTTTGGTGACCGAATCGGTCAGCATAATCCTGCGTACGGTAATTTATTATTTTGTATGAAATGGTGTTTGAAAAGAGATAGAGGATTGATGAAGTTATTATTATTAGTGCCCGGTTTTTCTGTGGATAAGCTATGTAAACCATTGATTTAAATTGACTTATAGGTTTTATAACTAGGCTCTTTTCCAGTGATGAAGGTGGTATTAAGCTGACCGTAAGTGGTGGGTGAAAGGCAACGATATACCGTCGGGTCAACATCCCGGTTCTTTCCTGTGGATCAATTTTGATATTGTGGGCAGGTTTTCCACAGGTTGTTGGGCGTGTGTTGGCCGTGGTAAATCGACGGTGATGAAGCGGGACTATTCTGTGGATAACTTCTGCCGCTTTGGATACACTGTGCGACCTTGAACCAAAACGTAAATTGAGGTGGGTGTGGCTGTATTTTGGGATGAATGTTTACGGCATCTGGAGCATGAGTTGCCTACCCAGCAGTACAACACCTGGATTCGACCTCTGATGGCATCTGAGCAGAATCAGCGGCTGGTGCTAAGCGCACCAAACCGCTTTGTACGTGACTGGGTCAAAGACAAATATCTGCAACGTATTCAGGAAATTCTTTCAGAGCTGAATGGCGGACGTCTCACTCATGTGGATCTGACGGTGGGTGAATCACAGCCGATGTTTCGCGCTCCGCAGCCAGCTCAGCGGCAGGTTGATCCCCAGCCGCCGATGGTTCGTAATCCAGCGTCCAGCTTTGCAGCTACCCGTGCACGGGCGGAAGATGATGAACCCATGGCTGACGAATTCCAGTCACCTACCGTCGCCTCAATCACGCCGATTCAGCAGCCAATTAATGCTCCCTTGCCACGGCGGGAAGTGCAGGTTGAAGGCGGCCTCAAGCACCGTTCGTTTTTAAACCCGACCTTTACCTTTCAATCGTTTGTTGAGGGTAAATCGAACCAGCTGGCCCATGCAGCGGCGCAGCAGGTGGCAGAAAATGCCGGTGGCTCTTACAACCCACTCTTTATATATGGGGGGGTTGGCCTGGGTAAGACGCATCTGATGCATGCGGTGGGGAATTACCTGCAGTCGAAAAATCAGAATGCCAAGGTGCTCTACGTGCACTCCGAACGCTTTGTTCAGGATATGGTTAAAGCGTTGCAACTGAATGCCATCAATGAATTCAAGCGTTTTTATCGTGGTCTGGATGCTTTGCTGATTGATGATATTCAGTTTTTTGCTGGTAAAGAACGTTCCCAGGAAGAATTTTTCCATACCTTCAATGCCTTGCTTGAAGGCGGTCAGCAGATGATTCTGACCTGCGATCGATATCCAAAAGAAATTCACGGACTTGAAGAGCGTTTGAAGAGTCGTTTTGGCTGGGGCCTGACGGTTGGTGTAGAACCCCCCGAGCTTGAGACCCGTGTAGCGATTTTGATGAAAAAAGCGGAGCAAAGCGGGGTACACTTGCCAGATGATGCGGCCTTCTTTGTTGCTCAACGTATTCGCTCAAATGTACGGGAGCTGGAAGGTGCACTGAAGCGGGTGATTGCCAGTGCGCAATTTACCGGTAGTGAAATCAACCTGCCGTTTATTAAAGAATCACTCAAGGATTTGCTGGCTTTGCAGGAGCGGCAAGTCAGTATCGATAATATTCAGCGTACGGTTGCCGAGTATTACAAAATCAAGATCTCTGATTTATCATCTAAGCGCCGTACACGATCGATCGCCCGACCCAGACAAGTGGCGATGGCATTAAGCAAAGAGCTCACTAATCATAGTCTTCCTGAAATAGGTGAAGCCTTTGGTGGCCGGGATCATACGACTGTGTTGCATGCCTGCAGAAAAGTGAAAGAGCTGCAACAAACCAACGCTGACGTTCTTGAAGATTACAAGAACCTGCTGCGTTCACTGACAACCTAGACCTGAGTGGAGAACCATGAAATTCGTAATCTCTAGGGAAGCTTTGCTACGTCCCCTGCAACTGGTGGCGGGTGTTGTTGAAAAACGACAGACGCTGCCAGTGCTCTCCAACGTGTTGTTGGAAGTGCGTGGTCAGCAGTTGTCCCTGACAGGGACCGATCTCGAGGTCGAACTGGTTGGCCGGGTAACTCTTGACGAAGTCGGAGTTGAAGGTGAAGTCACGGTACCGGGCAAAAAACTGATGGATATCTGTCGCTCACTGCAAGACGGTGCCCAGATTGAAATTGCGCTGGAAGATCAGCGGGTTACTGTTCGTGCTGGTCGTTCGCGTTTCACCTTGTCATCATTACCGGCGACCGAATTCCCCAATGTTGAGTCAGTTGGAGAAGAAAAAAGCTTCTCCATGGGTCAGCAGGTATTACGCCGGGCGCTGGATCGTACCAGCTTTGCCATGGCGCAACAGGATGTGCGCTATTATCTTAACGGCATGTTGTTTGAAGTAAGTGCTGACTCACTGCGTACAGTAGCAACAGATGGCCATCGCCTGGCAACCTGTTGTGTTGAGATCAGTGGTCCTGACGAATTGAACCAGATTATCCTGCCCCGTAAGGGTGTGTTGGAACTGGCAAAATTGCTCACCGATGCAGAACTGAGTGTCACCTTGTCACTCAGTGGTAACCACCTCCGGGCACAAACTGAGAATTTCACCTTCACCTCAAAACTGGTCGACGGAAAATTCCCGGATTACACCCGTGTAATTCCGAAAAACGGTACCAATGTGATGCTGGCCGATCGTCAGGAGCTACGCCAGGTATTTGCCCGTACCGCCATTCTGTCGAATGAAAAGTACCGTGGCGTACGCCTGGTACTGGCACCAGACTTACTGCAGGTCTTTGCCAATAACCCGGAGCAGGAAGAAGCAGAGGAATCTGTTGCGGTCAGCTACAGCGGCGACTCTCTTGAAATGGGCTTCAACGTTGCTTATTTGCTGGATGTCATGTCGGTTATTAATAATGAGAACGTTAAAATGACGCTGTCAGATGCCAACAGCAGTGCCTTGCTGGAAGAGCCAGAAGGCGGCGACTCGCTGTACGTTGTGATGCCGATGCGCCTGTAGGTATTTATGCCGATTCGGCGCTTGTCCGTACGCGGTGTCCGTAATCTGGCACCGCTGGATATCCATCCTCATTCTCGCGTTAACTTCATTTATGGTGATAACGGCAGCGGCAAAAGCAGCTTGCTGGAGTCAATCGCGTTGTTGTCTTCGGGGAAATCTTTCCGCTCAAATCAGATCAAGCAGCTGATCCATCATGATGCCGATCGGCTCGAACTGGAATGTGAACTGGATGAGACGGGGGCGGATGCTCAGACCCAGGATTTGTACAGTCTCCGCCTGCGTAATGGTGATGTGTTATTTCGTCTTGATGGTTCGGTTCTGACCTCCCAGGCACAAGTAGCCACCCGCTTGCCGGTTCAGGTTATTGAGCCAAATACCTTCCGATTGCTGGTCGGATCACCGGAAGACAGACGCCAGTTTCTTGATTGGGGGGTGTTCCATGTGGAACCCGGCTTTATTGAGGAATGGCGAATTTTTCGTAAGGTGTTAAAACAACGCAATAGCGTGTTGAAACAAAAGGAAGTGAGCTGGCTGGACGTTTGGGATGGTGGATTTATCGAAGCCAGTGAAAAAATTCACCAGTATCGCCTGGCTTATCTGAAAGCGTTTGTGCCCCAGTTTGAGTCGACACTCGCTGCGCTCGACGCTGAGATCAAGGTGCGATTGCATTATTACCCAGGTTGGGAAAAAGACAGTCAGCTCAAGGATATTTTGACTCGGCAACAGGAGCGGGATCTACAATTGGGTTATACCCAGTCCGGCCCGCATCGGGCAGAACTCCGTATTCGGGTTGATAAATTACCCGCCGCCGATGTGCTGTCGCGTGGCCAACAAAAAACCGTTGTTGCTGCACTGAAGCTTACCCAGGGAATTCTGTACAAGCAGAGCTGCGGTAATGCTCCAATTTATTTGGTTGATGATCTGGCGTCTGAACTGGACTCTCGCCACCGTTTGGCTTTATGCCAGGTGCTGGAAGATTTAAAATGTCAGGTATTTATTACAAGTATTGAAAAACAGCAATTGATGGACAGCTGGACCCCCTCCGAATTCAAGGTGTTCCATGTGGAACACGGCAAAATCGAAGAAGAAAGCCTTTCCTGATCATCTGATCCAACAAGCAATTGCTGAAGCTATTTCCGCCCAAGAGGAACACTGAATGAGTGAGCAGAATTACGATTCGTCCAGTATTAAGGTACTGAAAGGTCTCGACGCCGTTCGCAAGCGCCCAGGCATGTACATAGGTGATACGGATGATGGCACAGGTCTGCATCATATGGTGTTCGAGGTGGTCGATAACTCCATTGATGAAGCGCTGGGTGGCCACTGTGACAGCGTTGATGTGGTTATTCATACCGACAATTCAGTGTCCGTATCGGATAACGGTCGAGGCATTCCAACAGAAATCCATGAAGAAGAAGGTATCTCGGCAACTGAGGTAATCCTGACGGTGCTGCACGCCGGTGGCAAGTTTGATGACAATAGTTACAAGGTGTCGGGTGGTTTGCACGGTGTCGGTGTATCAGTGGTCAATGCCTTGTCTGAGAGCCTGAAAATCACCATCCGTCGTGGCGGCAAATTGTATGAGCAGGAATATACCCATGGCGTGCCAGATTATCCGCTGAAAGAAGTGGGTGTCAGTGAAACCACCGGCACAATGGTGACTTTTCTGCCATCAAAAGCAACCTTCACCAAGACCGAATTTTCATACGACTATCTGGCCAAGCGTTTGCGGGAATTATCCTTTCTGAATTCTGGCGTACGTATCCACCTGAAAGATGAGCGGGTCGCTGACAAGGAAGACGTGTTCGAATTTGAAGGTGGTTTGGCTTCGTTTGTGAGATATCTCAACGATGGTAAAACCGCACTGAACGAAGTCTTCCATTTTAGTGCCGAGCGCGAAGATGGCATTGTTGTCGAAGTAGCGATGCAGTGGAACGACACGTTTCAGGAAAACATCTTCTGTTACACCAACAACATTCCCCAGCGTGATGGCGGCAGTCATTTGGCCGGTTTTCGGGCCGCGCTGACGCGTACCTTGAATACCTATATCGAGAAAGAAGGTCTGGCAAAAAAAGCCAAGGTAGCGACTACCGGCGATGATGCCCGCGAAGGCTTGACCGCTATTATTTCGGTCAAGGTACCAGACCCCAAGTTCAGCTCCCAAACCAAAGACAAGCTGGTGTCTTCCGAAGTGAAACCAGCCGTCGAGCAGGAAATGGGACGACTGTTCAGTGAATATCTGATGGAAAATCCATCCCAGGCGAAAGACCTGGTGGGTAAAATGATTGATGCTGCCCGGGCTCGTGAGGCTGCACGTCGCGCTCGTGAAATGACTCGCCGCAAGGGAGCGCTGGATATCGCAGGGCTGCCAGGCAAGCTGGCGGATTGTCAGGAAAAAGATCCGGCACTTTCCGAAGTGTATCTGGTGGAAGGGGACTCCGCTGGCGGTTCCGCCAAGCAAGGCCGAGACCGTCGCACTCAGGCGATTCTGCCGCTGAAAGGCAAAATCCTCAACGTAGAAAAAGCCCGTTTCGACAAGATGTTATCTTCCGTTGAAGTTGGCACGCTGATTACTGCGTTGGGTTGTGGTATTGGCCGGGAAGAATTCAACCCCGATAAATTACGCTACCACAGCATCATTATTATGACGGATGCGGACGTGGATGGTGCGCACATCCGTACCCTGCTATTGACCTTCTTCTTCCGCCAGATGCCCGAGATTATCGAGCGTGGCCATGTGTATATTGCTCAGCCTCCGCTTTACAAGATAAAGCGTGGCAAACAAGAGCAATACATCAAGGATGAAGAAGCGATGGAAGAATATCTGACCCATATCGCTCTGGAAAAGGCCGCCTTATACCCCTCCGCAGACGCGCCTGCGATTACCGATGCTGCTTTCGCATCCCTGGTGGCCGACTATCGGTCTGCGCAGGAAACCGTGCAGCGCTTGTCTGGCTTGATCCCTCAGGCCGTCCTTCATCAGTTGCTGACACTGCCAGTGGTGGAAGCGTCTGCGCTTGAAGATGAAGCCTTCGTGCAAAACTGGGGATTACAATTAGCGGCTGCGCTCCCGGATGCCGGACGGAGTGGCAACCATTTTCACGTGGAACATATACGGGATAAAGAGCGGAACGAGTTTAACGTACTGGTTAAAGTGATTACCCATGGCGTTCCGCGTGACTACGTGCTCGATCATGAGTTTTTTACCGGATCTGGCTATCGCAAACTGTCTGCCATCAGCAAACGTCTGCAAGACACGTTGGAAAGTGATGCCTATATCCAGCGTGGGGAGCGTGTTTACCCAATCGTGGATTTCTGGGATGCCATTCAGTGGTTGCTTAACGAAGCTAAAAAAGGCTTCAATATCCAGCGTTATAAAGGATTGGGGGAGATGAACCCGGATCAGTTGTGGGAAACCACCATGGATCCAAATACCCGTCGCATGCTACGGGTAGGCATTGAAGATGCGATTTCTGCCGACAAGATGTTCACAACCCTGATGGGTGACGAAGTTGAGCCGCGTCGGGCCTTTATTGAATTAAACGCATTGAACGTAGCGAACCTGGATTTCTGATTTCTCCAGTGTTTATCAGGCCCCGGCTGGGATATCTCAGCCGGGGCTTTTTTATTTCAGCTTAAAAACCTGCTTGCCTATGTTTCAGTTATAAGTCGCTAGAATATTTCATCCACTGAGTTATCCACAGAAAAGCCCGTTAGTCATGGCGTAATTCCGATCAAAAGTGCTTGTCTCAAAGGGTGGCTGCTATATGGCCAGCGGCAAGATACAATGACACCCGCATTGGCCGAAGGCTGCTTGTTGCTGTCAGACGAGTACTTCGGATATCCCGTAATCCAGATCGACAGGAATGATTCATGATTATCAAGCCGAGAGTTCGCGGTTTTATGTGTGTGACCACCCATCCAACGGGTTGTGAAGCAAACGTTAAAGAGCAAATTGACTTCATCAAGGCACAAGGCAAGATCGATATGCCGAAACGTGTACTGGTGATTGGTGCTTCGACGGGTTACGGACTTGCCGCTCGTATCGCCGCAGCGTTTGGTGGCGGTGCAGATACTCTGGGTGTGTTTTTCGAAAAAGAAGGCACCGAGAAAAAAACCGGCACCGCAGGCTGGTATAACTCCGCTGCCTTTCACAAGTTTGCCGAAGCAGATGGCTTGTACGCCAAAAGCATCAATGGCGACGCCTTCACCAATGCACTCAAGCAAAAAACCATAGATACCATCAAAGCGGATATGGGCCAGGTGGATCTGGTGATCTACAGCCTGGCAGCGCCACGTCGCCAGCACCCGGTAACGGATGTGGTGCACACATCGACCTTGAAGCCTATTGGCAAAGACGTCACCTTGTTGGGTATCAATACCGATAAAGAAGTCATTCAGGAATTTACCCTGCCTGCTGCTTCCCAGGAAGATATCGACAATACCATCGCTGTCATGGGTGGTGAGGACTGGCAAATGTGGATTGATGCACTGGATGCAGGCGGTGTTCTTGCTGACGGTGCCAAGACCTCTGCTTTCACTTACCTTGGCGACAAGGTGACCTGGGATCTGTACTGGGGTGGCACCATTGGTCAGGCTAAACAGGATCTGGACAAGCGCGTTATCACTATCCGCGAAAAGCTGGCGCCCAAGGGTGGTGATGCCCGTGTTGCCGTCTTAAAAGCAGTGGTTACCCAAGCCAGTTCGGCTATTCCAATCATGCCTTTGTACCTGTCCTTGTTGTTTAAAGTGATGAAAGAGCAGGGCACCCATGAAGGCTGCATCGAACAGTTGTACCGTCTCTACACCGAATGCCTGTATAGCGACAGCCCGCGATTGGATGACGAAGGCCGGGCCCGTGTTGACGAGCTGGAGTTGACGCCAGAAGTACAACAAGCGGTTGAAGATGCGTGGGATAAAATCACTACTGAAACCATCGCAACCGATACCGACTTTGTTGGTTACAAGGCAGAGTTTTTGCGTTTGTTCGGTTTTGGCCTTGCAGGTGTGGACTACGAGGCAGAGGTTAATCCGGTGGTCGACATCAAAGGTATGGTTGAGTAGTCGCTCGCGGCGTAAATAATCTGCTGGCTGATCGGGATAGGGCAAGAACGGTGTTTCACGTGAAACACCGTTTTTGCCCACGCTGGTAAAAACCGATTTTTCCCTTAGGGGAGAGTCGGTTTTTATGGTTCAAATAACACTGCGGCATATTGGAATGAATCCGATTAATATCGAGTTGTTCATGGTGTTCAGGTTTATGTGCTATCACAGCGCTATCACAGCCGCACGAATATAAGAAAAAGAGGCAGCAGTGTTCCACATGAAACATTATCGACTTGTCTGACGGGCAAGTTGCTAGAACAACCCCGGCTGCTCCAGCAACGGCACCACCTTATCTCCGACTCGAATCTCACCGCTTTGAATAATCTTCGCACATAACCCCCCATGCCCAAGCATCGCTGCTGTTCCTCCAGGCCCCAATACTTCCTCCATGCGTCCACACGGGTGACATTGGGCTGTCGCTTCGAAGATGGCTTCACCAATCTGAAAACGCTGATGTCTGAGTGCCTGCAGATTTATACCGGACACCACCAGATTACGCCGTAATCGGGCAGGGTCGATGCTGTCGAAGCCGAGCAAACTGGCGATTAGCTGGATGTGTTCGGCGTTAATCAGCGTTACCTGACGGGCGCTACCTGGGGTGCCCTCGCAACGTCTGTCACCTATTAGTCCCAATGTCGCTACTGCTCGAGTTTGCTCTACCACCTGTACAGTTTCACGACGCGCCGGACGCAGGCCAATCCATTGCAAGCGACCAGGTTGCATACTGGGTAAATAACGCGAGAACAGGATGTTTTGGCTACGCATCGTGAATGCTCATCGGAAATAGAAACACTGACTCTAGCCAGAGTCGGGTACTGCTGCAATCACATGCTCGACTCGGACTATTGTGAATTTGTGAATGGGACTTCCCTGAGCTGAATTTTCTGGCGGTCGACATCGACATTCCGATGTAAGTATTAAAAGTTTGTCGGCGGCGGCTTATAAAGGGGCAGAAGCGGATCAAATAAAAACGGCTCCTGAACAAGGAGCCGTTTTTATTTGTCTGTCAGTGTGGCATGTCGGGCTGTGTGGCAGTCAGTCTCAGAAGCGCTTGCCGCTGGTCGCTGCCTCTACATATTCACCCTGGAACGGCAGAGCGGAAATACGATCCACTTGTTCGTTGATCCAGGTTTCAGTCAGTTCGTTTAATACGGCGGTACTTAACCCTTCCGTCTCGATGGCTTCACGAATAACCAGCCGGATGACGCCGGGAGACTTGACCCAATGGGTGTTAGGCCAGCGCTCAGAGGAGTTATGGGCGACGGTAATTACCGGTGCAGCTGTTTTCGTCGCCAGCATGGCACCACCCTTGGAAAATGCCTTGCGCTTGCCTGACGGGATGCGGCTGCCTTCAGGGAATACCAGCACATGAATACCAGCCTTCAGCCGTATTTCCCCTTGCTGGATCACCTGCTTGAGGGCATTGGTCTTTTTATTACGATCAATAAAAATCGGCTGGATCAGCTGCAAACCCCAGCCAAAAAATGGCAAATAGGAAAGTTCCTTCTTGACCACCTGAACGTGTGGGTAAATCAGCGTCGGCAGCATAAAGGTTTCCCAGGTGCTCTGATGTTTGCTGATAATCACGTAACCACGGCCATCACTGGGGATGTTATCGCGCCCTTCCACTTCGCAGCGAATGCCGACGATCCAGCGCAAGCCAAAAATCACCAGCCGGCAATGAATACCCATGACCCAATAATTGCGTGCCTTGAGCGGTAAAAACAAACCGACCAGCAGGCTGGGTATAAACCAGATAATAGTCACTACCGCCAGCCAGATATAAAACAGCACACTGCGCAGTTTATGGCTGAGGGGAGGGTTTGGAGTATCGGCAACGGCCGAATGACTGGAGCTGTTCATAGTGCTGAAGAAGCCTTGTTGAAAATCAAACTGTCGGCGTGTTTATACCATTGCCATGCGGTTTTGATTGTTACGTCATTTCCTATGACTGTTTCCCTGTGGGCACCACAATCCATGAGGCAAATTACCTGATCCCTGCTCGACAAACCATGCCACCGAGACAGTATTTGTTAAATTTCCGGGCCGAGCAGTTGATTCACCCAGGCTTCCAGGTCATTAAAGACGGTAATGGCCTGCAACGATGAATCCGTCGCCAGTTTGCCTTCCGCTGCCCGGCCTTTGCCAGTACGTAGCAGAATCGGAGTACATCCGGCGGCGATACCGGCTTCAAGATCCCGAATTGAATCCCCCACCATGATAGCTCCACGGGCCGAGACCCCTAGCGCCTGTTCAATCTGGTGGATCAGGCCGGGCAGGGGTTTGCGGCAAAGACAGTGATCATCCGGGCCGTGGGGACACCAGGCGATATGGGCTATTTTGCCACCTTCGGCCTCGACCAGTGCGGTCATTTTGGCGTGCATCGCATCCAGGTCGTGCTGACTGAAATAGCCACGGGCCAAGCCCGATTGATTGGTGGCTACCGCGACCTGATAACCCGCCTGACACAGCCGGGCGACCGCCCTGGCACTACCGGGAATAGGAATCCATTCCGCCGCCGATTTTACATAGGCGTCGGAATCCTGGTTCAGGACACCATCACGGTCGAGGATAATCAGTTTCATGGTTTGGCTCCGGCTGGGATGGTACCAGTATACCCAAGGTTACCCCGGCGGAAGAAAAGCAATTGCTTCCGGGTATCCGGTTTCTTGCCCCTGGAACAGAACGACCGACAGCAGCAGCGGCAGGTCAGGGTGTCTTTGATGGATTTTTGTCCCTGGATGGGCGGGGTTTTTCCCAGAAGTCGAAAAAGTTGAACCACTGGGTCGGGAACTGCAGTACCAGCCCTTCGAGCCAGTGGGCATAATCCTGAGCGGCGTTAGCGAGTGCCTGCTGGCGGTGTTTGCGGTCGAGCAGCAGGCGCTTGGTATAAGGGGTAAAGTCAACAAGGAAGCGATTGTCGTCACCACGTAAACAGGCCATAAAATACACCGGACACTTCAGAATCGAGGCCAGAATAAACGGCCCCTCGGGCAAGTAGGCGGGAACACCAAGAAAATCAGCCGTCAGACTGCGCTCACGATATTGCACCGACGTCCGGTCGGCGACAATCACAATAAACTCACCACGCTCGATTTTGTCCAGCATCATAACGGCTGTTTCCGGGCCGAACGACGTCACTTCGATCAGGTTCAGACCGGCATCCGGAGCGACTTTTTGCAGCAGTTGATTGAATTTGACGGCATTGCGGGTATGCACCACCGCGTTGATTTTCAGGGTCGGAATCTGTTGGCCAATCGCCCGGCAGATTTCCATATTGCCGTGATGGGAAATCAGAATGACGCCCCCCTGGCCACTGCCGACGGCTTGCTGCATGGTCTGAAAATTACGGAAATCGACATCATTAACATGGATGTCCCCGGCCCAGGCCGAAATTTTGTCGAGGGCAGAAAAGCCAAACGCCAGAAACTGACGAAAGGGTCTGGGCTGCCATTCGGGCATACCCAATCGGAGCCGGTGTTGTGCGACTCTTTGCTGAAAATCCTGTGCCGCCTGCCGCTGTACCCTGGCGCTCAGGTAGAACCAGCCAATCACAAAAAATGCCACCACCGAAAACGCTGGTCGCCCTAGATAACGGTAAAACCATAACAGCAGTATCATGCCCAAGGAGGAGCCTTTTTCGGTCACGTCAGACCAATGCTGGCTCTTGTTCGATGGTGGGTCGCTGGGCGGCTGTTGCTTCATGGCCGTTTCTGCAGCGCCGCAGCGGGTCGCAGTTTTCGACCCAGCAGCATCGGCAGGCGCACCAGCATGCCAAAGAAGAGACGGGTGTGCATCCAGCTGATCATCAGATTGTCACGCCAGACCCGGAAGTTGGAGGTGCCTCCTTCCGGATAGATAACTCGGGTAGGAATAAACAGTACCGGAGTCCCTTGCCAGTAAAGACGCACCATCACTTCGGTATCGAAGTCCATGCGTCTGCCAATACGTACCTTGTTGCTGAGTGTTACAAACGCTGCCAGCGGGTAGACACGAAAGCCGCACATGGAGTCTGGAATGGTCAATGACAGGGTTTCGATCCATACCCATACATGGGTGGCGTAACGGCCGTAGAGGCGCGCCTTGGGCACCGAGCTGTCGTAAAGCGGTTGGCCGCTAACCAGCGCTTCGGGATGCGCTCGGGATCGTTCGATCAACCGTGGAATATCGTCCAGGTTGTGCTGGCCATCAGCATCCACCTGCAGGGCATGGCTGTAACCTCGTTGGCTGGCGAGCTGGATAGCAGAGATCACCGCAGCGCCTTTACCGGCGTTAACCGTTTTAGTCAGTAGCTCAACATTATTAAAACCATCACAGACCTGACGGATACGGACACCGTGTTCGGCTGCTGAGCCATCGTCAATCACCACTATGGGCAGGTGGTACGGCTGCAAGCCCGTCAGCGTCGCCTGCAATGTGGTGGAATGGTTGTAGCAGGGAATAATGAAGCAATAGCTCACGTGGCTGGCCTCGAATCAGGCTTGGGTTCGGGATTCGACCAATTTCACCAGCGCACTGACAGAGGCAAAGTGCTGACGGTTTTCTTCAGAGTCGTCGGTCAGGGCGATATTGAACTGTTTCTTGATCGCCACACCCAGCTCCAGTGCATCAATCGAATCCAGTCCGAGTCCGTCGCCAAACAGAGGGGCGTCGCTTTCGATTTCATCAGGACGGATGTCTTCCAGATTCAGGGTATCGATGATCAGTTGCTTGATCTGGAGCTCTAACAGGCTGTTGATTTTATTCCTGATGTCTACCGGCTTCGGTAAGATGCTCTTTTTCAATGAATTCCCGGACTCCCATGCGTGGCGCTGACATTACTCAAGAACCTTTGTTCACCACCATCAAACTGGATGAGCTGGTTCCACACGATCACCCTTTACGGTCCATCAAAATCCTGTTCGATCAGGCGCTCACCCACATCGATTGGAAGCTCAGCTTGATCTATTCCGAGCGTGGGCGGGAATCCATTCCTCCAGAGCGTTTATTGAGAGCCTTGCTGCTGCAAATCCTCTTCAGTATTCGCAGTGAGCGGCAACTGGTTGAGCAGATTCAGTACAACATGCTCTATCGCTGGTTTGTCGGCCTGAGCATTGATGATCCGGTCTGGGATCATTCGACTTTCAGCGTCAATCGGGACCGCTTGATCCACCACAACGTCAGCACCGAATTATTGGCCGAAGTGGTTGCCTCGGCCCAAAAACAAAAGCTCCTGTCGAACGATCATTTCAGTGTCGATGGCACTCTGATACAGGCCTGGGCTTCCCAAAAGAGTTTTCGGCCGAAGCACCCGGATGACGATCATGATCAGGATGAAGGGCCTTCCGGACGCAATCAGGAAAAGAATTTTCGTGGTACCAAACGCAGCAATGATACGCATGAATCGACCACTGACCGCGATGCGAGGTTGTTCAAAAAGTCCAAAGGACAAGAAGCCCGATTGTCTTTCATGGGACATACGGTCATGGAAAACCGGAATGGTTTGATCGTGGCGACACAAGCCAGTCTGGCGACCGGAACAGCGGAAAGGGAAGTCGCCCTGACGCTTCTGAAAGCATTGCCGGGGGCTCATCGTAAGACCGTGGGCGCGGATAAAAACTACGATACCAAAGGGTTTGTGAAGGAATGCAGGAAGCACCGGATCACCCCCCATGTTGCCCGAAATGACAAACGGCCCGGCGGCTCAGCCATCGATGGTCGAACCAGTCATAAAGCGGGTTATGTCGCCAGCCAGATTGTGCGTAAACGTGTCGAGGAGCCTTTCGGCTGGGGAAAGACCGTTGGCCACTTACGGCAGGTAAAAGTGAGAGGACTGGCGAAGGTCAACAGCGTTCTTGAGATGACCATGATGGCCTACAACCTGGTGCGAATGGCAAAGTTACAGGGTCAATCCGTCTGATGGCCGGAAACGGGATGGATAATCCCGTTTCCAGCGAAAAAATCACTCAGAAAACAATCAGATACGCGTGATTTATCGGGTTGAAAAGCTTCTGTCGGCAAAGCGAATAAGAATTTCAACAGCCTGCTAAAGTATTCAACGACAGTATCCTTTGCTTGGGCATTTTCGGGGAATGTAAAAAGGCGGCTATTATCCATTCTCGTCCGGTATTATGCCAGCGGGTCTGGGCTATCGCCGCCCTGACGGGGCATCAGCCCGAGATAGGCGTCATTCGTATTCTGTGGTATTAACGCCGCCTCTGCGCGGATGCCATCGCGGCGTACCCAGGGTAATCAAAATCAGCTATCAAAGGATGAACCATGACGGATCTGGAGCAGTCAGCAGACGTCGTTATTATTGGTGCCGGCCCTGCTGGTGCGGTGGCGGGAGCCCTGCTGAAACGCAAAGGATACCGGGTGGTTATTCTGGAAAAGCAGACGTTCCCACGCTTTTCGATTGGCGAAAGCCTGTTGCCACAGTGCATGGCATTCATCGAGCAGGCCGGTATGTTGGATGCGGTGCGAGCGGCTGGTTTTCAGTATAAAAACGGTGCCGCATTTCGTTACCAGGAGCAGTACAGTTTTTTCGATTTTCGTGAAAAGTTTACCCCAGGCTGGGGCACCACGTTTCAGGTTCAGCGGAGTAATTTCGACAAGATCCTTGCCGATTCAGCGGCTGAGCAGGGAGTAAGCATTCACTATCAGCATGAAATCACAGCGGTCGATAACCGGGACGATGGGGTGACGGTGAGTGGCCTGGATGCCACCGGCAAGCCATTCAGCCTAGAGGGTCGCTTCCTGCTCGATGCCAGCGGTTTTGGCCGGGTGTTACCGCGTTTGCTGGCGCTGGAGTCGCCCTCCGGGTTTCCGCTGCGGCATTCGTTATTTACCCATGTGGTCGACCACATCGGTGATGAGCAACACGACCGCAATAAAATTCTGGTCACCATTCACCCGCAACATCGGGATGTCTGGTATTGGCTGATTCCGTTTGGCAACGGTACTTGTTCATTGGGTGTCGTGGCAGAACCGTCGTTTTTTGAGCGTTATAGCGAACTGAAGCCGGAAGCCCGTTTACGTACTCTGGTGCAGCAAGATCCGGCGCTGAGCCAGCTGCTGGCCAATGCTGAATTTAATCAGCCAGTGCGGGAAATTCATGGCTATGCCGCCAACGTCAGCAGCCTGTGCGGGCCGGGTTACGCCTTGTTGGGTAACGCCGGGGAATTTCTCGATCCAGTGTTTTCGTCCGGTGTGACGATTGCGCTGAAATCCGCCAGCCTGGCGGCTGAGGTGTTGGATCGTCAATTGTCGGGCGACGCGGTGGATTGGCAGCAAGACTACGCCAAACCGCTGAAAAAGGGGGTGGATGTGTTCCGGGTGTTTGTGGAATCCTGGTACGACGGCCGTTTTCAGGATGCCATTTTCTACGACAGTGCCAACGTCAATATTCGCAAAATGATCAGCTCGATTCTGGCCGGTTATGCCTGGGATCAAGCCAATCCGTTTGTCAGTCAGGCGGAACGTCGCCTGAATGCCATCGTGGAGATTTGCCGGGGCTGACACCATCGAGCTGATGTTTGAATGCCCGCTGGTTGGCGTTTCAGAATCAGCGCCAGCGCTTCAGGATCAGTGAGGTATTGATACCACCAAACGCAAAGTTGTTGCTCATGACATGGTCGGTCTCAAGGTGACGCGGCTGCCCCATAATGTAATCCAGATCGGCACAGTCGCTGTCGGGATGAGTCAGGTTGGCGGTGGCGTGAAACCAGCCCTCATTCATCATATGGATGCTGACAATGGCTTCCAGCGCGCCGCAAGCCCCCAGGGTGTGGCCGGTAAAACTCTTGAACGAGCTGATCGGTTTCTTCCCCAGCACCTGAAAGGTGGCCTGGCTTTCCGCCACATCACCACGGTCGGTGGCGGTGCCGTGGGCACTGACATAACCGATATCAGCCGGGGTTAGTCCGGCATCGCGCAGCGACATTTCCATGGCCACTTGCATGGTGGTGGCGTTGGGTTGGGTAATGTGTGCGCCATCCGAATTGGTACCGAAACCAACGATTTCCGCCAGAATGGTGGCTCCCCGTTCAAGGGCAGATTCCAACGTTTCCAGAATCACAATCCCGGCGCCTTCGCCAATCACCAGACCGTCACGATTCTGGTCAAACGGGCGTGGTGCCAGATCCGGGTTGGCATTATTGGTACTGGTGGCAAACAGGGTGTCGAACACCGCTGCCTGAGTGGCGCTGAGTTCTTCACAGCCACCGGCCACCATCATTTGTTGATGGCCATATTTGATGGCTTCGTAGGCATAACCAATGCCCTGGCTGCCGGACGTACAGGCGCTGGAGGTGGTGATGATGCGGCCTTTCAAACCGAAGAACACGCCAATATTCACCGGTGCGGTATGCGGCATCATGCGTACATAAGAGGTGGCGTTCAGACCGTTCACCGAATGGTTAAACAGCATCTGGCCAAATTCCCCAATGGCATCCGGGGTGCCGGAGGACGACCCGACAGCCACTCCCATACGGCCATCCTGAATACGCTCATCATCGAGCAAGCCAGCCTGTTGCAGTGCCAGTTCGGTGGCGCGAGTGGCCATCACCGACATCCGGCCCATGCTGCGTACAGCCTTACGGGTATAGTGTGACGGTTTTTCAAAGTCGTCGACCGGGCCACCCAGGCGGGTATTCAGACCTTCGTATTTGTCCCAGCTTTCGATATAACGGATACCGGTGGTTAAGGCCCTGAGATTGGCAGCAATGGTGTCCCAGTCCTGGCCAATCGGTGAAATGGCCGACATGCCGGTAATCACAACGCGTTTCATCAGCACATACCACCGTTGACAGAAATCACCTGGCGGGTCACATAACCCGCATCCTCAGACATCAGGAAGCTGACCGCAGCCGCCACTTCTTCCGGACGGCCCATACGTCTGGCCGGAATCATTTTCATTGCCTCATCGATATGCACGCCTTCGATCATATCGGTTTCAATCAGGCCAGGGGCAACACAATTGACGGTGATGTTGCGTTTGGCCAGTTCGACCGCCAGCGCCTTGCAGGCACCAATCAGACCGGCTTTGGAAGCGGAATAGTTCACTTGGCCGCGGTTGCCGGTAATACCGGATATCGATGACATGGCCACAATTCGGCCCGGCTTGCGCCGCCGTACCATCGGCATGGTTAACGGCTGCACCACGTTGAAAAAACCATCCAGATTGGTGTGAATCACGGTGTCCCAGTCGTCTTCGGACATGGCTGGAAAGGCATTGTCGCGGGTCAGGCCAGCGTTGCAGACAATACCGTAATAGGTGCCGTGGGCTTCGATATCCGCCAGCAAAATGTCACGGCAGCGACTGCGATCGGCAATATCAAATTGCAGTATCCGTGCCTGGCGGCCGATGGTGAGAATCTGCTGCTGCACCTGTTCCGCTTCGGCGCGATTACTGCGGCAATGCACCACAATATCGAAGCCCTCGCGGGCCAGCCGCAGGGCGATGGCCTTGCCGATGCCACGGCTGGAGCCGGTAATAAATACAGTGCTGGATTCAGACATTGTGTTGTCCTTTGACAGATTCCATAAAATTGCTGACGTCTTGGGGCTGAAATACGTTCAGCCGCGCTTGCTGCTGTTCCTGGTCAAAGCGGATGCTGCAGTCAAATGAGCCCAATCCGCTGCTGTCCTGTAATAAACGTTCCACCTGGATGTGCAGCCGCGCACCCACCGGAAAACAGCTGCAACTGCTGCTGAAGCGGCGGCTGCCCAACAGAAAACCAACCCGTACGGCAGCACCCTCCTGTTTGGCGGCAGTGCCTGCCCAGGCGGCAATGGCCTGGGCCATATACTCAATGCCGACCCAGCCCGGTACGCCGTCGGGGCCACAAAAAGAGGACTGCGGCTGAATCACGACCTCGGCACAGAGGCTGTCGGCGTCATACGCCAGAATACGATCCAGCAGGCTCATTTCGCCGCGATGGGGAACCAGCTCCTCGACGGTGAAGGCAGGGGTCGGATCAATCGCCATAAATACGCTCGAATAACAGGGAAATATTGTTGCCACCAAAAGCAAATGAGTTGCTCAGGGTAAAGACCGGTGGATGATCCAGTTTCAAACCCGCCGTAACGAGGCGGAGCGGCGCCAGTGCCGGATCAGGCACCCCGTCCCAGCGATGCGGCGGTAAACGGCCATCCTGTTGCATCGTCAGCCAGCAGAACGCCGCTTCAATGGCACCGGCAGCCCCCAGCGTATGGCCAGTCAAAGCCTTGGTTGAAGATGCCGCTACCCGGTCGCCAAACAGGCGGAATACCGCCTGGCTTTCCATGCGGTCATTTTGCTCGGTAGCCGTGCCATGCAGGTTGATATAGGACACCTGTTCGGGATTCAACTGGCGTTGTTGCAGCGCCTGACTCATGGCGGCGATGGCCCCCGCGCCTTGCGGGTGCGGGGCAGAAATATGATGGGCGTCAGATGATTCACCGACCCCCGCCAGAGCCACCGCCGCCGGTTCTTTGCTCATGATAAACAAGGCCGCCCCTTCGCCGATATTGATACCGTCGCGATGGGCACTGAACGGGGCACACACCGCCGTTGCCAGGGATTCCAGCGCCCCAAAACCGTTAAGCGTCATGGCCGCCAGTGAATCAACGCCACCGGCAATCACCAGATCACAGACATCTTGCTGAATCAGGCGGCGGGCGCTGGCCAGCGCCTTGGCACCGGAGGAGCAAGCAGTTGATACTACATAAGTTGGCCCTTTGGCACCGCTCCAGTCCGCCAGCGAAAGTGCCGGGGCAGACATTTCCTGAATGGCATAACGCGTGGCAGTGGCGGGTTGCTGGTGGTTAACCCAGCCTTGCACGGTGCTGAAGGCTTCCGCGATACCACTGGTGCTGCTGCCCAGCACAATGCCAATACGTTCGGCGGCAATGCCTTGGCGCATGGCTGCAAAAGCGACCTGAAGCTGTTGCCAGGCAGACATCAGTAGCTGGTTATTGCGGGACTGGCGCTCGGCTGCAAATTGCGCCAGCGGGGGCAGCTCAGCCTTGACCTGACCTACGTATACCGGTGTCGACATCCATTCATCGGCCAGTGTCAGCGGTTCGGCATCCGGCTGTTGCAGGGTTTGCCAGACCTGCTCGGCACCACGTCCAAGGGAGCAGACGATTCCCAGGTGATTCAAATAAACGGGAATATCCTGCATGACTACTTATCCATTTCCAGAGTGTCAATTCTGATCCGCTGCTGCAGGTCAGGTATCTCGATCAGCAGCGGTGTCCAGAAGCTGTCAGCGGCTTCGGACTGCGCCGTTACCGCCTTGAATTCATACACCAGGTGCGCATCATAATATAAGCGGCGCACACCTGGCAGCGCCTGTAACGACCAGCCGGTTCCGGCCAGGGTGGTACGAATGCTGGCCAGTGGCCAGTAGGCCAGCTGAATCTGCGCCAGTATGGTATGTGCTTGGAGCTGTTGCGGCAGCAGCGGTGAGCGTTTTTCCTCCAGTTGCTGACCGTCGTAACGAACGCGCAGCAACTCCTGCCCGGTGGCCGTCAGCGCCACCAGCACCAGCACACCTTGCTGTACCGACCAGCTGGCCAGCATGGCTTTGGCTGGTTCATCGTCAGCGCTTACCACCTGGGTAAACTGGCCGTTGAAGGGGAAATCGGCCGGTGGTAACAACGGCGGCTGCAAGCGGTCGGGGCGGAACGTCAGCAAGCTGCAGCCAGACAACAGCACCAAACAGGTCAGCGAGAGTAGCGCCAGTGGCTTCAACATCCGCTGCATGAGGTTAGGCATGCTGATCTTCCAGGGTAAATACCGGGGTTAACAACCACACCAGAATGACCCCGCACAGCACGGTTGCGCCAAAATACATCAGCACTGGAGTTTGCGACAGTGCCAGCAAGCCAAAGGCCAGCAAGGTAGTGAGTGCTGACATCGCTACCGCCAGCCAGGTGTAGAGACTGTTACGACTGTTGAGCAGGAAGATGCCGGCATCCATACCAATACCCAGTACCAGCAGCAGCGCCAGCAGGTTAAACAGCGTCAGCTGCATACCCAGCAGCGCCAGCAGATTCAGCGTCAGCACGCTGGCCAGCGCCGGTCCGGCCAGAATACGCCAGGCCGTCAGACGGTAGCGCAGCGCCAGCAAGAGCAGTACGGCGGCATACGCGGCGGCGAGCCACCAGCCCATGTTATGGCGGTAGTGATTCAGCACCTTGCCAATGGCCGCCGGGCGATCCACCAGCTGCAGCCAGTCAGAGCGATGGGCATCTTGCAGCAGTGGTTGCAGCTGCTCGACCAGGTTGGCGGGCACCGTGCCGGAAAAATTCACCGCGGCATAAAAGCGCCCGCCGAATTCTCCCAGCCACAAATGCCGGCTGCTGGCACTGAAGGCTGAGGCCAGCCAGTGTTCTGGAGTGATCGGCAGGTTGGCGCGGTTGGCAAAATCCGCCCGCGCAGAACGGCTGATTTCAACGGCCCCCAACTGCTTGGCAAACTGCTCTAGCAGGCCGCCGCTGGCATAGACGGTAGTCGCCTGCTGCTGGTAGTCCGCCCGTTGTTGTTGCTGTGATGCCAGTTGCTGGCTGACGCTGTGGTAGTGCAGGCCAGGATTCCGACTGAGCAGTTGCTCAAGCGGGTCACGCAGGGCGTCGCTGTGCTGCAGTAATTGTTCGGCGGAGTCACCGGATAGCAGCAGGTATCTGGCCCACGAAGCACCGCCCGCGAGCTGATTAATACGCTGGTCGTTTTGTAGCAGGCTGACGGGCGAGGTTTGTAACCTAACCAGGCTGTCGTCAAACGCTAATTTGGGCAGCTGCCACAGCGCCAGCAAGGCAAGCAGCGTCAGCAGTATGGCGACTCCGGGTTGATGAATACGGGGCCAATGGCTGCGAATGGCGGCCAGCCGGTGCAGCAACCAGCTCAAATCCGGGTTGGCTGGCATGCGTCGGGTCAGCCAGGGCAGCAGCCCCATCACCGTTAGCCAAGCGCCTACCAGCCCGGCGGCGGAAAAGACCGCCATTTGCTGCAAACCGGGAAAGGGGGCTGCGGCCTGTGCCAGGTAGGCCAGGACGCTGGAGAGCATGCCGAGGGTAATGGCACCGGTAACCGGGTCGCGGGCGGCGGCTGTGCCAGGCGTTGGTATTGGTTGCTCCAGCCGATGACAAAGAAAATGTAGCGAATAGTCGATGGCAACGCCGACCAGGCTGGCACCAAACGCCAGGGTGATTATATGCACCCGGTCAAATATCAGCAGGCAGGTGGCCATGGCCAGCAGGCAACCAAACAGCAGTGGCATAAACACCAGCAGCAAATAGGATGGACGCCGGAACACCAGCAGCATCAACAGCACAATCCCCAGCAATGACACCACGCCGATGGTCGAGATTTCATGTTGCGCCTGATTGGCACCGTAGGTGGCATGAACAATCAGACCGGTATAACTGAGGCCATGAATCGTATTGTTCAGCCGCTGGAGCAACTCACTGAGCTGACGCTGGTAACCCATGTCAAACGGGCTGCCATTCAGCTCTGCCAGCACAATCCGGTGCCAGTGCTGGCCCATTGGCGTTGGTTCAACACGGGTGGGCCAGTCGTCTTGCAGGCTGATGCCCTGATTCGGTAAGGCTTGCTCGCGCCAGTGATCCAGCAGTTGCAGTGGATCGTCGACCAGATGCCGGGTCAGCGCGCCTCCCAGCGGTGAGTACAGGCGGCTGATGGCCGCACTCACCAATAGGCTGGGTTCTTGCAACAGGCTGGACTCTTGCACTTGGTGTGATTGTTGCAATTTGGCACGATCGACGGCGGTCAGATGGTAGTAACGCCAGTCGGACAGTTGATCAAGCAGCTGGCTGAGCTGAGTGGCGTCGGTTTTGCCTTCAACGCGGGCAAACAGGCCGGAGTCTTGTAATGCTGTTTGTAATTGCTCCGCTGCGACAAGACTGCTGGCCCGCTCACCGGATACCAGCAGGATCAGCCGTTGTGAGGCATTGCTGGCGATGCGGTTGTTGGCGAAGGATTCAGCAGCACTGTTGTGCTCATCGGGCAGTAACGACAGGATACTGGTATCGAACTGTATGCCACGGTGGAACTGCCAGGCCAGTATCACGATGGCCACGGCCATCAGCAGTAACCAGGCCAGTAACGGTCGGTACGATGCCGGATGCAGTGGCTTATTCAGCTGCGCTGGCATCGCCGCTGACCTCCAGGCGGATTTCGGTCCGGTCGCCTTTTGGCTCGTGCAAGGTCAGACCTTGCAGGTGGGTGGTGCCGGTCATATCGATGCGGGAAAAAAACGACATCAAGACATCGCTTTTGGGGGTCAGCTGTAAATCCCAGCCATTGGTTTCGCTGACCTGGGTACCCGTGATGGCAAAGGTGGCTTGCAAGGTGGCCAGATCACCGGCAAAAATCGCCGCCAGCAGGTTGGCTACGGTGGCCGTCTGGGCGCTGTTGGCATCACTTTGCCAGACCACTTCACCACCCTGGGTTTGGGAGATACCGTGCTCGCTGATCATCACTTTGCTGGCTATCGGTTGTTCGATTATCCATTCAAGACCTTGCTGGCGCTGATAGTGGAACTGGCCACTGGAGTGTAATGGGCGCGGCAGAATGGTCAGGTATTTGTCCTGCTCAAACTGGCCCTGCAATTCATCGGTGGGTGTCAGAATACGGGCAAGGTCGGCCTGGCTGAGCGATTGCGCCTGGCTGTGACTGGTGGCGATGGCACCCAGCAGCACCAGGCAGGCCAGAATGCGAGGCGAACGAATCATAAGTGGGCGGTTACCTTGTCGATCATGACCTGAGGAGATTCAAAACACATGGTTTGGGTCGCCATATCGACGGCCACCATGGTGGTGGTGGCTTTGGTCAGGCGTTTGCCACTGGCTTTATTGCGGATTTCATAACCAATCTTGAGGCAGTTGACCCACTCGGTCAGCGTTGCAGTGACCGTGATGGTTTCGTCAAAGCAGGCCGGGCCAGGGTAGCGAATATGCAGGTCGATCACCGGCCAGGCGTAGCCGGAGGCTTTCATTTCGGTGTAGTTGTAGCCGATCTTGTCGAGCAGCGCACAACGGGCAATTTCCAGATACTTGGCGTAATGGCCGTGCCAGACCACGTTCATCATATCGACGTCGTGGAACGGCACCTGAATATCAACGGCAGCACGGATCATGAGCGACTCTCGTACAGCGGCCAGCGCTGTTGTTGCAGGGCGCATACCATGTCGCGCAGTTCCTGTTCCAGTGCGCGGTCTTCCAGCAGCAAGGGACTGACTGAGCGTACGGCATCTATCGTCGCGCTGATACTGGCAGACAGGCTGTCTGTGTTGACCTCTCCAGCCCGAATACGCAATTCCAGCCCCTGTACGGCAGCGATCAAACAGGCTGCCGCCGCTTGCTCGGTCAGCTGTAATACCCGCAGGCAGTCGCGCGCGGCGATGGTGCCCATGCTGACCTTGTCCTGGTTATGGCATTCGGTCGAGCGTGAGAACACGCTGGCCGGCATGGTGTGCTTGAGTGCTTCGGCGGTCCAGGCGGAGACACCAATTTGCACCGCCTTGAAGCCGTGGCTGATGGCCTGGCGTGGGCCTTCCGCACCGGACAGATTGGCAGGCAAACCGTGGTTAAACTTGGTATCGACCAGCATTGCCAATTGACGGTCGAGCAAATCGGCAATATTGGCGACGGCGGTTTTGAGGGTGTCCATCGCCATGGCGATATGGCCACCGTAGAAGTGGCCGCCGTGTAATACCAGCTCGTTGTCGCCGTCAATGATGGGGTTGTCGTTGGCGCTGTTGAGCTCGTTTTCGATCAGGCTGCGGTTCCAGTCCAGAGTCTCGCTTAACACGCCAATCACGTGCGGGGCACAGCGCAGCGAGTAACGGTCTTGCAGGCGATCCGGGTTGCGGGGTGGCGTACCGGCTTCCAGATCGCCCCGTAGCCAGCGGGCGACCTTTTGCGGGCCAGGGTGAGGCTTGGCGCTGAACAGAATGTCATTGTAATGGTGGGCGTTGCCTTTGGCGGCAATGGTCGCCAGCGCGGTAATCCGCGTCGCCACGGCTTCCAGATAACGGGCACGACTGAACGCCTGACAGGCCAGGGCGGTCATGACGGCGGTGCCGTTCATAATCGCCAGACCTTCTTTCGGCCGTAATGTCAGCGGCTGGATAGCCCGTTCGGCAAATACCTCGGCGGTTGGTCGTACTTCGCCCTGATAATAGACTTCACGTTCGCCACAGAGGACTGCCGCTACGTAGGACAACGGCGTCAGGTCGCCGCTGGCACCGACGGAACCTTCTTCCGGAATCAGCGGCACAATGTCATTGTGTAACAGCCGTTCGAGTTGCTCCAGCAGCTCAATGGATACTCCTGAAAAGCCCCGGCACAGGGATGCCAGCCGGGTTGCCAGTACCGCCCGACCGCTTTCAAGCGGCAGTATCGCGCCCATGCCACAGCCGTGAAAGGTGTACAGGTGTCTGGGCAGCTCGGCCACCAGCTCCGGTGGAATCGTGACAGTACAGCTGTCGCCATAACCGGTGGTGACCCCGTAAATTTCACCGTCTTCGGCCAGCAGCCGGTCGAGGAACTGGCTGCCACGCTGGATCCGCTGGCGGAATTCCAGCGCCTGATCCAGCTCGACCGGGCTGTTTTGCCGGGCAATAGCACAGATGTTTTCAATCGTCAGGCGTGAGCCATTAAAGGTAACCATAGTCAGTACGGCCTGTCCTTGTTGTTAAGTCGCAGTCGAGCCAGCAAAGCTGATCACACCACTGGCGTTGATCTTGTCACCCTGACGATAAGCGAAAGCAACATCGCCACTGTCGTCCCGGTTCTTGAGCGACAGGGTCAGGGTAATGTGATCACCAGGCAGGATCGGGTTAACAAATTTGATATTTTTCATACCGCAAAATGCGCCCTGCACTGCCAGATAATGGCGGCCAAAGCGGCTGGCCCAGTCGATCTGGACAACGCCCGGCAGAATCGGATGCCGGGGAAAATGACCAACAAAATATTGCAGGTCGGCCGGTATCTGCAGATCCAGCGTCAGTGCATCGTGGTGCAACCGTTCGGTCAAAATAACCGGCTGGTCGGGGCGGCTGGCAAACAGCTCAAGCAGATCCTGTTGCAGGGTTTTCCCCTGGGAGTTGCATGGCAGCGCCAGCACAATACGCCAGCGCCGTGGCAGCAGCGGTCGCTCAACATGGTCGAGCAGATGATGGCGGAGGGTATCAATCAAGGCCTTGCGACCTTGCGTCTCCAGATAGGCCAGACCTGCAGCAGACAGGCAGATCACTGCCGCCACTTCGACGCGCCGGGATTGCAGCACCAGCGAGCGGGCGGCGCTGATCAGCGGATGGGTAAACAGCTGGTTGTCCATCGCCGTCAGCGACAGGCGCTTGCCTTCGACCTTGACGATCTTGTCGACCCGGCCGATCAGGGTAAAACTCTGATCCGGGCCGATTTCTACCCGGTCGCTGGTGGCGTACCAGTCATCCTGTTGCAGATAAGGCGAGCGAATCTGCAAGCACTGGCTGTCGGCATCGACCCTGACGTCAACGCCGGGCACGGGTGTCCACTGGGTATGTGCCGGATTATGCTGGCGTCGCCAGGCGATACCGCCGGTTTCGGAGCTGCCAAAAATTTCGGCAACATCAACGCCGATCGCAGCATGGGTTGCCAGGCTGGCGCTGGCGGGCAGCGGTGCGCCCGAGCTTAACACCAAGGTGCAATGCTGGCGGATCGGTTGCCAGTCAAAAGCGTCCGGCAAGCGCGACAGATGGGTTGGGCTGCTGACCATAAAACAGTCGCCACAGATCGTAATAGCGGCAGCGACGTCTTCGATAAAGGCACAGGTATGGGTCCACATGGGCAGACCGCTGGCCAGTGGCCATAACAGCCGATAGAGAATGCCGTAGATATGATGATGGCTGACCGTGCCAAGGGCGCAATGGCGCTGCATCAGAGCGCCCCACAAGCCCTCAATAACGGTCACTTCGGCGGCCATCTGGCGCAAGGTTTTGGGAATGGCCTGGGGTTCACCAGAAGAGCCGGAGGTGAAAATTTCCAATAATACGGATGAATAATCCAGCGCTTCGGACAAGGCCTGCAGTGGTTGCTGGCCCAAACCAGCAGTGGCTTCCAGCAAGGGTTTGGCGCTGTCGCCAAATTCACCGGCAAAGGCGTCGACCAGGGGGGACAGCGCCGTGCTGGTGCCCGGCGTATTGGCGCCTGGCACGCAGGCAACCAGGCCCCGACTCCAGAGCGCCATCAGAATCGCGCTGAATTCGGCCAGGTCGTTGTGGTACACCGCACAACGGCGGAAGCCGGGCTGTTGTGCCACTACCCGATCAAGTGTCACCTGCCAGTCGGCCACCCGCTGCAGCCAGTCAGCGACGCTGTGTTGGCCATCGGGGCCGGTAAACAGACACTGCTCCGGGTGTGCGGGGAGGTAAAAGCGCTGCTCGAAGCGCAAAAAAGAATCAACCATGTTGTGTCCGTTTTACGTGGCGGCGAACCAGCAGTTCAGCCGCCATGAGTGTTCCCATCAGCAGATAGGAAATCAGTCCGTTATAAAGCGTCCAGATTTCATCGTTGCCATCGACGACTGTCCAGAGGGCGATACTGCCATTGACCAGAAAAAATCCGCACCAGACCTTGGTAACCTGGCGGGTGTAGGCCACCGCGCTGGCGGGCAGCTCGGGGTCTTGCAGGCGCGCCAGACGTTCGACCACGGTTTGCGGGCCACGCAGGCTCCAGCCAAAATACAGCAGCAGATTCAGGCTGATCAGCACCGGATAAAGCTTGAGTCCGAGGTCGGAATCCGCCAGCCAGGTCCAGCCCGCCAACAGCACCAGCATGGCCACCATCATCCAGCGACCAGCGCTGCTGGCTGTTTCGTTGGTCAGGCTGCGGGCGATACCTAGCGTCAGTAATAACAACGCCAGATAACGGCTGCTGAAATACTGCAGGCCAAAATATACCGCTAGCGGATAACAGACCGACAGTACAACCATGCTGATGGTGAAGAACAGCTTCATGCCCAGGCTCGCATCGTCACCATCAGTCAGTGTCCGAACAGGCCTTCAACTGCGTCTACTACGTCACCCACGGTGCGGACGGCCTTGAAGTCTTCCGGATTGATTTTCTTGCCGGTGATGCGTTTCATTTCCACCACCAGGTCGACCGCATCAATGCTGTCGATATCCAGGTCTTCGTAGAGTCTGGCGTCCATGGTGATTGCATCTTGCTGGAGTCCAAACAGCTCACACATAACGCGGGTTATGTGACTGGTAATTTCTTCTCTGTTCATGAAGAGAGCGTCCTACTTTACGTGTTGGAGAGCGGTATTGGCTTGAACTGCTGCTGTAGCCCCGGAGGGCGCAGTGTATACCGCCGCGTTAAAAAAGTGTTCCAGGTCGCAGGTCAGTGCGCGGGCGGCCATGGAGGGATTGTCCGAGTTGATGTACTGGCTGACCGAAAGCAGCGGCTGGACGTCGAGGGTCATACAGACCTTGCGTGGCGGTACCTGATACCATTTGATCTCTTTGGTCAGTGCCACTGGCTCGCAACGGATCAATACCGGGCGGATATCCGTGGCGGTCTTGATGGCGATATTGGCCGCACCGCGTTTCAGTACCACCGGTTGGCCAGCGACAGTACGGGTGCCTTCCGGAAACAGAATCAGGTTATTACCACGGCGGAAGGATTCGCCGGCGGCCTCGATGACCTGCTCCGGTGTACTGTTGGCAATATATCCGGTCAACTTGATGGGCCCCCAGGTAAACGGATTTCGCAGCAGCTTGCCTTTCACCACACAGTCCGCGTTGCGGGCAAAGGCAATCAGGAAAATGGTATCAATCAGAGACGGATGATTCGCCAGAATCAGTTGTCCGGTCTGCTGTAACCACTCGACATTACGGACACGATAAGTCATGACGCCAGTCACCCGCATCAGCACAATAAAGGCATACATGGCGTTGCTGACCAATCGTTTGCCAAGGCACTGGCGCTGTTGGCGGTTGCGTACCAGCAACAGCAGCAAGGGGCTGACCAGCAGCGCAATCAGCACTCCCCCGATGCCAAACATGGCAAAGCAAAACGCCGTTGCCAGGGTGCGCCAAAGGCGGCTCAGCCAAGGCATCATGGTTGCGCCTGCTGGCATTCAATCGCGGCGGAGGCGAGTGGCAAGCAGGATATTTTCCCGCTCAGGAGCGCACAGACATCCGCCAGCTGTGCCAATATTGGACGTGTCTGGCCTGATCCGGCAGTAAAGTCGATACGATAGGAGTGCGCGCCAGGTTGCTCCAGCAACATGGCGATGGCGTAGGGTGCGGGTGGATCCATGCAGCTGCCCTGATACAGCTCGGGCAGTGGCAGATCGTGAACCACACAGAGTACCGTGTCGGTGCCAGAATCGGCCAGCATCATGGCGGCTTCGGTCAGCGCGTTGACGAAGCTATCCGGCCCGGCGGCGATGGCACTGATATTGGATGTATTACCGGTCGCAATCGACAACATGCCACTCACCGCATTGTGTACCGACAGGCTGAAAGCCATGGGAGAGGCCGGTTCACCGGCAATCAATGCGGACAGCAGTTCAATCGAGCGGCGGATTTCCCCGTGACGGCTGCAGAACACCATCGGCATCACCGGCTGGTGCTCAACCAGTGCCGAGCAAACCGACACTACCAGCTTGCCTTGCTCGCCGAGACGCCGACGCATCATTGCAGGAATCAGCCCCAGCGCCAGCGTATCAAGCCGATGCGGTTGCTCATCGGCGGCTTCTGCTGGCATCCAGACTGCCCAATCCCTGATGCTGAAATTGATACCAGACACGGAACACTCTCATCCATATAATTGGCCGCGTATTGTACTGGCCAAACATCGTCAGGCAAGCGCCGTGACTGGCGCAAACCATCCATTCGACTATTTTTTCGACAAATAAGGTCATGACTGCTAACCCCGATTCTGCACCCTGTTGGCTGCTGTTGGCTGAATCATCAGCTATTTCACCTCCTTCCCCCCACGACTGGCTAACGCCATCGGAACAGCGGCGTTTGCAGCAACTGGGGGCTGTACGTCGACAGCAGAGTTTTTTATATGGTCATTACCTGTTGCGGCTGGCTTTGAGTGAATATCTTGGTGGAACACCACTGCAGTGGCAGGTGGAGCAGCGTGACAGCGGTCGCTTGTGGCTCTCGAATGATGGTTATCAACACATCGGTGTGTCGTTGTCACACAGCGGTGACTGGTTTGCCTGTGCAATTGCGGTAGGCCCGGTCGGGGTTGATATCGAACAGATCAAACCCCGAGCAGCGCTGGCCGATATGGTGGAATCGTACGGCTCGCCAGCACTGCAACAGCGCTGGCAGGTACTGCCTGAGGCGCAACGGCTGAGAGAGTGGTATCGCTGGTGGTGCTGTTATGAAAGTGGGGTAAAGCAGCAAGGCCGGGGCATTGATCTGGCGGAGTTTGGCAAGATGAGATTACTGCTTGTCGCGACTGACGGCGGGGAAGCATCAGCAGCCAGTAGGTTGGAGAAAGCTGCGAGTTTTCACCACTCCGGCTCTATCTGCTGGAGCCGGAGGTTTGATCATTTGATGCTGGCGGTGACCACGGCGTCGGCCTGTCGTTTGTTCGCGCCGCGCTGGTTGTCTGGCCGCCAGAAATTGCCTGATCCGGAAGGCACTAGCGCCGATAGCGAGCGTTGGTTATTGATCTTGGAATGACCTGAGACAGATGGGGCGCAAGGCTCAAGCACTATAACGCCCGGACTGGCCGGGCGTTTATTTGGGCAGCACCGCGTGAAAGCGGCGCTAAACAGTGTATCAGCCCTGCAGCAAGCCGATATCGGCGATACCAACAAACATGGCGCGCAGCTGTTTCAACAGCGCCAGCCGGTTGTTTTTAATCGCGTCGTCGTCAGCCATGACCATAACGTTGTCGAAGAACTCGTCCACGACGTTGCGCAGTTGCGACAGTGCATTTAATGCGCCTTGATAGTCGCCTCTGGCCAGTAGTGGCGAGGTCAGGTCGGCGAGGCCGGTCATTTCTTCGAACAGGGCTTTTTCCTGCGCCTGTTGCAGCAGCGCGGCATCAACGCTTGCGGTGACCTGGTCGCCGTTGTTTTTGGCCAGAATATTGGCCACCCGCTTGTTGGCCGCCGCCAGTGCTGCCGCAGATTCCAGCTGGCTGAAGGCGTGTACCGCTTTGACTCGACGGTCGATGTCGAGTGGGTGGGTAATGCCGAGGGCGCGGACAGACTGAAAGACCTCGGCAGGAATATTGGCGTCCTGATACCAGGCGCTGAAGCGATCCAGCAGGTACTCGGTCAGGGTGGCCTTGGTCTCAGCTTTCAGTTCAATGGCCCAGCTGTTATTGAGTGCCCAGTCGAGCAGTTCCGACAGGTCGATGTTGATCTGCTTTTCCACCAGAATGCGCAGCACGCCCAGTGAGGCCCGCCGCAGCGCAAACGGGTCTTTGGAGCCGGTTGGCAACTGGCCAATGCCAAACAGGCCCACCAGTGAATCGAGTCGATCGGCCAGTGCAATGGCGGTGCCAGTGGCGCTGGCTGGCAGTTCATCACCGGCGAAGGCAGGCATGTATTGTTCGATCATGGCCGCTGCGACGTCGGCGTGTTCGCCGTCGTGTTCCGCATAGTATTTACCCGCCAGCCCTTGCAGGTCGGTGAACTCGAACACCATGTTGGAGACCAGGTCGTTTTTGCACAGCCTGGCGGCACGTTCCACCAGTGCGGTATCGGCGTTCATAACGCGGGCTATTTTTTGCCCCAGGGTGGAGATGCGACGAGCCTTGTCGGCAATGGAGCCAAGGGTGTTGACCCAGACGACGTTTTCGAGCTTGGCAAAGCGGCTTTCCAGTGGCTGCTTGCGGTCGGTATCCCAGAAAAATTTGGCATCGGCCAGACGTGGACGAATCACTTTTTCGTTACCGGAAATCACCTGGGCCGGATCTTTCGACTCGATGTTGGCGACGGTGATGAAGTTGTTCAGCAGCTGACCGTCTTTCATCACATGGAAGTATTTCTGGTGTTCTTTCATGGATGACACCAGCGCTTCGGCGGGCACGGTGAGGAAGCTCTCGTCGAAGGAACCAGAGAGCGCTACCGGCCACTCGTTGAGGGCGGTGACTTCTTCCAGCAAATCGTCGCTGATCACCGCTTCGCCGCCGAGTTTTTCACCTGCGGCTTTGACTTGTGTGGCAATCAGCTCGGAGCGTTCGGCAAAGCTGGCCATCACGTAGGCCGCTCGCAAGGCGCTTTCGTACTCAGCCGGTGAGTGAATGGTCACATCACCGGGCGCGTGGAAACGGTGGCCACGGGAGGTATTTCCGGCTTGCAGGGTGAGGACTTCGCCGTCAACCACGTCGTTACCAAACAGCATGACCAACCACTGTACCGGGCGTACGAATTCAACCCGTGAGGCACCCCAACGCATGCGCTTGGGAATGGGCAGTTTGTCGAGGCTGGTCTGGACGATGGCAGGCAGCAGCTCAACGGTGTCTTTACCCAAAATGGTGCGCTGAATCATCAGCTTGCCTGCGCTTTTACCGGCTGATTCAGGCGCGGTTTGCAATTCGCTGGCATCGACTCCGGCACGGGCGGCAAAACCGGCAGCGGCTTTGGTGAGGTTGCCATCGGCATCGTAGGCAATTTTGGCCGGTGGGCCGTAGAGGGTTTCTTGTTGGTCGGCCTGTTTTTCGGCCAGCTCGGCAAGACGTACCGCCATCCGGCGCGGTGCGGCAAATATCTCGACGTCACTGGCGTCCAGTCCGGCGTCTTTCAGGCCACTGACAATGCCATTGGCAAAGGCTTCAGACAGGGTTTTGAGTGCCATTGGCGGCAGTTCTTCGGTACCCAGTTCGACCAGAAAATCACGGGTGCTCATTATTTTTTCTCCTGGGCTTGCTTGGCAGCGGCTTTCTCTGCGGCTTTCGCAGCAGTTTTGGCGGCTTTTTCTGCGGCCTGGGCCTTGTCGTCTTCATATTTGGCCAATACTTCTGCCCGTGGGCCTGCGTCAGCCAACGGGAAACCTTTTTCGGCCCGACTGTTAAAATAGGCATGCGCGACGGCACGGGCCAGAGTACGGACACGCAGGATATAGCCTTGACGCTCGGTGACCGAAATAGCGCCACGGGCATCCAGCATATTGAAGGTGTGCGAGGCTTTTAATACTTGCTCATAGGCGGGCAGCGGCAAGCCAACGTCGATCAGCCGGATACAGTCTTTTTCATACTGGTTAAACGCGGTGAAAAGGAAATCGACATCGGCGTGTTCGAAGTTGTAAGCGGATTGCTCGACTTCGTTCTGGTGGAACACGTCGCCATAGGTCACGGCCTTGCCATCCGGGCCGTAAGTCCAGACCAGGTCGTAAACGGAATCGACTTCTTGCAGGTACATGGCAATGCGTTCGAGGCCGTAGGTGATCTCCCCCGTGACCGGATAACATTCGAGCCCACCGGCCTGCTGGAAGTAGGTGAACTGGGTCACTTCCATCCCGTTGAGCCACACTTCCCAACCCAGACCCCAGGCACCCAGAGTGGGGGATTCCCAGTTGTCTTCGACAAAGCGGATGTCATGCACCAGCGGGTCAATCCCCAGCGCCTTGAGGGAATCCAGGTATTTTTCCTGAAAGTCAGCCGGGTTGGGCTTCATCACCACCTGAAACTGGTAGTAGTGCTGCAGACGATTGGGGTTTTCACCATAACGGCCATCGGTGGGACGACGGCTGGGCTGGACGTAGGCCGAGTTCCAGTTTTCCGGGCCAATGGCGCGCAGAAAGGTGTGTACATGGAAAGTACCGGCACCGACTTCGAGATCCAGTGGCTGGTTGATAACACAGCCCTGATCGGACCAGTATTCTTGCAGGGTGGCAATCAGACCCTGAAAGGTTTTGACGTTATGACGACTCTGGCTCACAGCAATAACCCTTTGGCGGTTCGATCTGCCCGCTTAGATCAGGCAAAAATAGAAAGACGCAGGATTATAGCAGCCGTCAAGGGGGATAACAGGGGGCAGGGGGTGTTGAGCGTCACTTGATGGCGAGTATCGGTGCGCCTGCGCCGGGCAGACCTGCGCTGCCCGGATTGTGTTTGGGGGCGTTCTCAATGATTAAACCGGGTCTGCTGAGAGCCAGTTGGTTTCAGAACAAGGCATGAGGAGTGCGGTTTAGCGAGTTAAATAATTGAGAACGCCCCTAAACGCCCCTAATAATGCGGTAAGTAAATGCTGACGTCAGCGCCCCCCTTGGGCAGGTTGCCACAGCGGATGCGGCCATGGCTGTCGCCAAAGACGTGGTGCCGGGCGATTTCTTCAACCAGGTAAAGACCCAGGCCACTGCCGCCGTTTTTGGTGGTGATCTGTTCGCCGTTGAGCACGCTCTGGTCGAATCCGTGGCCGTTGTCTTCGACTCGAAAGATCAGGCTGTCATTGTCAATGGCGGCGCTGAGGCGAATGCGGGTCGAACCCGCCTGGGCGCTGTTGGTAATCAGGGTGACCAGTGCCATATGAATCAGGTCTTCGCTGTAAAACCCCTGAATGGCTTCGTCGATGTTGTTCTCGAAGCGGATGTTGGGGAACTGCAACTGGGTCGATTCGATGGCGTCAAGGGCGGTATCGTGGGGCCAGGCATCGTCGAGCGGGAAATCGCGTTCTTTTTCCATCCGAAACAGCGTCATCATCTGGATGGCATCGTTTTGCAGGCGATTGGTATTTTGCATAATCGGTTTCAGATAGGCGTGGTAGCGCTCAGGAATGTGAGTCAGGGCTTCCTGTTCACAGGCCAGCAAGGTTTGTAGCTGGTTTTTGAGGTCGTGGATGACCGCACCGACCATGTAATCAAATTTCATGAAGCTGGCTCCTGGAGCAAGCGGGTAAAGTTGTTCTTCAGGCGCTGGAAGCGCTCAAATCGTTCATCGGTATGACCAACGGTACCAATACGCTGAAACAGTGGCCGACATTGAAACAACAGTTGGCGGCGCTGATCTTGCGAGCAAGGGCTGTGATTGATCAGGCTGACCCGTACCTGAATGGCGTTCAGCAAGACGCTGACTCCGGCTTCGCTGTAGTCGGCGGCTTCATCAAACGCTTTCATGGCACGCATGTACTCGCCCTGTTCATACAGGCTGACGCCTTCGGCGTTGACCTGGTCACTGTGCTGGCGGATAGCGGCTTCATTCAAGGTATTGGCCTGCTGCTCAACCCGTGCTTGCTGGGCAGCGCTGAGAGTCATGCCCTTGACGGTACGGAGCAGGTCTTCGGCCCGTACATGTTCGCCGCACTGAATCATGGTTGAGGTCAGCGACAAGGCATCGTCGGCATCGGGTACTTCCATCTCCCGGAACAGGTGTTCTGCTGCATTCAGCCGCAGTAAGCCACGTTCCAGCAAGCCCATTGCATGGCAGATACGCGCTTGGGCCAGTACCCCCGCATATTTTAGTGCGATGCTTTGGCTGAAGTCCTGTTGCAGATCTGTCAGTACACGCTGCACTTTATCGCCGAGGCGCTTGTATGTCACCTTGTCTGATTCGATTAATGGCAGGGCGGCATCGGCGTAGTTGAGGTAGGCATCGATACTTTTGTAACAGGAATGGCGTCCCAGCCGCACCGCTTGTTCAAAGGCGCTGGCGGCGACTTGCCACTCCTGGTTTTGCAGTGCCAGCTGTCCGAGTTCACGCTGTCGCAATACCGCTCTGGGAGAAATCTCGACCGCTTTGACCAATAATTTCTGCGCATAGACCTGGTCGCCCAGCGAGAGGTAGATACGGGCCATCCAGTCGTAGCATTGCACATGCCGGGGTTGGCGTCGGAGGGTTTCTTTCAGGAGCGCCAGGGCGCTGAGGGAATCTCCCAGTTTGTGCATGCAGATGGCCTGACCCAGCCGCGCCCAGGAGTGAAAATGCTGGTTTAACACCATGGAATAGACCCGAATGGCGTTGTTGTATTCTTCCTGATGGATGTACAACGGCCCCAGCCCTCGTGAGACCAATGTCATCATTCGTGGTTGTGATGCGATCAGGCGTTCTGCTTCAGCAATGGCTTCCTGGGTTTTTCCGGCATCCATCAATTGATGCATGCTGGCCATGATGCGACGCCCCTGCATGATGCGGCCAAGCCGCTGACTGAGGGATTTTAGGGTGATGGGTTTGGTGATGTAGGAATCCGGTTCATATTCCAGTGCCCCCATGACCATATCCGAGGCATTTTCTCCGGTCACCATGATGAAAATTGAACGCGCCCGCAGACGTTTGGTGTAACGGGCTTCTTCCAGCACTTGTTGGCCGTCCTTGCCCCTGCCCAGATTATAATCAGAGAGCACCAGATCGTAATCGGTGTCGTTGATCATCATGATGGCCTGATCACCGTCGACTGCGGTATCGATTCTCTCTGCCCCCAGCTCGGTCAACATGCGTTTCATGATACTGCGCGAATCCACCAGATCATCAATGACCAGAATACGCTGATTGCTGAGGTTAAGATTAGAAGACGACATGCAACACCCTGTAGTTGATTTAAAGAGTGTAGCAAAGGCTGGCTGCTATAAGACTTGCCTGTAAAAGTACAGGTCGTACACTGCGGTTTTCAATTTCTATCAGTGAGGATCCGTGAAACAGATTGCCGGATATTTGATGATTGTCCTTGTCCGCTTGTTGGGGCTGTTATCGCTGGGGATGGCGCAACGTATTGGCCGGATTCTGGGCTGGTCGCTATGGATCCGGCGGACACGGGCGCGAGAAGTTGCGCGGGTTAATCTGGCGCTGACATACCCGCACCTGAGTGAGCAGGAGCGGAATCAGATGCTCCGGAATACCTTGAGACACAACGGTATGGTGGGCACCGAAATGGGGGTGTTCTGGGGTAAGGAGATCACCGATGTGCTTGGGCTGATACGGCAAGTGCACAATCCGCAGCTATTGGACGAAGCGTTGGCCGATACTCGTGGCTTGTTGATTCTGGCACCGCATATCGGTAACTGGGAGCAGTTAAATACCTATCTCAGTGACCGTTGTCGGCTCACCATTATGTTCAAGCCAGCAAAAAACTCCTATTTTGATGACTGGATGCGCAGGCGTCGGGAAAAAAGCGGAGCGGTTCTGGTGCCGACCACCGCCAGTGGCGTCAGATCTCTGTTCAAGACCTTGCAAAAAGGCGGCGTCGCAGGTTTTTTACCGGATCAGGAGCCGCAGCGTCGCAGTGGTGTGATGGTTCCCTTTATGGGTGTGCCGACGCTGACGCCGCGTATGCCCTACGAGTTGTTGCAGCGTACCGGTGCCAGGGCCGTGATGGCGTATGCACTGCGGCGACCGGATGCCAGCGGCTTTGATATCCACTTTATTGAACCGGACGCCGAGATTTACAGCGACAATGCTGAAGCCGCCTGTGCGGCACTGAATCGCAGTGTTGAGCAGGTGGTTGCCGCTGCCCCGGAGCAATACCAGTGGACTTACAAGCGTTTCAAACGTCAGCCGGACGGCATTCCCAGCCCGTATGCGGCTGCCAGAGTCCCTTGATTGGGTGCCGGGCAGCCGGGCGAGGGTAATGATCAGCCGCGCCAGAACGCGGGGCTGATCAGCACCAGCAAGGTGAAAATTTCCAGTCGTCCGAGCAGCATGGTCAGGGCACAAATCCACTTTGCGGCATCGCTGATATCACCGTAGTGAGTGGCGACCTCGCCCAGCCCCGGCCCAAGGTTGTTAAGACAGGCACCGACAGCAGAGAAAGCCGTCACATGGTCAAGTCCGGTTGCCAGTAACAACAGCATCATCACCATGTAGGTCATCACGTACAGGGCAAAAAATCCCCATACCGCTTCCAGTACCCGCTCAGGAACCGGTTGGCGGCCAATCTTGACCGGAATCACGGCGTTGGGGTGAATCAGGCGATTAATTTCACGATTGCCCTGCTTGAAAATCAGCAGCACCCGAATCACCTTCATGCCACCGCCGGTTGATCCGGCACAGCCGCCAATAAACGCCATCATAAACAGCAGCACCGGCAGGAAGATCGGCCAGACGGAAAAGTCGGCGGTAGCGAAGCCAGTCGTCGTGGCGACCGAGACGGTTTCGAAAATGCCGTAACGAATGGCCTCTGGCAGCTCGTAGGTATTGGTCAGCCAAAGCGCCGGAATGGTCAGGCCAATACCGCCCGCCATCACGGCAAAAAAGAACTTCAGTTCGGAGTCGCGGAGAAAATGGGTCAGCGAATGATAGCGCCAGGCATAAAAATGCAGGGCAAAATTGAGTGATGAAATCAGCATGAAAAATACCGCAATCATCTCAATCGTGGCGCTGTCGAAGTAGCCCATGGAGGCGTCGTGGGTCGAAAAGCCACCAATCGCAACCGTGGCGAAACTGTGACCAATGGCATCAAAGGGCGTCATGCCCGCGAGCCAGTAACCCAGTGCACAGGCGATGGTCAGACTGAGGTAAATATACCAAAGCGCCTTGGCTGTTTCGGTAATACGCGGAGTCAGTTTCGAGTCTTTTAACGGCCCTGGGGTTTCAGCCCGGAATAGCTGCATGCCACCAATGCCGAGCATCGGCAGCACCGCCACCGCCAGCACGATAATTCCCATACCGCCCAGCCACTGCAGCTGCTGGCGATACCAGAGAATGCTTTTCGGCAGTTCATCCAGCCCGGTCATAATGGTGGCCCCGGTGGTGGTCCAGCCAGACAGCGATTCAAAAAAGGCGTCGGTAAAGCTCAGCCCCGGATTTTCCGACAACATAAACGGAAACGAGCCCGACAGCGCCAGCACAATCCAGAACAGCACGGTAATGACAAATCCGTCCCGTGTGCGCAGGTCATGATGAACATGCCGTACTGGCAACCAGCACAGGAAGCCCAGGCCGAAGGTGAGACCCAGAGCGCTGATAAAAGCTTGCAGCGCGTCGTCGTGAAACCATATAGAGACCAGGATGGGGGGCAGCATGGTCAGGCTGAACAACATCAGAAAGATACCCAGTACCCGCGCAATCACGGAGATATGCATAATCCGGTTCGCCTTACATCTGTTATTAGAAGAAACCCAGGCCAACCTGGAACAGTCGTTCCACATCGGCAATATGACGTTTGTCCATCACGAACAGGATGACGTGATCATCGGACTCCACGACTACTTCCGAGGTCGCCATAATTACTTCTTCACCACGCACGATGGCACCAATGGTGGTGCCTGGTGGCAGCTGGATTTCACGAATGGCCTTACCCACGACCTTGGAAGAGAGGCTGTCGCCATGGGCGATGGCTTCAATGGCTTCGGCGGCACCGCGCCGTAATGAGTGGACGTTGACCACGTCGCCACGCCGGACGTGGGTTAACAGGCTGCCAATGGTGGCCTGCTGGGGAGAGATGGCGACGTCAATGGTGCCGCCCTGCACCAGGTCAACATAGGCGGCCTTGTTGATCAGGGTCATTACCTTGCGGGCACCAAGCCGCTTGGCCAGTAACGACGACATGATATTGACCTCGTCATCGTTGGTGAGGGCGCAGAATACATCGGTATTCTCAATGTTTTCTTCTTCCAGCAGCGCCTTGTCGGTGGCGCTGCCCATCAATACGACGGCGCGGTTGAGGTTTTCGCTGAGAAACCGTGCCCGTGCCCGGTCATGTTCCAGCAGCTTGATGTGGTAATCCTTTTCCAGCGCCCGTGCGAGTCGATAACCAATGTTGCCACCACCGGCAATAATAATGCGCTTGTAGGAATCTTCGCTGCGGCGCAGCTCTGCCATTACTTTTTTGATATGAGCGTTGGCAGCCACAAAGAACACTTCGTCATCGGCTTCGATGACGGTATCACCGGTCGGCTCAATCGCCTTGCCGCGCCGGAATACGGCCGCCACACGGGTATCAACATCGGGCAAATGGCTTTTTAATTGCTGGATCGCCTGACCCACCAGCGGGCCGCCGTAATAGGCTTTGACGGCCACCAGCTGTACCCGCTCGTCGGCAAAATCGAGTACCTGCAAGGCACCGGGGTATTCCAGCAAGCGGCGGATGTAGTTGGTAACCACTTGCTCCGGGGAAATCAGTACGTCAATGGGGAAAGCATCAATGCGGAACAGATCCGGTTGCTTGAGATAAGCGCTGGAGCGAATCCGGCTGATTTTGGTTGGTGTGCGGAACAGCGAGTAGGCCACCTGGCAGGCCACCATATTGGTTTCATCGGAGTTGGTAACGGCCACCAGCATGTCGGCATCGTCAGCCCCGGCTTCGCGCAAAACGTAGGGGTAAGAGCCATGGCCCGCAACGGTTTTAATGTCGATACGATCCTGCAGCTCGCGCAGCCGCACCTGGTCGGTATCGACCACCGTGATGTCATTGTGCTCAACCGCAAGGTTTTCAGCCAGTGTGCCGCCGACCTGGCCAGCCCCCAGAATAATAATTTTCATGGCTACACAGAGTCCCCATGTTCAGTGGCGGATGCGGTTGTCACCTGTTTGTGTAACAACGCCAGATAAAAGCCATCGGTGCTGTCCGCAGTCGGGAACAGCTGGCGTCCGGCATTACAGGCCGTTCCCCATGGCTTGTCCAGTGGCAAAATACGGGCTTCGCCTGCGATGTTGATCTGCGTCCGTTGTACAAAGGCTTCAATTTGCTGGCTGTTTTCCTGTGGCAATACTGAGCAAGTGGCATACAGCAGTCGACCACCGGGTTTCAGCATTCGCCAGCAGGCATCCAGCAGCTGCGCCTGCAGCTCGACCAATGGGTCAATATCTTCCCGTCGCCGCAACAGCTTGATATCCGGGTGACGACGAATCACGCCGGTGGCGGAACAGGGGGCGTCCAGCAAGATGGCATCGAACAGCTCGCCATCCCACCAGCGATCTGTGTCGCCGACGTCGGCACTGATGAGTTGGGCGGAGAGCTTCAGACGAGCAAGATTTTCTTCGACTCTGACCATGCGGCCGGGTTCGAGATCGACGGCGGTCAGATTAATATCGGCCAGTTCCAGCAGGTGGCAGGTTTTACCACCGGGAGCCGCGCAGGCATCCAGAATCCGTTCGCCATCCTCGGGTGCGAGCAACTCGGCGGCCAGCTGGGCGGCTTCGTCTTGCACGCTGACATCGCCGTCGGCAAAGCCGGGCAGGGTGGTGACATCACAGCGGTCGCGCAGATAAATCCCCTGATGGGAGAACGGTGCCGAGCGAGCCTCGATCCCTTGTGCCTGCAGTTGCGCTAAATAGGCGTCGCGTTCAGCGTGGCGGCGGTTTACCCGCAAGCAGAGCGGTGGCAGCTGGTTGTTGTTGTGCAGAATATCAGACCATTGTGCTGGCCAGGCTTTGGTCAGCATTTTTACCAGCCACTTGGGGTGGCTGGTGGCGGTCACCGGGTTGTCGGCCAGTTGCGCTGACAGCAGCGGTTGTTCGCGTTGATAGCGGCGCAGGCAGGCGTTGATCACCACTCTGGCTTGGCCATGGCCCAGTTCGTCACAGGCATCGACGGTGGCGTGCACTGCGGCATGGGCTGCCTTATGCTGGATTTCCAGCTGGTACAGGCCGACGATCAGCAGGCAGTGCATGACTTCCTGTTCATCGTTGAAGGAATTGCTGAGCAATATTTTGGCGATGGCATTAAGGCGAAAATAATAACGACAACTCCCCAACAGCAAGTCGCGCAGAAAACCGCGATCGACGTCATCAACCTGGCCTTCCAGCGTTGGCAGCAAGGTATTCAGTGACTGGCCGCCTTCGACCAGATACAGACCAATAGCGGCCAAGGCGCGAGGATCACGGGTTGGCGTAGACAGCAGGGGGTGAGTTCGGCTCAAAGGGAGGATGCCAGTACGTAGTTGGGTTGAAACAGCTGCGGCTGACCATTGATGATGTCGGCCACATTCATGGGTTTTTTGCCTGCCAGTTGCACACGGGTCAACCGTAGCAGACCTTCGGCACAGGCGATGTCCAGCCCTTCATGACTGACTGTCACGATGGTTCCAGGAACAGAGCCAGAGCTTCCAGGCGGTGCCGGTGTCATGGCTGCCTCTGCACCCTCTGCCGCACCCTCTGCCCCATTTGCTGGTTGCAATGTGTTGGTCGTCAGTGACGTGGCCGCCAATACCCGGATGCGCTCGCTACCGAGCAGGGTGTAGGCCATCGGGAAAGGGTTAAAGGCGCGCACTCTTAGCGCCAGCTCATCCGCTGGTT
This sequence comes from uncultured Oceanobacter sp., assembly GCA_913061185.1. Lineage (GTDB taxonomy): Bacteria > Pseudomonadota > Gammaproteobacteria > Pseudomonadales > Oceanobacteraceae > Oceanobacter > Oceanobacter antarcticus. Next base: position 115,423 of record CAJXTI010000003.1, read on the forward strand.
GTTGCCAGTCGATCAGCGCTTCTTCTTTGGTCAGCTTGTGGGCATAGTTGGCGAGGGCGTTATTCTGCTTTTCCGGCATCAGGGTTCCGGCTTCGAGTTGGTGCAGCGTTTCCAATAGCACCGGCGGGCCCATGGCGGCCAGTCGGTCGTGCAAGCTGCCGCCGGTATCATCACTGAGGATGCCGGTGGTGACTTTGCTCAACATGTCGCCGGTATCGAGGCCGACATCCATCTGCATGATAGTGATGCCCGTGAGTTTGTCGCCCGCTTCGATGCAGCGCTGAATCGGTGCGGCACCGCGCCAGCGTGGTAGCAAGGAGGCATGGACGTTGAGACAGCCGTATTTCGGGGTATCCAGTACGACGTTGGGCAGAATCAGGCCATAGGCAACCACAATCATCACATCGGCGTTTAAGGCGGCGAGCTGCTCGACGCTAGCAGGCGTCTTGAAGTTCAGCGGCTGCAATACCGGCAGGTGGTGTTGCAGTGCCAACTGCTTGACCGGGCTGGGCTGCAGTTTTTTGCCCCGCCCGGCGGGACGATCCGGCTGACTGTAAACACCAACAATGTCATGCTCGCTGGCGATCAGCGCGTGCAGATGGGTCGCGGCAAAATCCGGCGTACCGGCAAAGACGATTCGCAGCGCCATCAGCGTTTGCCCTGGCGTGCTTCAGCCTTATGCTTTTTCTCCAGCTTGTCCTTGATGCGATTACGCTTCAGCGGCGAAATGTAATCGACCATCAGCTTGCCTTCGAGGTGATCGACTTCATGCTGGATACAGACCGCCAACAGGCCGGTACACTCCAGCTCGAACGGTTGGCCGTCCTTGTCGATCGCCTTGACCAGGCAATGCTCGATGCGGGTAACATCTTCATAAAACCCCGGCACCGACAGACAACCTTCCTGCATGGTTTCCAGCTCCCCTTCGAGGACCTGGATCTCAGGATTGATAAACACCAGTGGTTCGGTCTTGTCTTCGCTCACATCAATCGTAATGATGCGCTCGTGGACATTAACCTGCGTCGCAGCCAGACCAATGCCTGGTGCGTCGTACATGGTGTCGAACATATTGTTGATGATCGAGCGGATACGATCATCAACCTGTGTGACCGGCGCGGCGACAGTGCGCAAACGTGGGTCGGGATACTCAAGTATTTCCAGAATGGCCATAGATCAACTGTGCTTATAGAACTTGATGGTGGTGGCTTGTTAAACTTGCCCGGTTGCAACTTCCGGCACGGGCTGGTGTTAACCTGTCCAGCTTAGCCTGCCACCACCCCGGTGAATACGATTAACGTTAGTATCGGAATGATAAAGGGAATAGAGGATGAGCAAAACCATCAAGCGCCTGCTGTTTGCCGCGCTGATTTGTGTAACGGCGAATGTTTCGGCGTTGCAGCTGTTGCCGAACGCACCTCAGGAGTACGTGGTTGTGAAAGGCGATACCCTTTGGGATATTTCTGCTCGCTATACCAACAACCCCTGGAAGTGGCCGGAAATCTGGTATCAGAACCCGCAAATCAGCAATCCTCACCTGATTTTTCCGGGTGATGTGATTGGTCTGGTTACCATCGACGGTCAGACCCGCGTCAGTGTGGTTAGCCGGGGGGACGCCAGTCGCACGGTGAAACTCAGCCCCGGCATGGTCAAATTGCAGCCAACGGCACGGATAGAATCGATTGAATCGGCGATTCCGGCGATTCCGGCTGGGGCCATCCGCAGTTATCTGCGTGAGCACCGGGTCGTTGATGGTGAAGTCTTGCGTAATTCGCCGCGTATTCTGTCGGGTGTTGATGACCATTTGCTGATGGGCGCTGGCAGCTCGGTGTATGCGCGCGGCAATTTCCGTCTGCACAACGCCAATGCGTTTGGCATTTTCCGCCAGGGCCAACTGTATAAAGACCCCGAGACCGACGAAATTCTGGGCCTTGAGGCCATCGATATTGGTCTGGCACGAGTGATTGCCCGTGATGACGACATTGCCACCATTGAACTGGATCGGACTTATCAACAAGTGGCCGTGGGTGACGTGTTGTTGCCGACCGAAGACCGTGAGCTGGTGACCCAGTTTTTCCCCAAAAGCCCCGAACATAAGGTCGTCGGTCAGATTCTGGCGGTATCCGGTGGTGTTTCCCAGGTCGGACAGTTTGATGTGGTGGTATTAAACCGGGGTGAGCGCGACTACCTTGAGCCGGGCGATGTACTGGTGATCAACAAAGCCGGTGCGGTAGTTTTTGACCGGGTCGCGGATGAAAAAGTCCGTATGCCGGAAGAGCGTGCTGGCACCATGATGGTGTTCCGCACTTTTGAAAAACTGTCATACGCGCTGATCATGCGGGCGACACGTCCGCTGCGGGTCGGGGATAAGTTCGTTAATCCCTGACATCCGGCCCGGCAGCCAGGGCTGGCATCAAGCGTAAAAACCTCAACAAAGCATCGCCCTGACCTCAGGGCGTCAAGGAGCAACGCTCATGGACGAGCTGTTATCTGCCTGGTGGCGACTGCGTCAAGTACGTGGCGTCGGTGCCACCACGCTCTACCAATTACGCGACCTGCTGGGCAGTCTTGATGCCTTGCCTGCTTGCTCCACCAGCGACTTGCTGGCACTGGGTCTGAAACCCGCCGTCGTGCAGCAATTTCAGCAACAACCCCTGACCGCCGCATTTGATGCCCTGCTGGAATGGCAAAAAACACCCGGCCAGGGGTTATTAACCTGCGATGACCCGTGTTATCCACCCGCCCTGGCCAGCCTGACGGATGCCCCCTTGTGGCTCTACTGGCGCGGCAATCCAGTGGTGTTGCAACAGCCGCTGGTAGCGATGGTCGGCAGTCGTAATCCAACCCCTTATGCTCGTGACTGGGCCAGACAGTGCGCTGCCGATCTGGCGCGGGCGGGTGTTTGTGTGGTCAGCGGGTTGGCACTGGGTATCGACGGTGCTGCCCATCAGGGCGCACTAGAGGGGGCTGGCAGCACCATTGCGGTGCTCGGTTGTGGTGCCGATGTGGTTTATCCGAAACGCCATCGCCCCCTGTACGAACAGATTTATCAACGCGGGCTGATTTTGTCGGAACTGCCTGAGGGCACCCAGCCACAGGCGTCGTTTTTCCCCGGCCGCAACCGCATTGTCAGTGGCTTGTGCGGCGCGGTGATTGTGGTCGAAGCCGCGATCAAAAGCGGCTCGTTGATTACTGCTCGACTGGCCGCCCAACAGGGCCGGGATGTGATGGCCTTGCCCGGTGCTGTCACCAACCCGCTCGCTGCGGGCTGTCATCAACTGATTCGCGACGGTGCGCTGTTGGTGCGCGATGCCGCCGACGTACTGCAAGAACTGGATATGCTCTGTCTGACTCCACCGGCCAGCGAACCGGCGCTCCAACCGTCGGTTCCGCCATTGGTAACCGAGCTGGACTTTGCCTCGACCACCAGCCTGGATGTGCTGGCCATTCGTACTGGCGAATCGGTCTCCACGCTGATGGCCAGCCTGCTGGAGCTGGAACTCGAAGGCTGGCTGACGCAGGAGCCGGGCGGTTATCGGCGTTTGCGCTGAGGGCTGGCCTGATTGGAGCCTAAGATACAGAGTTACCAGAGCCTGCTGCCTAGTCATCATGACCTCTTTGCTCTGAGGCTGTATCCATTCAGCCGCATAAAGCTGGAGATTTGATTGATGAAAGGGCTTTTGCTCATGGTTCTGCTCCTCTCGAAAGAACTGCATGAATAAACAGAATACCAGTGCTGCAAATACAAACGTGCGTGTTGTGTCAGAATTAATTGCCTGTTTTTCCATCAGCTGTTAGCGTAAGTGGTCGACATAAGAGGCATTAGAGCATTGGGGAAAATGCTTTGCGTGCCATCAAGGATGGAAAAACACGCATGCGCGCTTAGTCGGGCAGGAACGGTTGGGTAGGTAGTGAAATGATTAATAAAATCAAAGGCTTAAATGATATTTGCAACAAAATAAGCCACCGATAAAACGCGTATGCTCAGAAATAAAACTGTTACAGTCCCGGAGTTAATAATGAAAAATTTGATTATCTTTATAATTTTCTTATATGCAAGTGCGGCATATTCCTTATGTGAAGACTCGAAGTTTGCTAAAGACTCTTCAGTAAGTTCGAATGATCACACCGCAAAATTACTTGTTAAGGAAGATGCTGAATTCAACTCTTACTTTGTTCAGTTTGATGGTGATTTTGATCAGTTACTTACAAAGGTAAAAAAAGAAGACTGTGGCTGGGGTGTTTTCGAACCTTCTGGAATATTAGAATTTTTCAGTATATCTTCAGAATATTCATTATTTCAATTTAGCTGGGATTACAATCCAAGCGGCTCAGCATATGCAGATAAATACTTTTGCTACATGTATCTACAATTCGAGGAAGAAGCAGAGGTATTATACAACTCTTGTGAGAATGTAATTGATGATCCAGGGTTGCCAAAAGGATTTACAAGTTATGATATTAAAAACGGCAAGCTTACACTCACAGATGAAAATGATTTAATAGTATTCGAGAAGGGCTTGTAACAAAAAATTCCAGGGGACTGCGGCCCCAGCCCCAGCCCCAGAGTTTGGCGTTACACTGCTTAATCTCTCTCTTGCAAAAAAAATACGGCAACGCCGTATAATCTGGTGTTATGATATTTATCGAAACCAGTGTTTTTACGAAACTTCTCTCAGATTACCTTTCAGATGAAGATTATCGTGCATTGCAGACTTATCTCATACAAAAGCCCGATGTTGGCGATATCGTCAAGGGTTCCCCGGTGGTGTTAGGAAATTTCGCTGGGCTCCCGATGGAAAGGGAAAAAGCGGTGGTGTTCGAGTTATCTACTATTGGAAGAAGCCTGATCGTGAGATTTGGATGCTTACGATTTATAGTAAATCGGAGCGACCTACGATTCCTGGTCATATTTTGAAACAAATTGCAGAGCCAATAGATCATGAGTAAGCGAGATATTGGTGCTGAGATTCTGGGTGGCATTAGAAAAATTCAGCAGTACAAGAAAGGTAAGGTTCAATTAAAAACCACAGCGCTTTCGGAGCCTTCGCCACCACAAGTGATCCGCTCAAAGCTCAAAATGTCTCAATCAGCATTTGCGGGGGTTAGTATGCGTACGCTCCAAGATTGGGAGCAGGGCCGCCGCGAACCGCCAGGCCCGGCTGTGGCCCTGCTACGTATTGCAGAACAACACCCGGAAGTCTTTACTCAACTGTACTAAACCTGTAACGAGCGTAGGCTGTCGGCCACAATTTCCGCTGCGTTCCAAACCAGCCGCAGCTACGGGCGTTAGCCGTAAATACCACTTGCTGCGGTTACGTCAATGACGTATAGTTCATGCTATGTACACAATTATTGAAACTCCTACATTTAAAAATGATGTAGAGAGAATTTGGTCAGAAGATGAGCGCGGTGAATTTTGCACTTGGATTGCGGCAAATCCCAATGAGGGTGATGTCATTCCAAATAGTGGAGGTTGTCGAAAAATCCGATGGTCAAAGCGAGGTGCTGGCAAACGAGGTGGTGTAAGAGTTATTTACTATACAAAGCTAGCTAATGGCGAAATTTGGTTGCTAGTAATTTACAGCAAGTCCGTAAAAGAAAATATACCTACTCATATTCTTAAATCAATTCGCGAGGTAATTGAAAATGAATAAATCCCAAATAATGTCAGGCGAAGAGCTTGGCGAAAAGTTACTCCTGTCAGTTCGTGAAATGCAAGCTGGCAATGCCGCTCGCACGACCAAAGTAGAGCCTAACGATGTAGCCAAAGCTAGGCTGAAAACGGGCTTATCTCAAACGCAATTTGCATCAGCATTACAAATTTCTGCTCGTACCTTGCAAGAATGGGAGCAAGGCCGTAGACAGCCTTCAGGTGCAGCCAAAGCTTTAATTAACATAGCGTTTCGCCACCCTGAAGTTATTCAAGAAGAAGTTCAGGCGAACGGCTGACAAGGCGGTATTGTCGGATCAATTTTTCGCTGCCTCAAAACCAGCCGCAGTTACGGGCGTTAGTTTGCCCACTGGAGATAGTCAGTCGATGGGGAATTTTTGCTTCTGGTGTAGAACTGTCAATGGCCATCTATTTTGATCCACCTTTGGCCAATAAAATTGACCCACTTTTTGAGCATTAACTGCCCAGTTTCTGCTTCAGCCGGTAGCTTTCTCCGCCCATCATAAACACCTGCGAGTGGTGGATAATCCGGTCGATGATCGGTACTGCGACGTCGTCCTCGTGGAAGAACTCCCCCCAACTGGTGAAGTCCTTGT